>NZ_WBYQ01000020.1:0-1278 GCF_013282925.1 Marinobacterium sp. xm-g-48
CAGGGCACCTCGAAAAACCCGGCTTATACGTTGCCGAACGGGCTGAGCTAACCGCAAGACTCCAGTTTTAATCGATTACGTCTCGTTTTGGGGCCCTCTGGACCTGCAGCGGAGGTCTCTGTGTGCCCATGAGGCACACCGAACCACCACCAACGGCTCAAAACGCCTTAATCCCGGCCCGCTGGAAGTACACCAGCCGCTTCAGGTTATAGCAGGCAGCCATCATGGTCATCGCAAAGTTGGCCCTCGCTTGACCCACTGTGCGGATCAACTTGCCACCCATCTGATCGACGCTGGCGAACACATGCTCGACACGGGCACGGGTTTTGGCAATCCGCTTATTGCGTCGTTGCTGGCACTCCGATAACGGTTTCTGGCGGTGGCCTTTGCGCTGAATATGGTTGCGATAGCCGTGCTCTTTCAGCCAGGCTTCTCGCTCGGTCGAGGGGTAACCGCGATCGGCATAGACGTCCTGACTGGTGTTGTGCCGATCAAGAACAGCCTCGAAATGTTGGCTGTCATGCACTTTGGCAGTGTCACACTGAAAACGCCGGATCACCTTGTACTTGGCATCGACGTTGATTGACAGTTTGTAGCCAAAATGGCTCTTTCCGTGCTTCTTGGTCCAGCTGGCATCGGTATCCTTCTGCCGCCGTTTAGCGGGCTTCCAGTCCGCTGGCATGGCATTTTGATCCAGCAGCTCTTTGTCACTGCGTCGGTTATGCTGCTTGGGCGCTGGCACCAGAGTAGCATCAATGATCTGGCCACCACGGGCGATGAAGCCCTGCTTGAACAGTTGCGCCGATACACCATCGAACAGGGCCTGGGCACCGGCTTCACCGATGCGATTTTCAAAGTGCCAAATCGTGGTGCGATCCGGAATATTGATGGCTTGGGTCAGCCCGCAGAAGCGCTGATAGCTCATTCGGTCCAGCAGCTGGTACTCCATCTGTTCATCCGACAGGTTATAGAGGCGCTTGAGTACCAGGATGCGCACCATGGTTTCAGTCGGGTACGGTGGTCGCCCACCCTGAGTGCTTTCGACTCGAGGCGCGATGCAGTCAACTTCAGCGGCCAGTGCGGAGAAGTTGATGTGCTGCTCAATCTCAGCCAGAGGATCGCCGATCCGGTCGATCTTTTCACGGTGATGTTCGCTGGCAAAGAGGTCGTTTTTGATTGCGCTACGCTTCTTCATGGTACTGATCTATCGGGTGTTAGTGGTTGCTTGATGCTATCACAGGGCTACCGGTGCTGTGAGGGAGGTTTTTCGAGGTGCCC
>NZ_WBYQ01000021.1:0-1207 GCF_013282925.1 Marinobacterium sp. xm-g-48
CGTAGACTTCCCGTCAAGCGCACAGTTCGTTACTAGAAATTTCTGTTGTTACTAATTCTTTAAATTCTGCTGGCGTTACGTTTCCAAGCGATTCGTGTGGTCGCTCTTCGTTGTAAGTGATTCGCCAAGCCCATGACAACTCTCTAACCTGATTAAGTGAATGGAATAGATTAGCGTCTAGTATCTCCGTCCTAAATGAACGATTGAATCGTTCGATGTAGGCATTCTGGTTCGGTTTTCCAGGTTGAATATAGACGATCTCTATCCCATGCTCGGCGCACCACTCCGTGAAGATTGACGATGTCATTTCCGCGCCATTATCTACTCGGATTCTGCGAGGGCAGCTATGCTCTGCCACTAGCTCACTCAACACCCGAACAACCCTCGCGGCGGTTAGTGATGTCCCGACCGTGATGTCGAGACATTCGCGAGTACCTTCATCGATCACGTTGAGAACTCGGTAGCGGTGTCCGCTATATAAGGTGTCACTCATGAAATCGAATGACCAAGTATGATTGGGCATAGACGGTACTTGTAACGGTGTTTTAAGCCGCTCTGGCAATCGACGCTTAGCGCGTCTCTTCTGGTTCAAGTTCATTGCACAATAGATCCGCCATACACGTTTGTGATTCCAGCCGAAACCTAGCCTCCGGAGCCTATAGAAGTACTTCCAAAAGCCCCACCGAGGATGTTTCTCGAGCAACTTGTTCAAAGCATCGATAACCGGAGCATCTCGGTCGAGTTGCTTCTGCGCAGGGTCTTCACGGTACCAAGCCCTGCGTGACAACCCGACTGCAGCGCACGCTTTTGAGATCGATAACTTACCAGCAACAATTAGCTGATTAGCCGCCCAGCGGCGCTGAGGAGGCTTTACAGCTTTCCCAGCAGATCCTTGATGGCTTGGTTCTCCAATGCCATATCCGCGTACATACGCTTAAGCTTCTCGTTCTCTTCCTGAAGCTCTTTTAGCTTCTTAATGTCCGAGGCTTCCATACCGCCATATTTGCTACGCCACTGATAAAAGGTTGCGCTGCTGATGCCATGTTCACGGCATATGTCACTCACCTTGCGACCAGCCTCAGCTTCTTTAAGCAGAGTGACGATTTTGCTCTCGCTGAATTTTGACTTTCTCATTGGATCTCCTCCATCGACTTATGATGTCAGAAATCTCTAGTTTTGACTTGTGCACTTTTAGGGGAAGTCTACG
>NZ_WBYQ01000002.1:0-455674 GCF_013282925.1 Marinobacterium sp. xm-g-48
AACAGCAAAACGCTTGGAGCCAGGGCTTGAGAGTTTTGTCAGAAACTAATCCGCTCGAGTTTGAAAGGGTGTTTGCTTCCTCTAAGAAGCAGGCTGTGAGGGATGTAGGATTCGATAATTTCATGAATTACAGCAAAGAGTTGGTAGAGCTTGATGTGATTGATCTTGTCTCAATGATTCTTCACCGACCTTATAAGAATCGAAAATTCAAACGTAAACATTTTCATGTTGGCAGGTTAGATCATTCAATAGGATACACGCGTTCAAATGTGGCTTTACAAGACGCTAGATCAAACATCAGAGAGTCTAGAGCTAGAAACGGTGTAGTTTCATCAATTAGATACAACTTGGTCTCTTTGGCGCATTTGCTAGCTAGTGATGAACGTCTACAGCAGTTAGAGTATTTCGTATCGATTCATGTCTGGCTTGTAAATGCTGCTCGGTATGCTCCTGAAGCCTTGCAGGCAAGCTATAACTTAATTGCGGATATGAGAGATGATCTATTTGCTGTTCTTCATGAGCCAGATTCTTTGCTGCCCAGTCAAAGAGATACGATCAGAAACTTTTTGTGCATCAATGAAGGGATGAATCCTTTTTATGACTTGAGAGTAGCTTCTCACATTTCACCGTTCTCTACTAAAACAATAAGCGCAGCCTATTTACCTAAGAATGATACCTTAGATTTTAATTTAGATAGCTCGGAAGAAAATAATCTTGATTATTATATTGAAGAACTGATGGAGTGGTTAAATTATAATTACGTGGTTTGTGATTCTGAAACGCCTTATCTGATTCGAAATATTAAGAAAATGTTCATAGATGGTATGAAAACTTCAGAAGTTGTTGACTTTATGTTGGCTTGATTTAATAGGGAGGCGGAAGCCTCCTTTTTATTTTTAAAATTTGTCATGAATTTTTACAAAAATTCATTATTGCTTTTTTTTCTTTAAAATTATATTTTTGTATTACGGATTAATAATAATAAAAAGAGGTGTCCGCAAATGAAGAATATTAAATTAAATCTAACTCAAAGACCTAGTCTATACAGAATTGGTAAAACTGATTACCAATTTGATGGCAACTTAAGTGAACTGTTCACAGCAGACGAAGTTATCCACGCTTACGAAATAATTAGTGAAATTGGTAATGAAGACGTTGTGATGGCTTCTCCGTTATTTCATTTATTCAAGAAAGCCTACCCCGAAAAAAATGATGAGCTATCACACTCAGAGCACTCAGCTAAGCTGAGGTATACGTTATACAGCCCTGTACAAGACGCGCTTCTAAGATTTGTTACATCAAGGGCATTGGAACTAGCTGATGCAATTCCTGTAAGAGATAAGGTGAATGAAAGTGATCGCTGGGAGCGATTCATTGATGCATTTGATCTGTTATCTAGGAAGTATAAGAGTCTACCTAATAGAATCTTACCTTTAGAATTGTTGTCAGACAGTAAGAATGATCTTTGGAAGATCATGTATAAGCTGCTTAGTGATCGAAAAATGTATTCCGCCGATATGAGTGCTGCAAATTTCTCGGACTGGGTTGAGCAGTATGCAATTGAATCGATAGCGATTGATCACAGTAATATAGCACCTGAATTCTTCGACACTCTTTCGAATGATCAGACTTTCAAGATACTCAAAGTATCTAGGATCGTAGAGCATGAGGTTCCGTATTTGGAAACAAAGACAAAGAACCCTTATACCCTTATGGCTGAAAATAAAGTTCTGGGAGGAGTTGATAAGTCATTTCAACGTTTCGTTAACATCTCTTCGTATAGTGCTATCGGAATTGATTTGGCACAAATTGCAGACAAACTTCTTACTGACGATAAGGAAGATCTCTTAAATTGGAGTGCGATAAAATCAATACCTCCCCGCTACAAGCAAAAAGAAAGATCGGAACTTAATTTCGACTTCTAGGGGCATAGCGAACATAATGTCTAAGCGCGTAGTGAGTGTTCACATGGATGACAGCTTACAGTCGCTTAGAGAGCTATTTTCGGCAACGGGATTTCATCATTTACTCGTGGTACATGACAATGTACTTACCGGAATCATTTCAGATCGCGATTTTTTAAAAGCGATAAGTCCGTTTATTGATACCGTTGGTGAGCGAGTGCGAGACAGAGCAACATTTAGATAAGCGTGCCCATCAAATCATGACCCGAGAAGTCATCACCTTAACCCCGGAGGATTCCGTTTTTACTGCCATCGAATTGTTCAATAACAATAAGATATCGTGCATACCCATAGTCGACATACATTATCACCCAGTGGGTATAGTGTCGTGGCGAAATGTGATGAAGTTTATGCAGAAAAGGGTAGAAGCAAAACGCTAAAATGGCGCTAGCACCTTTGACGAGCGTTTTATCAAAGGTGATAGAGCGTATCGAGCAAGCGCCAAATTAACGTTACATTTATTCAGAAGCTGCTAGGCTTTTCTATAACTTACTTTAAATAGCAGGCTATATAAAACGGGAACGGCAATAAGCGTTAGAATTGTCGCGAATGTGAGTCCGCCCATTATGGTCACAGCCATATCGGCAAAAAAAGCATCAAACAACAATGGAGCCATCCCCAATATAGTTGTCACGGCCGCAAGTGCTACGGGTCTGACGCGGCTTAGTGTGGCTTCAACGATGGCGCTTTTTATTGCCAATCCTTCTTCAATTTGAAGATCAATTTCTTCAATAAGTACTATGGCATTTTTAATCAGCATCCCGAATAAACTCAAAAAGCCCAGTAGCGACATAAAGCCGAATGGCATATCAGTAGACAACAAGCCCGTGACTACACCTACTACCGCCATGGGGACAACCAGCCATATAATAAGCGGTTGGCGTACGTGGCCAAACAATAACACCGAGATAATGAACATCACTAAGAAACCAGCGGGTAAACCTGCACCTAAGGCCTGTTGAGCTTCGCTAGCGCTTTCAAACTCACCACCCCATTCAAGGTTGTAGCCCGCAGGCAAATCAATATCTTCAATTAACGGGCGAATACGCGCCAGCGCTTTGCCTGCGGTTTCATGTTCGCCAGGCTCTGCTTCAACGGTTATGGTGCGCAGGCGATCTTTGCGATGAATGCGCAGCTCTTCAGTCATAAGGTCTAAGCCATGTGATACCTGGGTAAAAGGAATATACTGACGTTGCTGAGAAGACCATACTTGAGACTCGCGAATAGACTGAAGAGCCGTGTCATCGGCGTTCCCCATTTTTGCCATGATATTATAGGCATAATCACCATCTTGCACGGTGCCCAGTTTCACACCACTGCTTGCGTACTGTACGGTTTGACTAAAATCTGAATGCGAAACCCCAGCAATTCCCGCATTGTAGTTGTCGAACTGTGTGTTTATTGCAAACCCTTTCTCTCGCCAGTTATGACGAACATCAATCACCTGACCATCTTCAAATAAACGGGCTTTGGCTTCTTCTGCTAGTTGGCGTAACACTTCAGTATCTGGACCTGAGAAACGCGCTTCGAGTTTAGCGCCTGAGCCTGGACCAAATTGCATGCGCTCCATATAGAAATTGGCATCTAAATCCAAATCACTTAGCTTGCTGGTTAATGCACGTTGAATGGCAGGAATGTGCTCTAATTCGCTGGCACGGACCATAAAGAATGCATAGTTTTCATTAGCGCTTTTTGGCGCGTATGTCAGCGTAAATCTATCAGCACCTTGCCCAATAAATGTGGTTACGGCACTGACATTATCCAGCGCTAAAATACGTTTCTCTGCTTCTTTGGCAATTTGCTCTGTCGCGCGAATGTCGCGGTCTTGGGGCCCCCAATAGTGCACAAAAAATACCGGTGCATTTGATGGTGGAAAGAACCCTTGTTTGACCATACCAAAACTGCCATAGGCAACAATGGTAATAACGAGGAGTGCTGCAATGGTTACCCAACGCAGTTTCAGTGCGCCGATAAGTGTGTGTTTAAACCACTGTTGTGCAGCGGAGGGCGCATCACTTTGTGATTGCGACATGCCCTTGCGATAAAAATGTGCGCCTAATACGGGGACCAACGTTACGGCAAGTATCCAGCTGATCATCAATGAAACCAACACTACGGCAAACAATGAATAAAGGAACTCGCCGGTTGCATCGTTAGATAAACCAATGCCAGAGAAGGCGGCAATACCTATTATGGTTGCGCCTAATAACGGCCATTGTGTGCGCTTAACAATGAAGCTGGCTGCATCTTTTGCTGAGGCACCTGTTGCCATTCGCAGCATCATGCCTTCTGCTACCACTATTGCATTATCGACCAGCATACCCATGGCGATGACCATTGCCCCTAATGAAATACGCTGAAGCTGAATATCCATCAACCACATGATGAGGATGGTACCGAGTACGGTAACAAGTAATACAGTGCCTACCACAACCCCAGAGCGCCATCCCATGAATAAACACAAGGTTAATGTTACCACGGCCACAGACATCACAAGGTTATTGATAAAGCCGTCCACCGAATCATCAACTACTGAGGCTTGATCGTAAATGGGAGTCAGGGTAATACCAACTGGAAGTTGTTTGAGCAGGGCCTCCACTTTTGCATTTACTCGCTCGCCGACATCTACGATGTTCACATCCGTTAATGCTGACACACTTAGCGTAAGGGCTTCTGCACCGTTATATCGCACTAATACAGGCTGAATATCAGCAGGTTCGAGTTTTAAGGTCGCAACATCAGCAACACGCAAAGAACGGTTTGTACCAGGGATCACCAGTGATAGATTTGAAATTTCATCTAATCTGTCTGGTGCACGCTTGACAATCAAGCGCACGTTTTTTTCATCCACCTTTACGCGCCCACCATTGAATGGTCGAAGATTGTCTTGGAACAATGAGGTCAAATCTGGGAAAGAAATACCCAACCCAGCGAGTTGATATGGGTTGATGTAAGCAACAATTTGCTCTTTTTGAATACCGGTTACGTTGACCTTTGCCACACCTTCAGTGGTAAGTAAATCTCGACGAATAATTCGGGCAAACTCACGTAACTCATGGGTGTCGAAATCTGGAGCGCTGAGAGCGTAATAAAGCCCATAAACATCACCGAAGTCATCAAATACTACGGGGTCTTGAGCGCCCGTGGGCAGCGAACTGGCGGTGTCGTGAAGGCGCTTCCTCAATTCGTCCCAAATTTGAGGTAACACATCACTATCGTAAGTACTCTTTACCTCTACGGTAATTTCAGAACGCCCTGGAGAAGATATTGAAGTCACTTCTTTTAATTGGGGCATTTGTTGAATAGCGATTTCTAAACGTTCTGTGATTTCACGTTCAACTTTTTCCGCGCTAGCGCCAGGATAAGCAGTGTATATCTTAACTTGTTTGATGGTAAAAGCAGGGTCTTCAAGTCGACCAATTTTGGTCATAGCCAGCACACCACCTAGTAGCAGTATGATGACCATCAGCCAAACATTTACGGGTTTGTCGATTGAAAAGCGGGCGATATCCATGGTTTATTTTTCTCCCTTATACGGAAGCACTTTCATGTTTTCTCGCATTTGTGCTGCTCCAGCGGCAACCACCTTTTGACCAAGTGAAATTGGCCCTTCTACTACAGCAATATCCCCCTCGATATGTTTGACATCAACGCTGTGTTGTTTCACTGTTTGTAGACTGTCATCAAGTACCCAAACGGCAAAGCCATCGTTCTCATCACCGACTAGTGCTTTCACTGGCACGACTAAGCCGTCGGAATATAAACTACCTTGAAGGCTTACTTTAACCACTGCTCGAGCACCAGGAGTGAGTGGTAATTCTTTTCGAGGCTCCATGGCGAATACTACTTCGTAGGTTTGAGATACGGGGTCCGGTTGTGTGGAATGCTCAACATAAGTTACTGGGTACCACTGACTGCGGTTTGTCGCCAATGTGGCACTCGCTTGCTTAATGCCACGCCCTATGTTGGCGGTAAGTAAGCGCTCTGGCACATTGATATTAAAGTAGATTTTCGACACATCTTGCAAACGGGCGATAGCAGTCCCTGATTTTACAAAACTGTTATTTTCTACAAGACGTTGGGATACTTTCGCATCAAATGGCGCGTAAAGCCGAGTATAACTTAAGTCTTGTTCTGCGTTTTTAAGGTCAATAACAGATAATTCATAGGATGTTTTTGCCGAATCCAGTGCGCTTTGAGATACCAAATTTTGTGCGAACATTTTTTCAATTCTATCGAGTTCTCGTTTTGCTTGTTCTAATCTGGTTTTAGACTCTTCAACTCTGCGCTCAAAGGGCTTTCTGTCTATTGTGGCAAGCAGCTTGCCTTTAGTGATATCACTGCCGGTAACTAAATCGGTTTGTATTAATCGGCCAGAGACTTCAAAACTCAAATCAACAGTTTTCACAGCAGATACGACGGCAGGAAACGTAAATTCGTCAAAATTGGGAATAGGTGAGACTTCAGCAAACTTCACATGCCGCACTACCTCCGATTGTTGCTGCTGAGCTTTTTCAGGTGAGCAAGCGGTGAAAATAAAAATAGAAAAGAGACTTAGCGCTAGAGTATGTGAGTAGTGTTTCAAGGACATAGTCGTATGCCATCCATTAGTAATATGTTGAACATAGATAACCAGTATCGTTGCATTTAAAAACAACCTACGTTGCAAACATTGTGCGCCTTATAGTATGTTAATACAAAAGTAAACTGGCGAGTGCATTATGGTTCATCTGCATTGAAAAGTAAACTGGTCGGTGTAAAAAGAAGTTTTATATGATTAAGAGAGTAGACCAATGGCTGGCAATACACGAACCCTTAGCGACTTAAAACGCGAAGCGATTATTCAAGCAGCGACGCAAGCGTTTCAAGAATTTGGCGTGAAAGGTACTAGCATGGATAAGCTTGCTGAGTTGGCTAATGTGTCTAAGCGTACTGTGTATAATCACTTTTCTACGAAAGAAGATTTAGTTATGCATCTTGTCACCGAGCAGTGGCAAAGTGCCATAATGAATATCACAGCGCATTACTTACCTAACGAACCTCTCGATACACAGCTGCAAAGCATCATTCTCAAAGACATCGAGTTTATGGTAAGTGAAAGTCATCTTGATTTAGCCCGTGTAGCGATTGGCTACTTCTTTTATGAACCTGATAAACTCAAAGACGAAGTAGCGCAGTTAAAAGCTCAGGAAACGGCCATGCATCGATGGCTCAATGATGCAAAGGCTGATGGCAGATTGGCTTTTGATGATGTTAAATACGTGGTGAATGAAATAGACAGTTTGGTAAAAGGGCAGTGTTTCTGGCCACAGCTTTTTAAAATTGAAGATGCGCTAAGTGACGAGGCTAAAAAGAATATTGCCAAGAACATTGTTGCACTAATTTTGAGTCGATATGCAATAGAGAGTAAATAGCGTGTTAAACGGGGAATCTATTATCATACGTAGCTGTTTGAAGTAATGCTCAGAAGATCTGAAGGCTCAGGTGGGCTATCGCAGGCCACGTCATCGTGGTGGTGAGAGTCACATTGTTGTTCCCAACCGGTTGCAGCGTCAGTTTAATCCTACGGCGCCAGATGAAGCCTGGGTAACGGATATTACACATATCCGCACTCACGAAGGTTGGTTATATCTGGCAGTGGTCGTGGATTTGTTCTCACGCAAAGTGATTGGCTGGTCAATGCAGTCACGCATTACCAAAGACATTGTGCTGAATGCGCTGCTGATGGCTGTCTGGCGGCGTAATCCTAAACAACAAGTGATGGTGCATTCCGACCAGGGAAGCCAGTACACCAGCCATGATTGGCAAGCATTCCTCAAAGCTAATGGCCTGGAAGGTAGCATGAGCAGACGAGGAAACTGTCACGACAATGCTGTTGCTGAGAGTTTCTTCCAACTACTGAAACGTGAACGCATCAAGCGAAAAATCTACTCAACAAGAGACGATGCCAGAAGCGATATCTTTGAATACATCGAGATGTTTTATAACTGCAAAAGAAAACATGGTTCCAATAATCTGCTGTCACCAGTAGAGTATGAAAACCGTTACCAAGAAAGGCTGGGAAGTGTCTAAGTTATTGGTAGCGATTCACTGGCATATTAATCTATAATCAACCCTATGAATGAGCCTTGTATAGAGTAAACTTTGTTATGCCACACCATATATCAAAAATTGATAATTCTCACATTATAATGGTGGTATATGAAGGAGAGATAGACTTCGATGAACGCACTCAAATCTTTCAAACAATAATTACTGATTACAAACAAAAAGCCATTTATAAGTTACTCATTGATTATCGATTAGCCAATTTAAAAGCTTCAAAAGTTGAACAAACTATTTTCGCGAGATTTGTAACATCAGAACTAAAATTCAAACACGCTGCAATTGCAATACTCGATAATGAACCTCAAAATGGTATCTATCCTGCAATCAAAGATAATGTCCAACTTACTCAATATAGAGTAAAACAGTTTTCAGATGAACTTGAAGCATTGAACTGGTTAAATTCAATCTAACTCAACACAGTGCCATCTAAGGAAGATGCGAATAAGTTCCTGATGTGAGATCATAGTGACATAGCAATCCAGCAGGAACCAATGTTCCATGAGCCACCAGTTCACCTTTGCCGATAGCGAGTTTTCCAGCAAACGCCGTCAGACTCGTAAAGAGATATTTTTATCCCGAATGGATAACCTGCTACCGTGGTCTCAATTGCTGGATGTAATAGACCCTTTCTACCCCAAGGCGGGTAATGGTCGCCGTCCGTATCCGCTGGAAACCATGTTCCGCATTCACTGTATGCAGCAGTGGTACAGTCTTGGTGATGAAGCCATGGAGGACGCGCTGTACGAGATTACTTCAATGCGCCAGTTTGCACAACTGTCACTGGATAAGGCCATTCCTGACCGCACCACCATCATGAATTTCCGGCACTTACTGGAAAAACACACACTCACGCGCAAGTTATTTAAAACCGTCAACCAATGGCTGTCGGATTGTGGTGTGATGATGACACAGGGCACGTTGGTGGATGCGACGATTATTGAAGCGCCTAGCTCCACCAAGAACAAAGACAAGCAACGTGACCCGGATATGCATCAGACCAAGAAAGGCAACGAATGGCACTTCGGCATGAAAGCCCATATTGGCGTGGATGCCAAGAGCGGCTTAACCCATACGCTGGTGACTACTGCCGCCAATGAACATGATCTGAATCAGTTGAAAAACCTGTTGCACGGCGACGAGGAATTCATCTCTGGTGATGCTGGTTATCAGGGCGCAGAGAAGCGGGAAGAACTGAAAGACTCGAATGTAGAATGGCTAATTGCCGAGCGTCCCGGCAAGGTGCGAGCCCTGAAAAAGCATCCTCGTAAGAACAAAACCATTATTAACATCGAATACTTAAAAGCCAGCATCCGGGCAAAGGTAGAGCATCCGTTTCGGATCATCAAATGTCAGTTTGGCTTTATCAAAGCACGCTATAAAGGACTGATGAAAAATGACTCTCAGTTAGCCATGCTATTCACCTTGGCAAACCTGTTTAAAGTAGACCAAATGTTGCGACGACAGCCAAGATCTGTCTGAAATCCGGGAATCGCCCGAAATAGGGTCGAAATCCGGCCGAAAATTGGGGAGAATTGGAAATTTGGTGTTCAAAAGTTAGGCGGTCAGCTCAAAGCTTCGCTCGATACCTAAATCGCAGGACCTATTCGCAGCTTCCCTAGAATAAGTACACTTACAGAAATTTCATACTTTGGAGTAATTTTTGGGTAAGCTTAATTTTTTTCTTCAACTAATCCGCCAAATGGATTCAGCTGCAAATGACCTTGGGTTAGGCAGTTTGACCGACTCCGATCGAATAGTGCTCGTTAAGTTATGGGATGCCCTTGATCAAAAGAGTTCTCAAGCGACGCTCAGTCATGAAAAGTTTGAAGAGTTAACAAGAAAGCAGGAAATAGAGGTTTCTCGCTCTCAATTCTTTAAATCACTTAAAAAGCTTGAAGATATTGGTCTTATAAAGCGCATTGGTGGCCCCAGAAGCGCTACATACCAGCTAATTGATGATAATTCATGAAACATATTTTAATCACCGGTGTATCCCCTGGTGGAATCGGTTACTACTGTGCTTTACGTTTAAGAGAGCTGGGTCATAACGTTGTTGGGACCATACGAAACAATGAAGATGCTGAAGAGTTAGCATTAAAAGGTATTCCTACAGTCTTCATCGAGATGTCTGATTATAGAAGCATTCAGAGTGGCTTTAATGCAGCGTTAGAACTCTTGGATAATCGTATCGACGTTCTATTTCAAAATGCAGGGTTTGGCCAAGCAGGCTTCGTAGAAGACCTACCCGTCGAAGCGTTTGAAGAACAGTTCAAAGTAAATGTTTTCGGATTGCACCATCTCAATACGCTTGCCATCCCTCACATGAGACAACAAGGAGAGGGGCGAATTGTCATTCACAGTTCTGTACTAGGGTTTGTTGGTATGGCGTGTCGTGGAGCCTATGTCGCCAGTAAGTACGCCCTTGAAGGCATGGTTCAGTCGATGCGAGTTGAGATGAAAGGCAGCGGAATAGAGTTCAGTCTCCTTAATACAGGTCCAGTAGAGAGTCGATTCAGAGCGAATGCTTTAAAAGCCTTATTGAAGTATGTGAATGTCGAGCACTCTGTTAACAAAGATATTTACAATGAAACTGTGTTACCACGCCTAAATAAGCCTGATCATGAGAGCACTGGAAACTACCCACAAGAATACGTTTTTAAAGCGCTAGACCATGCCATCAATGCACGAAAACCCAAAGCGAATTACTTTATTACCCCTCCTACAAAGGCCCTTTACTGGTTAGAAAAGTTGCTTCCGAAGTATCAGCTTGATCGTTTGCTAAGAATAGTGGATCGATAAATCTAAGTGATGTTACTAGTATGAGAGCAAAGGGATTCATCAAGGCTTTAGTTTAGTTCTAGGAAGAGTAAGTCCGTATCAGTAAACCCCAGATCCTTGTCATTATAATTTGAATATCAAGCTTAATTTGAATTTAAATATTAGATTGCACTAATATATATCCACAGCCTTCTCCAATGCACAGTTTTAAATTCAAATCATGTTGATACCAGTATCAAACTTAGTTTGAAATAACATAATTCTGCATCAGTGTCGCCAAAGTACTAACTTAAGTTCTATTTTCGACATTATGATCAAGTTAGGCCCAAAATAGACAATTTAAGATTACATTGCCAATGTAAGTTATTGTTTATTATAGGCTTAATGGTATTGGTTAAATTTTAACCAATTTTCTGCTTTTACCTTTTAATGACGCTTTAGTTCACCTTTGATGACTCTGTGCACAGGGTTATCCACAGATAATGTGAGCACACTTTGCTAGCCCCCATGGTTACTGGGGTGGTCGATTTTAGAGAATTAAAGGTTAAAAACGATCAGTCGATGTCAAGGATTTTGTGGGTCTGAATGCTCAATTTCCATTGAGGATTTTGCATACAATATTCGATACAACGTGCACGATTTTCAAGCGCGTTTTGGTCATCCAGGGGTTGGATGTAGAAGTGTTCGAAGCTTAGATTTTGGAACTGTTCTGGCTGTGCTCTGAGCTCTTTTTGCGGGTAGACCAGCTTCAACTCGTGGCCCTCTAAAAGAAGAATCTCGGAGCTCCCTTTGGGGCTGACACAGACCCAATCGATTCCGTTTGGAAGCGGTAGGGTGCCGTTGGTCTCAATGGCGATCTCAAACCCTTGGTTATGTAGAGCATCGATCAGATCGCTGTCCATCTGCAGGGCAGGCTCGCCCCCGGTGATGACGACAAAGGGTTGTCCTTGCTTAGGATCTGGCCAGAAGCTAGCGATCCTTTGTGCCAGGGCTTCGGCGGAGGTGAACTTGCCGCCGTTTTGACCATCCGTACCCACGAAATCGGTATCACAGAATTGGCAGACTGCAGCCACTCGATCGGCTTCACGACCACTCCAAAGATTACAACCGGTAAAGCGACAGAACACCGCAGGGCGTCCTGCGTGAAAGCCTTCGCCTTGTAGGGTGTAGAAGATCTCTTTTACGGAGTAGGTCTTTGCCAAAATTAAGCCTCTTCTGCCTCACCGCCCAGGGCTTCCAAAAGCTCAGGGAGTAGGCGGGTAAATTCAATGCCCAACAGGGCTAGATCAGCATCCAGTGCCAGTGCTTCGTCCTCTTGCTCGCGGTCGCTCTGTTGCTCTTGGTACTGATCCGTCATTTTAATCGAGTGCAGGGTTAGATCCGAGTGCATGACAAACTGCAATTGATCACGCCACACCAGTTCTAGGCGCTCTGCTAACATGCCTCCGCTAAGGTGCGCTTGGATCTCTTTATCTGTCAGGTTTTGGCCTTTAATCTTGATCTGGCTGCTGGTCTCTAGAGGATCGGTAAACTCGGTGACAGCACCCAGTTCAAGTGCACGGGGTAGATCACGGTTCTCTAGTAGCCAGTCGCTGAATACTTTGTTGGCAGGAAGCGCGGTCGAGGTCAGTTTTACCGATAGTGACCCTAGATCTTCACGCAGTGTGCTTAGCAGCTCTTCTGCGCGCTTAAAGCTGCTGCCTTCCACAATCAGTAGTTTATGGTGAGGCGCAATAAGAGCACGTGTGGTTTTACGGTGTGTAAATGCGCGTGGTAGCAGTGTCAGAGTGATCTCGTCCTTAAGCTGCACCTTCTCTTTACGGTAGACCTTACGATCTTCGGTCGCCTCTATCTGTTCTACCTTCTCGTTGAGCTGATCTTTGATCACGCTCGAGGGTAGGATCTTCTCCTCTTCTCGCAGTGAGATAAGGTGAAAGCCGTGACTGGTCAGTACCGGTAGATCGATGACACCTGGCGCCACTTTACCCCAACCCACTGAACGTGGTTCTGCGCCTTTGCAGGGTACGAAGGGTCTGGCTTCTAGCGCCTCCATCAGTGCGGCTTCATTGAATGAATCACTGGGAGAAAAACGGTACCAAATAGCGTTACGAAACCAGAGCATAAAACCTCTAAATGCGGATTAGGTGAAGGGGCGCTATTATGTTGCTCTGATAGAAGGGATGCAAGCAGAGAGCCCTCTGCTTGCGGTTAGTTTCTGAGCTTAAAAACTGTTACGAGCCGATTTAATCGCTTCATCGATGTAGTAACCGTAGAACTCTGGCGTGTTCACACCGACGATCTTTTTAGCGCGAGTCTCGCCCTTTGCATCGACAAATAGAATGGTCGGGGTGAAGCGTCCACCCAAGCTTTTAGCAACCTGTTCAGCCGAGCCCGTTGAGCCATCAAAGTTGATAACGGGAGTAGGGTTGCTCAGATCCAGTACCTGAATAGGGGGTGCATCGTTCGTTTGTAAAAGAGGTTTTAGGAAATCCTCTTTGACGGTAACACAGAAGGCACAGCCATCCTGAGAGACCAACAGAACAATTACTTCGTTAGGGTTCGCTTTACCAAGCGACTGAAGATCCGTAGCTGTCTCAAGCTTTACCTCGGCTTGGGCGCTTATCATAAGGCCCAAGCTGAGAAGAAGTGCGCTACAGGTTTTCGATAAAATCGACCGCATATTCCACCGCCTCGTCGGCAAACAGATCTAAGAAGAAGTGATCTGCATCCTCAACGACTACTAGTTCAATGTTCTCTTTGTCGATACTTTCCATCTTTTCAGGAAGATCTGCAACCACGGTATCCAAGCTGCCTGCGATGACTAGAGTAGGGATGTTCGTCTCTTTTAACACTGTGGGTGTGTCGTACTCTGGGTAGTTGCCGTAGTAGCTTAGGACGGCTTCAGCCGACGCACCGCTGTTCTCACAGTAGATGACGCTGATGCCATCGATTATCGCTTTAGGGTCCATGCCCTTAGCTTTCTCTAGAATCGGCTCGATGGGCGTTTCATAGCGTTTGCCATAACCCTCTAACGTCTTGCCGTAGTCCCAAGTTGCAGGTGCTAATAGAACTTGGCCTTTGATCTTATCTTGGTTAGCTGCAGCAAATTGAGCCGTCTGGTTGCCGCCACGTGAGTGACCCATTACCCAACGATCGCCTGCGCCCTGTCCATCCAGCCAAGTCTGCCAAGCATCCATTTCAGCCAGTGCTTGCTGCATGGTGTGTTGAGCCGGAACGGTACAGTCGTACATCGCTGATTCGCGGTTATCCAATCCATAACTTAGGTTGATGGCTAAAGTAGAGATGCCGTAATCGACCATCTGTTCCTGCACGTAGCTGATGATCTCCATCTCGTTGTGAGCCAGGGTGCCGTGCGTCAGCATTAGGACACCGTCTGCTAAGGATTTATCAGCAGCCAGTTCAAGATTGCCGTTGAGTGTTAAACCCTCAAAAGGAATCTGAACCTGTTCAGCCTGTGCAGTTGCTGCCATAAGTGATGCAGCGAGTAGGGTGGTCGATAGTCGAAGCATTTAAAACTCCATTAAACTTAAAATTTTTATCGTTTCTAGGTATAAAAAAACCGAGGTGGCTAAACCTCGGTTTCTATTAGAGACCGTCGTAGGCCAGTAAGCAGTATACGGGGACGCCGGTGTCTTGGATTTTTTGTGATCCGTTAAGGTCTGGCAGGTCAATCAGCGCTGCTACCTCAACAACGCTAGCCCCTAGACCGTTGATCAGTGTGCAGGCCGCCAGTGCTGTGCCCCCAGTGGCAATAAGGTCATCGATCAATACCACTTTGTCGCCAGCGGTAACGGCATCCTTCTGAATCTCCACGGAGGCTGTGCCGTACTCTAGCGTATAGTCTTGGTGAATCGTTTCACCGGGCAACTTGCCTTTTTTACGAACCAAAATCAGAGGCTTGTTCAGCTGGTGCGCAATAATCGCACCAAATAGAAAACCTCGAGCATCGATACAGGCTATGTGGGTAATATCCATCTGCATGTAACGATCAATAAAGGCGTTTGCGACCATGCGAGAGGCACGTGGATCTTGAAAAATCGGCGTAATATCACGGAACAGAATGCCAGGCTCTGGCCAATCTGGAATAGAGCGGACAACCGATTTTACATAGTGCTCGTCGTAAGACATTAAAGATCCTTATTTAACCGTGGTGTTGATTGCACTCTGGGCTGGGTGCTTCACCAGCCGCATCCAGCAGCGCTGCTTGATCAAGAATTTCCAGCTCTTTACCTTCAACACGAATCAGCTCTTGTGAAGAGAAGCGTGTAAAGATTCGACTGACCGTCTCGACCGCTAGGCCAAGGTAGTTGCCTATTTCGTTACGTGACATCGAAAGTCGGAAGGATTGTGCAGAGTAGCCACGCAGGGCATAACGTTGCGACAGCTTGAAAATAAAGGTTGCGATACGTTGTTCCGCCGTCTTTTTAGAGAGCAGCATCATCATCTGTTGGTCATCGCTGATCTCGTGGCTCATAGAGCGCATCACAGAACGACGCAGCTCTGGCATTTGACCTGCCAGATCGTCCAAGCGTGAGAAAGGGATCTCACAGACAGTGGTCGTCTCAAGCATCTTAGCCGACATTGGGTAGCTGCCTGAATCGAATCCGGCTAGGCCAACCAGTTCACCTGGGAAGTAGAAACCGTTGATCTGCTCTTCTCCCTCAGGGTTTACAGAGTAAGTTTTTAACGACCCCGCACGAATGGCGAACAGTGACGTGAACTCTTCACCCTGTCTAAACAGGAAGTCGCCCTTGTGAAGTGGTTTGCTCTTATCAACGATATCGTCGAGGCGAAGCGCCTCTTCGTCGTTTAGAGAGACAGGCAAGCAGAGTGTACTCAAGCTGCAGGTGTTACAGCTTACCTGGCCGATGCTGGCGAGTTTGATGTTTTTGGTGTCAGACATAAGGGCTCCTTAGTTGCCTGACAGTATATCCAAAAGCGCTTTATTGACCCAAGTCAATTTAGATAAAAAAGTGGACTTTTTAACGGTCCACTTTTAGTGAAATTTACTGTGCAAAATCGGATTAGATGATTTTAGAAAATCGCTGTTCTGAGTGATCGATATAGGCATCAAAGGTCATGCAGATTCGACGAATCAACAAACGCCCAGCGGCGGTGACATCCATTCCATCCTCTCTTAAATGAATCAGGCCATCCTGTGCCATCGGCTCAAGCAGTTTTAATTCGTTAGCAAAATACTCTTTAAAGTCGATATTGAGCGCTTTGGATTGATCGGCAAAATCGAGTTGGAAGTCACAGATCAGGCGGGTAATCACCGCTCTGCGAATTTTGTCATCCTCATTGAGGCAGTACTCTTTGGTTAATGCTGAGCCCTGAGATTCAATATCTTGCGTGTAGCGCTCAATGTTAGGGCTGTTCTGTAGGTAGTAATCGCCAATCTGACTAATCGATGAGACGCCCAAACCAATCAAGTCACACTGTGAGTGAGTGGTATAGCCCTGGAAGTTACGGTGCAGCGTTCCATCATCTTGGTGTTGTGTCAGTGTGTCGTCTGGCAGAGCAAAGTGATCCATACCAATGTTGCGGTAGCCCGCTGCCGTCAGCTTCTCAATACTTTGATGGTGAATCGCAAGTTTAGTGAGCGCGTCGGGTAACTCATCGGCATTGATACGACGCTGTGGTTTAAAGCGCTCGGGTAGGTGAGCATAGTTAAATACCGAGAGACGATCGGGTCGTAGCTCTAGAATTCGGTCCAAGGTCTCGGCAAAGCTCTCTTCAGTTTGCAGCGGCAAGCCATAGATTAGATCAACGTTGATTGAGCGAAAGCCCAGTTCACGCGCCTCTTTAAGCAGGTCCGTTGTCATCTCTAGGGATTGCACGCGGTTTACCTTGATTTGAACCGCTTCGTTAACATCCTGAACCCCTATGCTGATGCGGTTGAAACCCAATTCACGCAGCAGCTTTAAGCGGTCTTTAGTCATTTCACGAGGATCGATCTCAATGGCGTAGTCACCTTGATCGTCATCACGCAGTTTAAAGGCCTCTTTTAGCGCCTGCATTAAACGAGCGGTCTGCTCATCATCAATGAAGGTGGGTGTGCCGCCGCCCCAGTGAAGCTGATCCACTTGAACGTCACTGCCCAGTTCAGTGCTACGCAGTTTAATCTCTTTTAACAGCGTCTGAAGGTAGGGTTCTGCACGGGAGCGATCTTTTGTGACCACCTTGTTGCATCCGCAGTAGTAGCAGACGTGCGCACAGAAGGGGATGTGAATATAGAGTGATAAAGGCTTACGACTGTCGCGCTCACTGATCGCTTTAGAGAGCGTTTTGACACTGTCTGGGGTGTCAGTAAATTGCAGTGCGGTTGGGTAAGAGGTGTAGCGAGGACCTGCTAAATCATAACGGCGAATCAGGTCGGTATCCCACTGGATGTTGGTCTGTTGCAGCACAGTAATATTCCTTAATCTTCAGATGTCAGAATATTAAGCAATAATAGGGAGTTATGTGTTGATACGGGTCAACCGCTACGCGCTTAGCAGTGTCCAAATGCCCATCAGTATCAACAGTAGCCCCGAGAGTTTGCGCACCAATGTGTGGGCGACCAGCTCGCGTAGTTGTTTAGCCAGTAGCCCAGTGGCGAGCATGGCTGGCAAAGTGCCCAAGCCAAAGCCCAGCATGAGTAGAGTGCTCTCTGCAACGCTACCGGCGGCCGATGACCAGATTAAGGTGCTGTAGACCAGACCGCAAGGTAGCCAGCCCCAGCCAATGCCCAGTACTAAGGCTTTAAACGGGGTGTCGGCAGGCATAAAGGGTTTAAGAAGAGGCGCTATCTGTTTCCACAATAGCGAGCCAGCCTGTTCCAGTTTCGTTAGGCCAAACCACCACTGTGCGATGTAGAGGCCCATGCTGATCAGTAGAAGGCCTGCAATCCAGCGTAGCGCAAAGGCTATCTCTGTCTGTTGTAGGGTTGCACCTAACAGACCAAGAATGGCACCCGCTGCACAGTAGCTAGCGATACGTCCAAGATTGTAGCTAAACAGACCTAATAGGGAGTTGGCTCGACCTGTTCCACCTATACTGAGACTCGAGGCAAGTCCACCACACATGGCTAGGCAGTGTGTTGTGCCAAGAAGGCCAATGATGAATGCCGAGGTGAAGCTAAGAGAGGCGGGCAGCATGCTCAATCTTTTGGTGTTTCAGAGGATGGAGCTTCAGGCTCTTTTTTGACGCGCGCGTCTTCAGGAATCATATCTTCATCATCGTCGTATAGAATGCGATGAGCAGGGGACTCTAGGTCATCAAATTGACCAGAATTAACGCTGTAGAAGAAAGCCCAGGTCGCAAAGGCTACCAAGATGATCGCGACAGGGATAAGTAAATAGACGATTTCCATAAAAACCTACAGCTGTTTGGTTAGACGAAGGGCATTGCCGACAACAATCAGCGAGCTAAGGGACATGCCAATAGCCGCCATCCAGGGGGCAATAAAACCACTTGCTGCTAAGGGTAGCGCGATTAGGTTGTATAACAAAGCCCAGCCAATATTTTGACGAATGATGTTTCGTGTTTTACGAGCCATGTTAAGGGAGCCAGGGATGCGTCTTAGATCAGAGCTGACCAACACAGCATCAGAGGATGTTTTGGCAAGGTCTGTCGCGCCGTTCATCGCAATAGAGGTCTGCGCACCGGACAGAACGGGAATGTCGTTGATACCATCGCCAATCATCAGGATGCGTTCACCGTTGTTTTGCATCGCCTTTACACGAGCTAGCTTATCTTCTGGCGACAAGTGCGCTTCAACATGATCGATCCCTAACTCAGAGGCGATGCGTTGTGCATTCGCTTCGCGATCACCGGTTAGCATGCCAACAGGTAATCCCAATGCTTGGATCTGCTTAACCGCTTCAATAGCCTCAGGTCGAAGTTGATCGTCAATCGAAAACCAGGCGAGAGGGCCGGAGCTATTACCCATCAGAAGAAAAATCCCTGTCCCTTCTGGGTGAGTGGGAGGTTGGTTTCCAAAGAGTTCGGATACAAACCCGGGTTTACCAATACGATAGGTGTTTCCGTTAATCGTTCCCTCTACGCCTCTACCCACATGGTTAGTGGCCTCTTCAACAGAGTATTCAAAGTAGGGAGCAAAAGCGGACGCGATGGGGTGCTCTGAGCGGCTCTCAATTGCTGCCGCTAGTTGATTGAGCTCATCAACGGACTGCTCACAGAGAGGGGTGGTCTCACGCAACGTCAGTTTGCCGGTGGTCAGTGTGCCGGTTTTATCAAAGTAGACGGCCGTGCACTGTGCCAAACTCTCTAATACATGCCCGCGAGTAACCAGCAGTCCCATTTTACGCAGAGAACCTATGGCTGCTGTTAAAGCCGTCGGTGTAGCCAAGGAGAGTGCGCAAGGGCAGGTGACTACTAGGACGGAGAGTGTCACCCAGAAAGCGTCTGAAGGGGATATCTGCCACCAGATAAGACTGACAACGACAGCCGTTAGAAGAACGCCAGCGACAAAATAGCTCGCAACCTTGTCGGCAATCTGAGCCGCCTTGGGTTTATCAGCCTGAGCACGATCCAATAGATTCAAAATGGAGGACATGCGAGACTGTTCAGCACTGCTGGTGATCTCCATCTCAATCGCTTGCTCCATATTGATGGTACCGCCTACTAAAGGGTCGCCAAGCGCTTTGCTGACGGGCAGAGGCTCACCGGTGAGGGCCGACTCATCAATGCTGGTGTGTTGCGTAAAGAGTATGCCATCAGCTGGTATGGAGTGACCGGGCTTAACCAGTACGCGATCGCCTGGGTTGAGTTCCGATACCGGGACAAGCTGTTCGCCTGTCTCGGTCAATCGCGTAGCGCTGGCTGGAAGAATATTGGCCAACTCATTGCCGGCCATACCGGTTCTGTGGCGCGCTTTCATCTCGAAGAAGCGGCCAATCAATAGGAAGAAGGTGAACATCGAGACCGAGTCGTAGTAGACCTCGCCGCTCTGCGTGATCGTAGCCCATACGCTGGCTATATAAGCGCCACCTATAGCGATAGATACCGGCACATCCATACTGAGGTGTCGGGTGCGAAGATCCCGTCGGGCCGCGTTGAAGAAGGGGCGCGCGGCATAAAATACAACAGGGGTGGCAACAATGAAGCTGGTCCAGCGAATAAAGTTCTGGATGTGCTCCTCCATGAAGAAGGCGTCACCTAGGTAGAGTGCCGATGACATCATCATCACCTGCATCATGCCGACACCGGCAACACCCAGTCGGCGCATCGCCTTTTTCTGCTCCTGTTCGTAGAGCTTCTCTTCTTGGTTGGGCGTAAACGGGTGAGGTGTGTAACCGATCGAAATGATGGCGGCCATCAGTTCACTTAAGGGTTTATCTGACGGGTTCCAAACGAGTCGAGCGCGGTGGTTGGTTAGGTTAACGGTAAAGCTAGTGACACCAACCTGTTCGGTCAGATGCTTCTCTAAAAGCCAAACACAGGCAGCACAGTGGATCCCTTCAATGACAAAGAGGGCCTCTTTGCGATCGGAGTCTATGGTTCTGACGAAGGGTGCTTGAATGGATTCATTATCATAGAGTGCGAGTTGATCTTCGGACTCTATTTCAGTGGGGCGTTCTTGCTGTTGACTGCCGCGGTGCTGGTAGTACTTCTCTAGACCTGAGCCCAGTATTGTTTGAGTGACCGCACGGCAGGCGGGGCAACAAAATGACTCTTGCTTTCCATCGATTGAAAGCTCAACGTTCACCCCCTTAGGAATAGGGGTGGCACAGTGAAAACAAGAGTCTTTTGGATTACTCATTTTGGTCTGTTAGAACTTACCCACCTTGAAGGTATTTTGATCGTAAGGGGGCAATATTTCGCGACGTAGACGCCAGTTACCCTCAGTGTTGGTAATGATCAGGTAGCGTTTGCCGGTAAGTGTGCTCTGTAAGTTGCCAACGTAGACACCTGTACCGCCCACTGAACGAACCGTAAGGCTTTGATCATACTTCTGGTGGGTAGGGTGAACCAGATCAACAGAGAGTTGATCACCCAAAAAACTGTTCGATTTAAGATCCAAGCGAATGTCACCGGTCAGTGTGTCCAACAATACTTCACCATGAATGCCTAGGCGATTCGCCTCATCTGAACGGCTGGTGTCGACATTAGTACCACGTGCCTCTTTGTAGTAATCGTCTTTAACCACGCCATCCATAGTCGTAATAGCAAGATAGAGGAAGGTTGTTCCATAGATAACCACAGCGATCAACGGCGCCAATACAAACCATAGCCATTTCTGCTTGTACCAAGGGCCAATGTCGTGAGTCTGTTCAGTCATGTAAACCTCAAAATAGTGACTAAAATAAAGCGCGGATACCCCTAAGAATATCCGCGCGCGAGTATATCACAGATTCTCTGTGACAATGTCTTAACGCTTAGGCGCAGGGCCTATGAAACGACTTTCCGATTCAGCTTCAACGCCTGAGCCATCAGTCGCTGTTACGATAAAATCGATCTCATAGTTTGCTCGCTCCATAGCGCGAGGATCCAGAATGATCGACAGGTTGTGATCCAGTAGTTCACCAACGGCTACATTAACAACGGTATCACCTTTGATGATGGCATCCTCTAACCCTTCAACACGGATCTCATACTGGTAATCACGTTGTGATTTGTTTGCCAGTTTTAGTGTGTAGGTGTTACGAATTAACCCATCATTGGTGGTGCTGTAGAGCTGACCGCGTTCACGAATAACGTCCACCTCAAGCGGTACTCGCGTAAAGAGTACATAACTGAAGGCGATGAACATGGCACAGATCGCGACGAAGTAACCGATCAAGCGAGGGCGGAAGATATGGGTTTTGTTACCGTTAAGCTCATGCTCTGTGGTGTAGCGAACCAGACCTTTCTCATAGCCCATCTTCTCCATGATGTTGTCACATGCATCGACACAGGCACCACAAGCGACACACTCATATTGAAGACCATCACGGATATCGATACCGACAGGGCAGACGTGTACACAGTGACCACAGTCGATACAGTCACCTAGGCCTTCAGCCTTGTGATCGATGTGGCGTTTACGAGCACCACGGTTCTCACCGCGTTTCTCATCGTAAGAGATGATCAAGGTATCTTGGTCAAACATAACACTCTGGAAACGAGCGTATGGGCACATGTAGATACAGACCTGTTCGCGCAACCAGCCAGCCGCACCGTAGGTGCCTACCGTAAAGAACGCCAACCACCACAGCTCCCAAGGTCCAAGATTGAAGCTTAGGATGTTTGGAACCAATTCGCGTACCGGCGAGAAGTAGCCAACAAACGCAACAGCTGATACGGCTCCTATGGCAAGCCAGATAAGGTGCTTAGCCAGTTTGCGCAGTACCTTGTTCGCACTCCAGGGCGCTTTGTCTAGCTTCATGCGAGCGTTGCGATCACCCTCGGTCAGCTGTTCGATGCGTATGAACAACCAAGTCCAGACAAACTGAGGGCAGGCATAGCCACACCAGAGGCGACCGGCAAACACTGTTACAAAGAAGAGGGTAAAGGCGAGAATGATCAGCAGCCATGAAAGCAGCATGAAATCTTGTGGCCAAAACGTGAAGTTAAAGACATGGAACTGGCGGTTTGGTAGATCAAATAGTACGGCCTGTTTGCCATCGTACTGGATCCAAGAGAAACCGTAGAACATCAGCAGCATGATCGCACTTGAGATGTTTCGTAGATTCTTAAATAGGCCGGTCGTGTACTTAACGTAGATCTCTTCACGCTTCGCGTACAGATCGTAGGTTTCAGTAGCGCCAGAGCCCTTTTTTGGGGTGACATCTTTAACTGGGATATTAGACATGCAACTCGCCTGTGCTTATATGACTTGATTTGATTGTCTATTATAAATGGAATAAAAAAAAGGCGACTTGATATATATCAGGTCGCCTTTTCTTCTGCAGGGAGTCTATTAGTTGTTAGACAAGCTGTAGACGTATGCAGAGATCAGTTTGATCTTATCTTCTGAAAGAAGATCTTTATGCGCTGGCATCACGCCTGCACGGCCAGCACGGATAGTGTGAGCGATCTGCTCAAACTTGCCGCCATATAGCCAAGTGTCATCAGTTAGGTTTGGTGCACCCAGTGCCGCCATACCTTTACCTGTTGGCATGTGACATGCCGCACATAGAGTGTTGTATTGTGCTTGACCACGTTCAGCTGCTGCTGCGTCGTGTTCGTTGCCGCTGATGCTAAGCACGTAGTTTGTCACGTCTTGAACACCATCTTCACCCAGTACCGCACCCCAAGCAGGCATCGCACCACGACGACCATTGACGATAGACATCATAATGGTTTGTGGCTCGCCACCGTACAACCAATCTTTGTCGGTTAGGTTAGGGAAGCCGTAAGCGCCCTGACCGCCAGTACCGTGACAAACAGAACAGTTGTTGGCAAACATACGCTGACCCATTTTAAGGCCCGCTTCGTTACCTGGTTGGTTTAGCTCTTCAATTGATAGAGAAGCGTATTTAGCGAAAACAGGTTTGTAGACCTCTTCTGCGTGTGCCACTTCCTCTTCCCACTGGTTAGCCGACGTCCAACCAAGAAGACCTTTGAAGTTACCAAGACCTGGGTATAGCGCTAGGTAACCGAGAGAGAAGATAACCGTACCAATGAATAGTTGGAACCACCAGCGTGGTAGTGGGTTATCAAGCTCTTCGATGCCATCGAATTCGTGGCCCGTAGTCGCTTCAGTTGTTTCTTTGTGTGTTTCACTTTTGCGCGTTGCTAGAAGCAGCCAAGTACAGCCGATAATAACGGCTAGAGTGATGACTGTGATCCATGCGCTCCAAAAAGCACTCATCTTTCTACTCCTTACTCGACGTCTTTGTCTGTTTTTCTGGTGCGTTCATCAATCTCCTCATCCTGGAAGGGGAGGTTGGCTGCATCGTCAAACCGTTTGCGGTTTTTCGGATTCAGTACCCAGATGAACAGGGCCAGAAACGTTACCAGCATCACTACTGGAATGTATGGACCGTAGACGTCGTAGCTCACTATTAATTACCGCTTGTTGTTGTACACAGTATGCATCTTGCCTAGCGCTTGTAGGTAAGCAACTAGAGCATCGATCTCATATTTGCCTTCTACGTTTTCACGCGCTGAAGCGATTGTTGCATCGTCAAATGGAACGCCTAGCTTACGAAGAGCTTCCATCTTCGCAGCAGTATCTTTACCCGTTAGCTTCTGTTCGAACAGCCAAGGGTAAGATGGCATTTTTGATTCAGGTACAACGTCACGTGGGTTGTATAGGTGAGCACGCTGCCAGTCATCTGAGTAACGACCGCCGACACGAGCTAGGTCTGGACCAGTACGCTTAGAACCCCAAAGGAATGGGTGCTCGTAAACGTGCTCGTTAGCAGTAGAGAAGTGACCGTAACGCTCAGTCTCCGCACGGAAAGGACGGATCATCTGAGTGTGACATACGTGACAGCCTTCACGGATGTAGATATCGCGACCTTCAAGCTCTAGAGCTGAGTAGGTGCGAAGACCTTCGATTGGCTTAGTCGTAGAGCTCTGGAAGAACAGAGGTACGATCTCAGCCAAACCACCACCACTGATCACGATGATGATCAGTAGGGCAAGGAGGCCGACGTTCTTTTCAATAGTATCGTGTTTAATCATCTTAATGTCTCCGGTACTAATTACGCAGTAGCTGCTGATGGATCTGGGTTTTCAGCTTTAGCTACTGTGCTGCCTGCACGTACGGTCTGCCATACGTTGTAAGCCATTAGAAGCATACCGGTTACGAAGAAGACACCGCCTAGGAAACGTACAAAGTAACCTGGGTGGCTCGCTTCTAGCGCTTCTACGAAGCTGTAAGTTAGCGTACCGTCTTCGTTAACTGCGCGCCACATTAGACCCTGTAGGATACCGTTAACCCACATTGCACAGATGTATAGAACTGTACCGATTGTTGCCAACCAGAAGTGAGTGTTGATTAGGCCGACGCTGTACATCTGAGCCTTACCAAACAGCTTAGGAATCATGTGGTAAACCGCGCCGATAGAGATCATTGCAACCCAACCTAGAGCACCAGCGTGTACGTGGCCGATAGTCCAGTCAGTGTTGTGTGACAGTGCGTTGACTGTCTTGATTGCCATCATTGGGCCTTCGAATGTTGACATACCGTAGAAGGATAGAGAGACAACAAGGAAGCGAAGAACTGGGTCTGTGCGAAGCTTATGCCAAGCGCCAGATAGCGTCATCATACCGTTGATCATACCGCCCCAAGAAGGTGCAAGAAGGATCAAAGACATAACCATACCCACTGACTGAGTCCAGTCTGGAAGCGCAGAGTAGTGTAGGTGGTGACCACCAGCCCACATGTACGTTGCGATCAGTGCCCAGAAGTGAACGATCGATAGACGGTATGAGTAGATTGGACGCTCTGCTTGCTTAGGTACGAAGTAGTACATCATGCCTAGGAAGCCTGCCGTTAGGAAGAAGCCTACTGCGTTGTGTCCGTACCACCACTGAACCATCGCGTCGACAACGCCAGGGTAGACAGAGTAAGACTTCCACAGTGTAACAGGCATAGAGATGCTGTTAACGATGTGAAGCACTGCAACAGTGATAATAAATGCCATGTAGAACCAGTTGCCCACGTAGATGTGCGACGTTTTACGGTTCTTAACGGTACCTAGGAACACGATTGCGTATGAGATCCATACAACCGCGATCAAGATATCGATAGGCCATTCAAGTTCAGCGTACTCTTTAGTGGTTGTCAGACCCATCGGCAGCGTGATTGCTGCTGCGACGATGACTGCTTGCCAACCCCAGAAAGTGAACGATGCTAAACCGTCAGAGATTAGACGCGTCTGACAGGTGCGCTGTACAACGTAGTAAGACGTTGCAAATAGTGCACATCCGCCAAAGGCGAAGATAACTGCGTTGGTATGCAACGGACGAAGACGTCCGAAAGAGAACCATGCAGTGTCGAAGTTAAGTGCCGGCCAGACTAGTTGTGCGGCGATGAGTACACCCATCGTCATACCAACTATGCCCCAGACTACAGTCATGATGGCGAACTGGCGTACAACTTTGTAGTTGTAGGTCGTGTTTGCTGTTGCAGTGCTCATTTCATGCTCTCATCAAAGCTAAGTGAATTGATAGTTTTTGAAACCGTTGCGAATTATCAGTTATGGGGCAAGATTTTTCAATGCAAAACGCCCCTAAATAGGGCGTTGTAGCTATCCATTAGTATTATCTAATAAGTCGGTTGTCGTGAATTTTAAAAAGGCGGATACGATTTGTTAATGGTGTAAGTTACTGATATTAAATGACTTAATCATTTATTACGATTGGTTCAAACTATATATCTGTTTATTATTTGTTCGATTTTAGTCAATTTTTTGATTCATCAAAAATAACGCTTTTTTGATATGTATCAATTTTCATAAAAGTGACTGATTTTTGCTATTACGACGGCTAACTCGTTAAACTGTCGCCTCTGTTTTAGGGAGAGGTTCCTTTGAATCACATTATTATCTATTGTCGCAGTGGCTTTGAGAGTGAGGCCGCCAGTGAAATATCAGTAAAAGCGGCGGAGGCTGGAGTTTACGGTTATCCGAAGTTTGATGATTTGGCGGGTTATATAGAGTTTGTGATCAACCCTCCTCACAACGCGCTGCAGTTGATGAGTAAGCTGCGCTTTCGCGATCTCATCTTTGCGCGCCAATGGATCGCCTGTGAGCCAATGCTGCAGGGCGTTTCGTCAAAAGATCGCCTAACACCCATCAGTGAAGCGGTTGCTAAGCTGCCCAAAGCCTCTGAGTTGTTGGTTGAGAGTGCGGATACTACTGATGGCCGCAACCTTAATGGTTTGGCTAAAAAACTCGGTAGTGCTGCAGCAGGCTTTTTACGACAGCAGGATCTTTTACTTCCAAGAAAATCAAAGGCTGAATATCGGCTACATATCTTCCTGCTCGAAAATAATCAGATTTGGGTCGGTGTCAGTCCGATCAATAACAGTTCCAAATGGGAGCAGGGGATTAAGCGACTTAAATTCCCAGCCGATGCACCGAGCCGCTCTACATTAAAACTTGAAGAGGCGTGGCACTACTTTATCCCACAAAAAGCCTGGGATGAGCGGTTGCAGCGCGGTATGAAAGCAGTCGATTTGGGGGCGGCCCCCGGTGGCTGGACCTATCAGCTGGTTAAACGCGGCATGTTTGTCACAGCGGTTGATAATGGGCCCATGAAGGGTGATCTAATGGAGACCGGTCAGGTTGATCACCAACGCGAGGATGCCTTTACCTTTGCGCCTGCCAAGCCAGTGGATCTGATGGTGTGTGATGTCGTTGATAAACCGACACGTGTCATTGAGTTGATGGCAAAGTGGGCCATTAATGGTTGGGCTGATCGTTTGATCTTCAACTTAAAGTTGCCAATGAAAAAGCGCTACATTGAAGTATCAGATCGAATAGAGCAGTTGGAGATGATTCTTCAGGAGCATGAAAAACCCTACCGTCTCGTCAGCAAGCATCTCTACCACGACCGTGAAGAGATCACTTGCTACCTGGAGTTAGACGTCTAATCAGTGCTCGTAGATTTTGATCAGCTCGTCACGCTCTAGCATGGGACGCAGTTTGTTCATCAGTTCAAGACGTTCTTGAGATTGATACCAACGCTCCCAGTCAGCCAGTGTGCTGTAAGTGGCAATGACTAAGCGGTGCTCTGGGTCATTGATGTCATGCATGACCTCACCTTTGATAAAGCCTGGTGAGCGCATAGACGCTTGCAGAGTCTCTTTAGCAATGGCCGTGTATTGTGGCTCTAGTTCGGCAGGAACCTTGCGGTTTATAAAAACCTTGATCATCGATTTGTCCTCTAACTACTTGTTATACCTTGAGAATAGCGCTCGGATTTGTCTAGGTAAAGGTGAATCGGGCTTAAACTCGTTGGAGTTTTTAAAAACTATTTGCGACAATGCGCGACTTGATTGAAAGGATAGTGCCATGAGCATTGAAAAACCCATTGAACAGCTGGATGCGCGCGGCCTCTACTGCCCAGAGCCAGTGATGATGTTGCATGGTAAAATTGCTCAACTTCAAACGGGTGATCTCTTTGAAGTGATCGCGACGGACCCCTCTACAGAGCGTGATATCCCAAAGTTTTGTAACTTCTTAGGGCACGAGTTGGTCAGTCATGAAGTGAAGGATGATCTTTTCATCTATCGAATACGGAAAGGTGGATGAGTAAAATCATTCAACAGATAGCCTCTGATACAGAGCGCCTTCTGCAAGAGGCAGAAGAGATTTTAATCAGAGTTGAACAACAAGTTGATCGAACTGAACCTCGTCAACTTCAAGAGAATAAAACAGTGACAGAACAGAACACAGCTAAGCCTCGCAATAAAAACCGTGAAGCTAACCAAGCCGCAGTCGAACTGCTTATTGCCGCTTACCCCAACACATTTAGCCTGGAAGAACCCAAGCCTCTGAAAATTGGTATTCAAGAGGACTTAGTGGCGGATGAAAAAGTAAGTCGCGGTAAGATTAAGCGTGCGCTAGCGACTTATGTTCGTAACCCACGTTACCTTCAGTCAATGGTTGTTGGCGCTCAGCGTGTCGATTTGACCGGTGCTGAAGTAGCTGAAGTGACTGCTGAAGATGAAAAGCATGCTAAAGCTAAGCTAGACGAATACAAGCAGCGCCGTAAAGAGCGCCACCAAGAGGCTCGTAAACAACAACGCGTTGCTCAAAAAGAGGAGCGTCTTACCTCTAAACTAGAAGCTCTCGTTAAGAAGTTCTAATCGTTCGAGCAGGGCAGCGGATCTCGCTGCTCTGTTTTTCTCTCCCCTTGAACTCTGAATTTCCGCCTATATATTAGTAGTTAATGATATAGGAGACGTTATGAGTCAATCAGTCAATCTCAGCTGCCCACACTGTTTAGCAACCAATCGAGTGCCTAAAGATAAGCTCGATAGAGGGCCTGCCTGCGGTAAATGCCGAAAAGCGATCTTTACTCAGCAACCGATCGCCCTGAGCGAAGAGAATTTCGCTAAGTTTATTCGCAATACGGATATTCCGGTTATTGTTGATTTCTGGGCAGGTTGGTGTGGACCCTGTCGAATGATGGCACCCGCCTTTGCCGAAGTGGCAAAACGCACTGAGCCTGAGATGCGCTTCGTTAAAGTTGATACCGAAGCCAATCAACAGCTGGCCGCTCGCTATAACATCAGAAGCCTTCCAACCGTTGTCCGTTTTGAGGGCGGTAAAGAGGTTAAGCGTCAGTCGGGCGCAATGAACATCAGCCAGCTGCAGCAGTGGGTGGGTTAATTCAGTTCTGATTACCCGGACGAAGTCCACACTGATCCAAAATATTCTGCCAAGATTGGGTGTGGTTCTCTCGAGCTTTTAGATACCTAGACCAGACCTCTCCTTCGGGATGGGTATAGGTGTCTAGCCATCGGCTTTGAGGGAGGTTGAGTGACGCGATGATGGCTTGATGAAGGTTACTCCATTGGCGGCCTGTACGTTCAACCTGAGCGATGTAGGGTTGCAAACTGTTGACGTAAAACTTCATAAAGACGTTCCAGAGTATCTCTGACTTCTGGTTTTGCCTCTGATTAAAGCAGATCGGTCTGTCATTGAGTCTTTGGTTAATCGCTTCTGAGGTCTGCTCTAAAACCTGAGTTAACAGTGCCATGCTGGCGAGCCACTCTGATCCGAAATTGGATCGATAGAGCGTTTCGTAGTCACGCTCTAGCTCATTGGCAAAAGAGGGTGTTTGCCAGTCTGTATTGTTTTGGGTTTCAGCGATCTCAGCAAAGCGCTGCATTGTCAGCATTAACTCTGAGGTTGAGTAGTCTGCATCGGGTAACAGTGGTGCAGCCCCCAGTGAGAAGTGTTGTTCCATCTCTGGGCTGCTGTATAGGCTGTTCCATATCTGCTTTGGCCAGTTATCGCTCTTGATCTGATTGATCTCTTGAACACGCGCTAACACATCAGTTTGACTACTGTCACCTGTGAGCAGCTTCTGACAGCTGCGTAATTTTGGGATGAACCCCAGTTCGTAAATCAGTCGTTGTGAGCCACCGGCCAATTTGCCAAGGCTGGTGTTTCTCTGTGCGATTAGATCGATCAGCCCGCACTGCTTAAGATCGAGAACATCGATCAGGCCTTCGGTAATGGGTCTCAGGGTTTCAGTTCGCTCTCTTCGATCGGGAAGAATGGGGTAGAGCTTAGAGGTTTTGTTCAGTTGAAGATCAAAATCGATATCTATGGCTCGACTGGTACGCTCGGCATAGGTCTCAACCAGAGATTGGGCTGGATCGGTATTGATACAGCCCGTGATAAAACTAGTTGAAAGTAGGAGGGTTAACCAGTGCTTCATTGGATAGCTTATAGAGTCGTTTTATCAGTAATACGGCGGCAAAGCTTAAGCCGATGAGTATGCCTAACCAGTAACCGATAGCCCCCATCTCTAAATGTTCGGCAATGACATACCCACTGGGTAGCCCAACCACCCAGTAAGCGATAAACGCGATCAGCAGTGGGATTCGAGTATCCTTGTATCCGCGCAGTGCGCCATTCGCGGTCAGCTGAAGCGCATCGGAGAACTGGTAGAGTGCGGCGTAGCCAATCAGGGTTGAGGCGATGGCGATTAACTCAACATCTTTAGAGAAGAGTGCAGCGATTCCGTCGGACAGTATAAACAAAATCGTTGAGCTGAAGCAGGCGATCAAAAGGGCGATGCGCAGTCCTAGGAAACCTACTTGCTGGGCGTCAGCAAAGCGTTTAGCGCCATTCAGTTGGCCCACCCTGATGGTGACGGCTAAACAGAGCGAGAGCGGCATCATAAAGATCAGGCTCGATATCGAGAGTGTAATCTGGTGAGCAGAGATTACCGTTGCACCGTAATCGGCCAAAAAGAGCGCAATCAGGCAGAACATGGTGGTCTCAACGCCAAGGCTCGCGGCAATCGGTATGCCAATAGAGAGCTGATGTTTGATCTTCTCTCTGTTCGGTTTGAGCGTCTGTTTGAAGAGGTTCAACGGTTTGAAATAGCGGCTGTAGATCAGATAAGCAGCACCGGCTATGAACATGTACCAGAATACAATTGTTGTCGCCCATCCACAGCCTACACCGCCCATTTCAGGCATTCCCAGTTTGCCGAAGATGAAAATATAGTTAAGAGGTAGATTGAGCAGTACAGCGCTGATGCCTATTTTCATGACGATCTTTGTCTGCCCATGTCCCTCAGCAAAAGCCCTGATCGATTGATAGAGCAGCATGCCTGGTATGCCCCAGCTGATCGCAAACAGATAGTCATTGGCTGTGGATTTCAGAGCCGGTTCTACAGACAGTAGGGTAAGAATCCAGTCAGAGGCGCCATTGATGAAAAGCCAGCTGAGCACGCCGATCGCAAGTGTGATCAGAAGATTGTTAAACAATTCTGAGGCGGTCTCCTCTTCACGTTTTCCACCAACATGATGTGCCACGATCGGAGTCAATGCCATCATAGCGCCTGCTAAGGATAGCGAGAGTGGCGTCCATATACTGGAGCCCAGAGCGATAGCTGCCAGCTCTTCAGCGCCCGCCCAAGAGGCCATCAGAGTATCGGATAGACTCATCGCTGTTTGCGAGGACTGAGCCAGCAGCATGGGCCAGGCAAGGTGTAGTAGCTGCTTGATCTCTACTCTGGAGTTGGGCGGAAAAAATGACATGCTATTTCTTGTATCAGGGGCGCTTAAAGCTCTCCTGCCTCCTCAAGCACTGTCCGTGCAATACGAAAGCACTCAACGGCGGCAGGCACACCGGCATAGATGCCGACGGCATGAATAGCTGCTCGAATCTCGTCAACACTGCAACCATTATTCAATGCGCCCTTGCAGTGGGTTGCCCATTCGTGACTTTTGCCCATGGCGCCAAGCATCGCTAGATTCATTAACGAACGTGTTTTGGGATCAATGGCATCATCGCCCCAACCAAATCCCCAGCACCAAGCGGTCATCGCCTCCTGAAAGGGGCGGTTAAAGTCATCAGCAGCGGCTAGGTTTTTATCAACGTATTCAGCACCCAGTGTGCTGCGACGCATCTCTAAACCCTTATCAAAAAAGTTATCCATGTTGATCTCCTGATCGTTTCAGTCACACATAAAAAAACCGGGCACACAGTGTCCGGTTTTTTACATCGATTTGGAAGATTAATCGATACGAACTTTTACATAGCTACCAGGTGCGGCTTCAAGCGGTTTGTTCTCTTTGCTACCCAGAGTTTTCGGTGCATCCACTTTTTTACCAGCACGACGACGAACCCACTCAGCCCAGTTTGGCCACCAAGAACCTTCAACTTTTTCAGAGGTTTCAAACCAGTGGTCAGCGCCTTGGCCCTGCTCACCTTTAACCCAGTAGTTGCGACGGTTTTTAGAAGCTGGGTTGATTACGCCGGCAACGTGACCGCTTGCGCCAAGGACGAACTCGATCTCTGAACCAAAGGTCTCTGTCGCTTTGAAGGTCGCTTTCCAAGGTGCAATGTGGTCTTCAATGGTCGATAGGAAGTAACAAGGGATCTTGATCTCGCCTAGATCGATCTTCTCACCACAGATCTCCAGTGCATTCGGCTCAACCAGTTTGTTCTCTAGGTACATCTTATTGATGTAGTAGGTGTACATGGCCGCTGGAAGGTTAGTGCTGTCCGAGTTCCAGTAGAGGATATCAAACGGCGGTGGTGTCTGACCTTTTAGGTAGTTGTTAACAACGTAAGACCAGATGAGATCGTTCGAGCGCAACATGTTGAACGACGTCGCCAGTTCGCGTCCGTTTAGGAAGCCTGCTTGGCTCACTTTCTGCTCCAACTGTTTGACTTGGTAGTCATCAATGAAGACGCAGAGATCACCTGGATCAGAGAAGTCTGTCAGTGTTGTTAGGAAGGTTGCGCTTGCGATGCTGGTATCTTTACGCTTCGCCATAACCGCCAGTGCAGTTGCTGTTAATGTGCCACCGACACACCAGCTCACCGTGTTGATCTTATCGCTGCCTGAGACCTCTTTGGTCACACGAACGGCTTCGAAGATACCTTCTGACACAAGATCATCCCAGCTAAGGTTTGACTGTTCAGAGGTTGGGTTGCGCCAAGAGACTAGGAAGGTGTTTTGGCCCTGTTCAACACAGTACTTAACAAATGAGTTGTGTGGCTGAAGATCAAGGATGTAGAACTTGTTGATGCTCGGTGGAATGATCAGAGTCGGGCGAGTGTAAACCTGTTCACCCTCTGGCTTGTAGTGAATCAGCTGAATGACATCGTTCTGGAAGATAACAGAGCCTTCGGTTGTCGCTAGGTTCTCGCCCAGCGTAAACGCGCTCTCGTCAGTCATTGAGATGCGACCTTTCTCAAAGTCGGCTAGTAGGTTTTTCATACCATCGAGCAGTGACTGACCCTTAGTATCAAGCGCTTGTTGCAGGACTTCAGGGTTGGTTGCTGCAAAGTTGGTTGGCGACATCGCATCGATGAACTGGCGTGTGTAGAACTCCAGTTTGTTCTGTTCTTGATCTGATAGGTTCGCGCTCTCAGCCATCTGAGTCAGCATCTTAGAGCTCAGTAGGTAAGACTGCTTGATGTAGTCGTAAATAGGATTAGTTGACCACTCTTCAGCCTGGAAACGACGATCGCCACGCTCTGGCTCAGCAACCGGTGCTTCAGTAGTATTACCGGTTAACAAGTTGCGCCATAGGTTAAACTGCGCGGTTTGGTAATCGGCGATTGCACGCATCCACAAGGTTGGATCTTGCAGTGAACGCGTCGCAAGTTCTGTCCATGACTTGGTGAATTGAGAGAACATATCCTCAGCACCCTTGCCAGAGAAGTTTTCAAGCATCTTGCTTGTCTCTTGGCTTACGTAGTTGATGAACTCTTGAGGATCGGTCGGTCCGTTACCTTTAGTCGCCATGGTAAAACTCCAGTGTGAATGACGTTTAATGCAGTCAATGTTGCACCGCAAAATATTATCGTAGAATAACCCCAAGATTCGTAGGGAACAAGTTAGAGGTTAGTCTTACTCTATGGCTTTAATGTTAAGGGATTTTTAAATCGTGAAATTGTTGGAATTAATGACGACAGAGGGTTGCCATCTGTGTGATCAAGCACTCCCTCTGTTGGTCTCTGGTATTGATCCGTCAAAGTATGAAGTGGATCTGGTCGATATAGCCTTTGATGACGAGTTGATGAATCAATATGCCACCCGGATACCGGTCTTGGTCGATCCTCAATCTAAGCAGTCACTGGATTGGCCGTTTGATGCTGAGCAGTTGGCACAGTTTATCAGATCAGTTGAGGGCCAGTAGGGCCTGTTCGGTCGGTGTTAGCATCTGTCGTGTTTGGCCCTTACGCTGTGCGTAGATGACAGAAAAGCTGAGAACATTCTGCACATAGGTACGGGTCTCATCAAAGGGGATGAGCTCTATGAATATCTCCAACGGCAAATTCTCACGGCCCTTCAGCCAACGGCTGACACGGTGAGGCCCCGCATTATAGGCCGCCGTTGCATAGATTCGATTTTTATCAAATTGACGATACATCTGCGCTAGGTAAGCTGTACCTAGCTGTACATTGAAATCAGGATCGTAGAGGCGGTTACTACTTTTATACTTCACCTTGATAGATTTGGCAGTTCGCTTAGCTGTTCTGGGCATCAGCTGCATGAGCCCTCTAGCACCAACACTGGATCGAGCCCAGGGGAATAGGGCGCTCTCCTGTCTAGCAAGAGCCTGTGCCCAGATAGGGTCTATATTTCGCTTATTGGCATGTTTGATAAAGAGATTCTCAAAGCCTTCTGGGAAGCGAAGGTCCATATCATTCCAAAACTCATGGTAAGCGGCGGCTAGAATTCCCTGTTGGTACCAACCTAGCTCATTCATCAAGTGCGCGGCGTGTTGGATCTCATTCGAAGACATCGTCTCTATCCAACGATTAAACTCAGATCGTGAAACTGTATAGCGATCAAGCGCTGTCAGCTCTTTAATGCGCAGATAGTGTTTGGAGTCTCTTAATTTAGCTAGCAGGGTTGGATCAAGCGTGATCGGTTCATGATTCAAATCAGCGGGTTGCCCAAGATGATCAGCTGCTAGAAATCCGTAAAAACTGCGTTTGGTACGAAGTGTATCTAATATCTCTGTTCGCATTGGATTATTGGGGAGTGCGGCTAGCCAATATTGCCAACGAGGGGAGTCTTGCAGCTCTTTAGGGAGCTTGGCAATCAGGGTGGCGACCTCCTGCCAGTCCTGTTCAAGCAGGGCTAAGCGTATGCGCCATTCAGTGAGTTAAGCACTGGCAAAGGTTGGATCAAGCTTGGCGAGTTTGATTCGATCATGTGCATCAAGCTCCTTAGCGACCCTTACACCAACACGCGTGAGCTCTTGTAAATTATCCGCCAGACTCAGATCAAATCCTTTGCCCAGTTTTAGCAACAGATTTAACGCTTCATATGGGTCGTGACGATACGCACGTTCAATCGCAATGCGTTGAATTTTGGCGAGCTGCTTAGCTGAGTAACCGCTGCCCATTCGAAGGACTTTAAAGGGTGATCGATAGACCGATCGAGCCGCATCAGCAATGCGACGATCAGACTCTGACTTAACAAAGCGCAGCGCATAACCCGACAGTCCCCATTTGTTGGCATCCAACGCATTGAGAACCCGTTTGAGTGCGACATCGCTGGTCAGATCACCATTGGCTCTAAACAGTCTGAATAGATCATCACAACTGTCTGGCTGAGAGCGGCCCACACTCCAGAGTGATGCCGCAAGTTTAGAGGCTTCAGTTGTGCGCTTTTGTCGATAGAGAGCTTCGGCATAGCGACACTGCATCTCAGTATTAGGGGAATCGATCTCAGTGTAGTGGCTGAGGAATGCCCCCCAATCTCTCTTTTCCCCTAGATGCTCTGTGTAGTTGAAACGCAATAGCCCCTCTAAGTGTGAATCAGGGTACCGGTTGGCAAACTGTTGAATATCCTCTGGCGTGAGTCGATTCAGTTCGGCACTGTACTGATTGAAGACTAGGTAGGGGTAGAGAGGGTAAGACTCGAGCTGTTTAGCGGCGGGGTCATCAAGATCTAAGCGACCCAGTTTGGCGAGTCTCTCGGCTTTTAGAAATGCGAGTTGCTCTGCACTCTCTTTACCTTTGGCCATGGATTCTATGCTGATGGCAAAAGTGCTAAAGAGAATGGGGGCTAAGTATTTGTTCAATTTATTCGTTGTTAACAAAGCTCGCACTCAAATAAGTCTCTGCACTAACTATGGTTTAAATCTGCAAAAATTTCACCCCTTGTCAGGTTAATTTTTAGCAACTGAGTTAAACTACGCGACCAGTTTTACAATTAAGCGACTCACATGGCATTTATTCGATTTGATCAGGTCTCTCTGGCCTTTGGTACCCGAGCAATTTTAGACAACGCAAACCTGCAAATTGAGGCGGGTGAGCGAGTAGCGCTGGTCGGTATTAACGGTACGGGTAAATCAACCCTACTAAAAATCGTTTCGGGTGAAATGGACGTTGATAGCGGTGTCATTTGGCGCAGCCCAACCGCTCGAATTGCTCAGTTACCACAGAGCCTACCCGCGGCCGATGAACGATCGGTTCGCAGTGTTGTAGAAGCAGGTTTGGCTGATCTGGTTGAGTTGCGAGATCGCTACGAGACATTACTGGCTAACAGTAATGCTTCGCTCGATGAGTTGGAGCGTCTTCAGCATGATCTGGAAGCCCGTGATGCTTGGTCACTTGAGACGCGTGTGGATCGCATTCTTAGTCAACTTCAGCTACCTGGCGAAAAGCTGATGTCTGAACTCTCAGGTGGCTGGCGCCGTCGAGCTGCCTTAGGGGCTGCACTGGTTCAAAGCCCTGATCTGTTGCTGCTGGATGAGCCAACCAACCACTTGGATATTGAGACCATCGAGTGGTTAGAAGAGGTATTAGCCGCTTACAAAGGCGGGCTTCTATTTATCTCGCACGACCGTGCTCTAGTCGAGCGTTTAGCAACCCGTATTATTGAGTTAGACCGAGGTCAGTTGGTCGACTTTCCAGGCAGTTATGCAACCTACCTTACGCAAAAAGAGAAATTGCTCGAGGAGGAGGCCAAGCAGGCTGCTCTGTTTGATAAAAAATTGGCGCAGGAAGAGGCGTGGATACGTCAAGGCATCAAAGCTCGTCGTACCCGTAACGAGGGACGTGTTCGTGCTCTGAAGCAGCTGCGTGTTGAGCGATCCGAGCGCCGTGAACGCCAAGGTAAAGCCAAGTTCGATGTGGAAGAGGCGGTTCGCTCGGGTAAGTTGGTGGCCGAGCTGCAGAATGTCTCGCTGAGTTATGCGGGACAGCCAGTCGTTAAGGATCTGTCAGTGCGTATTCAGCGAGGCGATCGCATCGGTCTGATTGGTCCGAACGGTATTGGTAAGAGTTCGCTGCTTAAGTTGATTTTAGGGGAGCAGGCTCCGGATCAGGGGGATGTGCGCCTTGGTAGCCAACTGGTGGTGGGTTATTTCGATCAGCTGCGTGGCCAAGTGGACCCCGAGAAGAGCATCATCGATAACGTCTCAGGCGGTCGTGAAAGTATCGATATTAACGGTCGATCACGTCATATCATCAGTTATCTTCAAGATTTCCTGTTCACACCAGAGCGAGCGCGCACACCGGTTAAAGCCCTGTCCGGCGGCGAGACTAACCGCGTGATGTTGGCTAAGTTGTTCAGTCAGCCCTCGAACCTGTTGGTGCTCGATGAGCCGACCAATGACTTGGATGTCGAGACACTGGAGCTGCTCGAAGAGATTCTGCTCGACTATCAAGGGACTCTTTTGTTGGTGAGCCATGATCGTCAATTCCTCGATAACATCGTCACCAGCACGCTTGCGTTTGAGGGTGAGGGTGTCATTCGTGAATATGTGGGCGGTTACAACGACTGGTTACGTCAGCGACCTAAAAATGTAGTGACTCAGAGTGTTGTACCAAAATCTGAGCCAGCTAAACCGGGTAAAAAGGAAGCTGCAGAGGCTAAAAAGCCCGTTAAACTCTCCTATAAACTGCAGCGAGAGTTGGACATGCTTCCAGAACAGATGGAGCAGACTGAAGCGGCCGTTGAAGCGCAGCAGGCCGTTTGTGGTTCAGCGGACTTTTATCAGCGACCTCATGAAGAGGTCACCGCTGAACTTGAAAAGTTAAGCACTCTAGAAGCCCAGCTGGAGACGCAGATGGAGCGCTGGATGGAGTTAGAGGCGATGGCTGAGGGTTAATGCCCCAATCGTACGGCCAGAATATCGCACTCTGCGCCGTGCAGAACGCCATTGGAGGTGGACCCAAGTAACAGCGATAGACCATGGCGACCGTGAGAGCCAATCACGATGAGATCAGTTTTAAGATCTTTCGCGACGGCATGAATCTCTGAACCAGTGTTGCCCGTTGCGACAATCGCTTTATTAACAGGGTAGCCAAGGCTGGTGGCAAGGGCGCTCAGTTTAGACTCGGCGTGGTTCTCAATTTGAGTTTGGATGTCGGCAATGTCGACAGGGATCTCACCGCCATAGGCGTAGCTGACAATCTCGACCACATGAATCAGATTGAGCTCAGCTTGATTCTGTTCGGCTAGCAGTTTGGCTCTTTCAAGCACAACACCAGACTCTTCAGAAAGGTCGATGGCAACAAGAATACGATTGTAGTGACTCATGGTGATTCTCCCTGTTTAGTCCCTACTACTATTAATAGCAGACAAGAAGGTTTTTAACATATGAAGTGGGCAATTATTGTTCTGATCATGCTCTCTTTGATCGGTTCTATGATGTGGGTCATGCCAAGTCCTCGTCAGCGCTTCCAATCTAAGCTCAGACTAGAGGCACGCAAGCTCGGTTTTCAGGTGCAGCTATCGCGTCTAGAGATACCCAGAGCCAAGGGCGAGATGGAGTCAGAAATTATCAACATGGCGGCTTACCGTATGCTGCGTGGCAAATTGGATCGATCAGCAAAAGAGCAGTGGGTTGAGTGGATGGTGGCTCGAGTCGACGCCATGGCCGCTGATGGCCTTCCTGAGGGCTGGTCCTGGGCAAAGGGTGAAAGATCGTTGAGTCCTACTAAGCTGAAAGCGCTCAGTGATTGGCTTGATCAGTTGCCTGAAGAGGTCGTTGCGGTTGAATCAACCGCCATTCACCTGACGCTCTATTGGCGCGAACCCGAGCGGGCTGGCGCACTGGATGAGCTAGGTGAAAAGGCCAATCAACTGTTAACGGAGATGATTTAATGAGCGGCGAGTTAACCCCAGGGATTTACAGACACTATAAAGGCAATGACTACGAAGTGATTGGAACCGCCAGACACTCAGAGACAGAAGAGTTGATGGTGGTCTATCGAACACTCTATGGCAACTTCGATCTCTGGGTGCGTCCCTATGAGATGTTTGTTGAAAAAGTGCGTTTAGAGTCTGGGGAAGAGGTTGATCGATTTTCACTGATCTAAACAGCTCTCTTAGCACTTATTATTAAGGCGTTTATTTGCATTTATTTTTTAGCGCTGTATTGTTGCGCCGATAAATTTTTTGCAATGCTCACTTGACGCTGAAGTCAGTTTCCACGTATTTGTAAAAAAAGACACAGTTTTGAATAGGTAGATAAAAATGGGTAAAACCCTGGTAATTGTGGAGTCACCAGCCAAGGCCAAGACGATCAATAAGTATCTTGGTAACCAGTACGTGGTTAAGTCCAGTGTTGGTCACATCCGTGATCTGCCGACCAGTGGTAGTGCCCAGAAGTCTGATCCTAAAGAGCGCGCTAAACAGGCTGCTTTGACACGCAAACTCTCGCCAGAGCAGAAGGTTGAGCATAAAAAGCGCAAACAGAAAGAGCAGCTTATTGCCCGTATGGGGATTGATCCCAACAAGGATTGGGCAGCTCATTATGAGATCCTTCCCGGTAAAGAGAAGGTCGTTGATGAACTGCGCAAACTAGCTAAGAGCGCTGATCAGATCTATCTAGCAACCGATTTGGACCGTGAAGGGGAGGCCATTGCATGGCACCTTCGCGAAGCGATTGGCGGTGACGATTCACGCTACCGTCGTGTTGTCTTTAACGAGATTACCAAGAAAGCGATCAATGAAGCGTTCGAAAAACCGAGCGATCTAGACCTAAACCGCGTTAATGCGCAGCAAGCGCGCCGTTTTCTTGATCGCGTTGTTGGTTATATGGTCTCTCCACTTCTTTGGGAGAAGGTCGCTCGTGGTCTGTCGGCGGGTCGTGTTCAATCCGTTGCGGTACGCCTGGTCGTTGAACGTGAACGTGAAATTCGTGCCTTTATTCCTGATGAGTATTGGGAATTGCATGCGGATGCGCAGACTCAAGGTGATAAAGCGGTTCGTCTAGAGGTCGTTAAACAGGCCGGTGCGGCATTTAAACCGACCAATGAAGATCAGGCGATGGCTGCTGTCAAAGCGCTGCAAAGTGCCTCTTATGAGGTCGTTAATCGTGAAGATCGTCCAACCAGCAGCAAGCCCTCTGCACCCTTTATTACCTCTACCTTGCAGCAGGCCGCCAGCACCCGTTTAGGTTTCGGTGTTAAGAAGACCATGATGCTCGCTCAGCGTCTCTATGAAGCGGGTTACATTACCTACATGCGTACCGACTCGACTAACTTAAGTAACGAGGCGGTTGAAGCGGCACGAGAGTTTATTGGTTCTCAGTTTGGTGGTGAATACTTGCCACCTCAGCCGATTCGCTACAGCTCTAAAGAGGGCGCACAAGAGGCGCACGAGGCGATCCGTCCATCGGATGTCAATGTTACCTCTGACACATTGAATGGTGTCGATGCCGACGCTGTTCGTCTGTACGACCTGATTCGTAACCAATTCCTAGCCTGTCAAATGACACCCGCTCGTTACCTAAGTACCCGTGTCACAGTGAAAGCGGGTGCCTATGAGCTGACCACTAAAGGTCGTGTCTTGCAGTTCGACGGTTACACCCGTGTGATGAACTTCCGCGGTAAATCGGATGAAGATCAGATCCTACCTGACATGCAGGTGGGTGAATCACTAACACTTAAAGCCTTGGACCCTAGCCAGCACTTTACGAAACCGGCACCGCGCTACACAGAAGCGAGTTTGGTTAAAGAGCTTGAGAAGCGCGGTATTGGTCGTCCGTCCACCTACGCAGCGATTATCTCGACAATTCAAGATCGTGGTTACGTCGAAGTTCAAAACCGTCGCTTCTATGCACAAAAAATGGGCGATATCGTTACGGATCGTCTGGCTGAAAGTTTCCCAGACCTTATGGACTTCAGCTTTACCGCGCGTATGGAAGAGAAGCTGGATGATGTGGCAGATGGTGACATCAACTGGAAGGATCTTCTTAACAACTTCTACACACAGTTCGAAGGCGAACTGGAAGCGGCTCAATCAGCGGATGGTGGCATGCGTGCCAATGATCCAACCGAGACCGATATCAGCTGTCCAGCATGTCAGCGCCCAATGATGATTCGTACGGCAACGACGGGCGTCTTCTTGGGTTGCTCTGGTTATGCTTTGCCACCTAAAGAGCGTTGTAAAACGACCATCAACCTGATTCCTGGTGATGAGGTTGTCGCAGTGGATGCAGACGATGAGGCAGAGTCACGTCTGCTTCTAGAGAAGCACCGTTGTGGTAAATGTGGCTCCTCTATGGACTCCTACTTGATCGATGAGAAGCGCAAGTTACACATCTGTGGTAACAACCCAGATTGTGACGGCTTTGAGGTCGAAGAGGGTAACTACCGTATCAAGGGCTATGAAGGCCCTGTAGTCGAGTGTGATAAGTGTAGCGCTGAGATGCACCTTAAAACGGGCCGTTTCGGTAAGTTCTTTGGTTGTACCAACTCAGAGTGTAAAAACACACGTAAGCTGCTCAAGAATGGTGAAGTGGCTCCGCCTAAGATGGATCCAGTTCCGATGCCGGAGCTTAAGTGTCAGAAGGTTGACGATACCTACATCCTGCGTGATGGAGCCAGTGGTCTATTCCTGGCAGCAAGCCAATTCCCACGTAATCGTGAGACCCGTGCACCTCTGGTCAAAGAGTTGATTCCACATAAAAATGCGATTGACCCTAAATATCACTTCTTAATGGAAGGACCTCAGCAAGATGAGCAGGGTAACCCCGCTCAAATACGTTACAGCCGCAAAACCAAAGAGCAGTACCTTATGACGGAAGTTGACGGTAAGGCGACTGGTTGGAGAGCTTACTTCACCAATGGTATGTGGCAAATTGAAGCAGCCAAAGCTAAGAAGCGTTAATGGCTGACCTATACTCCCAGCGTGTGAATCAAACACTCGCGTTTGCACAATACGCGCTGGTGGGTATCAACACTGAGTTGACCGGTGAATCGACCAATCGTATGAAGCTTCGTGGCCTGCAAGAGGCTGCGCTGTTTCATTTAGACAGCGCCTATAAAGCCTATCTTAATGAGTTGGCTGAACGTGAGCGTGTCCTGCTGACCCAGTCGACACCCTCTGAATTGAGCAAGGCTTTTAAGCAACAGGGAATCCATTCCAGTGAGTTGGATGAGATGGAGCTGCTCTGTCAGGATTCCGGTAGTTGGTTGTCTAAGTTGATCAGTGCCATCAAAGCTATTCATAAACCCCTACCTCCCTCGCAAGAGAGCGCTAGCCAATCTGACATAGCAATTATAGATTTGGCCAAAGAATCGAGCCTTGAGGAGCAACTGGAGACTGAGTTGCAGGGGTGGTTTGAGCAGTTACGAGCGATGATCCTAAGACATCGCTCTAACGCGCAAGAGTGGTAAACTCAGTTCATTCCTTTCGTTTCAACACCCTTCACAAAAAGATGATCATTTAGATAGTGTCCTGTTGCATCACCAAGAGGGGCTGATTTGCGACTGCTCACATCCATCTGAACAATGGTCGTCTCTGCCGTCGCGACACAGACATCATCTTGGAATAGCACCTGGTAGAGTCCAAATGAGCTGGTACCCACGCGAGTTACACCGGTGCCAATATCCAGACGTCCTGGCCAAGTGATCTCACCTAGAAAGTTCAAATGCAGACTGGCAATGACAAATTCGCAATTGTCATTGGCGAGTGGGTCTTTTGGATCGTAGAGAAATTCGACACGGCCCGTCTCTAGGTAGGTACTGAATGCGGCATTATTCACCTGGCCCTGACGATCGGTATCGGCATAACGGATCTTATCAAATGTTTGGATAGGGAAGTCGGTTAACTGATACGGCTGCTGATTTGGCTTGTGCGATCCCACACTGTTCTCCTTGTAAGTGGTGCTTCTCTATTGAGCCTATGATGGTTCTGGGTCTGATTCAAGCTAAATAAAAAAGCCGCTCAAAGAGCGGCTATGGGGGTCTTTGCTACAACGCAGCAAAGGGGGAGGCTAAATTTTTTTACGTACCAATAGACACTCTGTTTCGCTAGCGATCTGTGTGCGTTTCAGTTGGCTGACTAACGCGTCATCGGCAGGGTCGTTGTGCCAGCAGATCAGTGTGTGACAGGTTCCCGCTTGCAGTGCGCGCTGAGCCAGTTTGTCTAAACCATGGCGCTTATCACGACGAAGTATCCATACTTTTTTAAGGTCGACGCCTGCATCCGCGAGCACCTGCTTAGTTAATGATTTTGGCGGCTCTAACATAACTAGCCAGCTCTCTTTTTGACTTAATGCGGCAAGCATCGGCATAAGCATGGTGTTCAGATTTACCTGTGAGGTGTGCTGAATCAGCTCAGTCAAAACCAGTGGTTTAAGACCCGCATCATTCTGTGCAAATTGATTGTAAGCAATCATGGTGATTACCTTTAAAAGTCATTCTGTTGACGAATTACGCCAACACCCAAGCCTTCGATGGTTAACTGCTCTTCACGAAGATCAACTTTAATCGGGTCGAACTCTTCGTTCTCTGCTATCAAGTAGACCATGTGACCATCGCGGTGGAATCGTTTTACCGTGACATCTTCACCGACACGAGCAACGACTATCTGACCCTCACGTGCTTCACGTGTTTGGTGAACTGCCAAGAGATCACCATCCATAATGCCGATGTCTTTCATACTCATGCCGCGGACACGGAGTAGGTAGTCTGCTCTTGGGCGAAAGAAGTCTGAACTGATGGTGCAGTAATCATCGATGTGTTGTTCAGCGAGGATGGGTTCACCTGCGGCAACCTGACCGATGATCGCTAGGCCCTCCTGCTCCTCCTCTTCACCGACGATACGGATACCGCGAGAGGTGCCAGGGATCATCTCAATGGCCCCTTTACGTGCTAAGGCCTTTAGGTGCTCCTCTGCTGCATTGGCAGATTTAAACCCTAGATCGCGAGCAATATCGACGCGTGTAGGTGGAAATCCTGTTTCATCAATATGGCGACGGATGCAATCAAGCACCTCTTCTTGACGATTTGTAAGCTTCATAAACGCCCCCTATGACAGTACTGATTGGAATTTAAATGACTGTCTGTTTATTCAGTATTTGTATTTTTATACAGTATTTTAAATGTCGTCAAGTTTTTTCTGTTTGTATATCCAGTATTTTTGTATGATGGCCAACTAATTCGGAGGCGATGTGCTTAACAAAGAGACCCAAACCACCATACAGACAGCTTATCGCGCATTTCTAAATGCTCGCGATTTAAAGGCTCGTTATGCACAAAAGCATATGATTGCAGCGGTCGCACGGCAGTTGGGTGGTATCTTGTCGGACGATGCGGGTCAGCGTCTGGGTGAAAATCATCTGGTCGCCGTAGAGGCTGGAACGGGCACCGGTAAAACCATTGCTTACCTGCTGGCCGCACTTCCAATAGCGCAGGCTAAAGGTAAAACGCTGATCATTTCCACTGCTACCGTTGCACTTCAGGAACAGCTCTTATTGAAAGATCTTCCTGAGTTGGCTGAGCACGCTGGTATTGAATTTAAGTACGAAATTGCCAAAGGGCGTCGGCGCTACCTCTGTGTTAGCCGATTAGAGTCTCTTCTTAGTAATCAGCAGGATCTTTCACAGTCAGCCCTGTTTGAAGATGAGTTGGCCCAAGTTTTGGGGCCTGAACAGATCAAAGAGTACAGCGGCCTGTTGGATGAGTTTGCCAGTGGTCGTTGGAAGGGTGATCGTGATGAGCTAGAGCGCAACCTGGATGATGAGACCTGGATGCCGCTTACCTCAGACCATATGCAGTGTACCAATCGTCGCTGTGCGCATTTCAACGCCTGTCCGTTTTATCGTGCTAGGGCCGATATTGAGACAACCGATCTCTTGGTGGTCAACCACGATCTTGTACTGGCTGACTTGGCGTTAGGCGGTGGTGCGATTCTTCCTGAACCGGCCGATTCAATCTACATATTTGATGAGGCGCATCATCTGGGTGATAAGGCGACTAACCACTTCGCGCTCTCTATGCGAGTTAAAGCGAGTGAAAAGGCCTTCAAAACCCTGGAGCGTCAGTTAAAAGGGCTGTTGGATGAAGCGGATTCTGCATTGGTTTTGCAAGATCCAATCAGTCGTATTCAATCCAGTCTCAATGTGGTTCAGGGGCATTTGCAGCGTCTGGACGATCTAGTCTCTGAACAGTTTTTGCCACTCCCGGTGGATGAGCGCAGGTTGCGCTACCCGCAAGGCAGGGTACCCGACAGTTTGGCTAGCCTGACACGTGAATTGGCTCAGTTTTTATCACAGGTTGATCCTCAGTTAGAGAAGATTATTAATGCCCTTAAAGGGGCGATGGAAGATGAAGAGTCTGCACTCGATAAGGGTGTAGGGGAGCGCTGGTTGCCACCGCTAAGTACCCAGTTTAGCCGTGTCCAGAAGATGATGTGGCTGTGTAGAAGTTTTTCGCAAGATATTGAAAATGAAGAGGATAAAGTTGCAAGGTGGTTGGTTCGTCATGAGTCTGAAGCGGGTCGCGATATTGAACTTCACAGCGCCCCTGTCTCCGCTCAAAACCATCTTCAAGATCTGCTCTGGGATCAGTGTTACGGTGCGGTTTTAACCTCAGCAACGCTAACGGCCCTTGGGCGGTTTGATTCCCTCTTTACTCAATTGGGTCTCCCTTTGGATACGCCAGCACTGCGAATGCCTAGTCCTTTTGACTACGCCAATAAGGCCGTTTTGCATGTCCCGAAAATGAAGTTCGATCCTTCAAAAGCGGATCTTCATACCGAAGAGGTTGCTGATTGGCTTAACCGAGAGTTACCCAATTTAACCTCTGTATTGGTTCTGTTTACCTCTTGGCGCCAAATGCGTCGAGTCGAGGAGTTAATCGATACCAAGCTGCTGTCACGGTTAACCGTTCAAGGTGAGCTCAGTAAGCAAGCGATGCTGGTAGAGCACAAAGCAAGAATTGATCGTGACGAACCCAGTGTTATTTTTGGTTTGGCGTCGTTTGCAGAGGGTGTAGATCTACCCGGTCACTACCTAAAAGATGTTATCATTACCAAGTTGCCTTTTAGTGTTCCAGATGATCCTGTGGATGCGACCTTGGCTGAGTGGATAGAAGCCCGCGGTGGTAACCCTTTCATGGAGATAAGTGTACCCGCAGCCTCTATCAAACTAACTCAAGCGGCAGGCAGATTACTGCGTACGGAGAATGATTCCGGTCGTGTTGTTTTACTTGATAGGCGTGTCGTGACACGTCGTTATGGACAGCAGTTGATCGATGCGCTTCCTCCTTTTGCGCGCCATTTTGAATGATCTATTGATTGAGAGATCCCGGTTTTGACTACAGATACCAACCCAGAACAGCAACAAGATAACCAAGATTCAAATGATAAGCGCCGTCGCACCCAGCGTCGTCGTCCACGCAAAACCCGTGATGACAAGCCTCGTCGCTCACAAGAGTGGAACCTTGATCAGTTTGTTGTAGAGCCACAAGAGGGTAAGGATCGTTTCCACGATTTCTACCTGCCAGATTCATTGATGCGTGGTATTCATGAACTTGGCTTTGAGTACGCAACTCCGATTCAAGCGGCAACGATTAAGCCGGCACTTCAAGGCCGTGACATCATTGGTAAGGCTCAGACCGGTACCGGTAAAACTGCAGCTTTTCTAATCGGGATCATTACCGATCTTCTCGACTTCAAGTTGGATGTTGAACCGCGCAAGGGTGAACCCCGTGCATTGATCATTGCACCGACACGAGAGTTGGCTCTGCAGATTGCAGCCGATGCAGAAGGCCTATGTAAATACACTGGTTTAAGTATCGTCTCGCTGGTAGGTGGCATGGATTATGACGTGCAGCGTGCAGCACTCGCCAAAGCGCCTGTCGATATTTTGGTCGCGACACCGGGTCGCTTGATCGACTTCGTCAGAAATCAGGATATCGATCTCTACAACGTAGAGGTGTTGGTGCTGGATGAGGCTGATCGTATGTTGAGCATGGGCTTCATTCCCGATGTGCGTACCATCATTCGTTCAACACCGCGTAAGGGCGCTGAGCGTCAAACACTGCTCTACAGTGCAACCTTCACCGATGAGATTATGCGTTTAGCGGCGCAGTGGACGCGTGATCCGGTCACGATTGAGATCGAATCAGAGCATCAAACTACGGATAACGTTTCTCAAACGGTATTTCTTGTCTCAAGTGATGAGAAGTACAACTTGCTGCGTAACTACTTACGTATCAATGGCGTCGAGAAAGCGATCGTATTCTGTAACCGTCGTCATGAGACGCGTAAGTTGGCAGAGCGTCTAGAGAAAGACGGTGTCAAAGCGGCCATGATGTCGGGTGAGATCCCACAGAACAAACGCATCAAAACCCTAGAGGGTTTCCGCAGTGGCAAGATCGAAGTCCTAGTGGCTACCGACGTTGCTGGTCGCGGTATACACATTGATGGTGTGAGCCATGTTGTGAACTATCAGCTTCCTGAAGATGCGGATGACTATGTTCACCGTATTGGTCGAACCGGCCGTGCAGGCGCTACCGGTGAATCAATCTGTTTTGCCTGTGAAGACGATTCGTTCCTTATCCCAGACATTGAGTCGATGACCGGTGTTAAATTGAACTGTATCCACCCTGATGCTGAATTGCTGGTTGATCCAAACAGTGTTGTAGTGGAAGAGGCTGTTGAAACAGAGTCGACCGAATTGGAAGCGACAGAGACTGAAACTGAAACCGTTGTTGACGCGCCAGTGGCGGAAGAGCCTCTAGCAAATGAGTCAGTCGACCTAACGGAAGTCTCATCAGAAGAGACGGCTGGCGAGATTGATGTGCTACCCCTTGAAAGAGCTGCTGAGACAAGCGAAGAGCAGTTAGATTTAGAGATCACTGAAGAGAACGACGATAAGGAGTCTCGCAGTTAATGAGTGGTGATCGTCACGGCCTAGCGGGTATTCAAAAAATAGTGGCCATGATTGTCAGTGCGTTTTTCGCAGTGATTGGATTGCTAGGCTTTAGCAATAGTGGAGATCCGGTTCAACTGATCCTCTTTCTCGTTGCAGCGATCATCTCTTGGTATGTGATTGCGATGTTGTTCAAGTTGGTTGAACGAATTTTAGATTCCTTAGGTTAGGTTGAGTTAGGTAAAGGTAATGCAGACAGTGACTAAGGTTGCCGTGTTAGGCGGTGGGAGTTTCGGTACCGTCATCGCCAATATGACGGCTGAAAAAGGTATCCCGACCTCCTTGTGGGTACGTCGAGCTGAACTGGCTAATGATATTAACCAGCAGCGTTGTAACGATCGCTATGTGCCCAACTACCCATTAGCCGACTCCTTGGTTGCGACTGATGATATCGAGTCCGCATTAAAAGACGCTCAGGTTGTCTTTATTGCGATTCCAAGCAGTGGCTTTCGAGCGGTTCTGAATCAAGCTAAACCCTACCTCAACGATGAACAATTGATCGTTAGCACGACCAAAGGCATCGAAGCTGTTAGCTTCAGTCTGATGAGTCAAATCATGGAGCAGGAGTGCCCAGCGCATCGATCGGGTGTGATCAGTGGCCCTAACCTGGCTAAAGAGATCGCCAAGCGTGAACTGACCGCTACGGTCATTGCCAGTACCGATGAGAATCTTCGAGAGACGGTTCAAGAGCTTCTTCAGTCTAGCTATTTCCGTGTCTATGCCAGCGCTGATACCTTCGGTGTGGAGCTCGGTGGCACCTTGAAGAACATCTACGCCATTGCGTCCGGCATGAGTGCTGCGTTGGGTATGGGTGAAAACACTAAAAGCATGCTGATCACGCGCTCTCTAGCAGAGATGAGTCGTCTTGCGGTGAGCATGGGCGCTAATCCATTGACCTTCCTTGGATTAGCGGGTGTGGGAGATCTGGTCGTGACCTGTCTATCACCTCTGTCACGTAACTACCGAGTTGGTTATGCGTTGGGGCAGGGTAAGTCGTTGGATCAAGCAGTGGCTGAGCTGGGAGAGGTCGCTGAGGGTGTCAATACACTGAAGTTGGTGAGCGAGCACGCAGAGCAGCAAGATGTCTACATGCCTCTTGTGCGTGGCCTCTACGAGGTAGTCTTTAATCAGGCGCCCGTCAAAGTGGTCATCGGTAAGATGATGGAAGGTGCCCACAGTGCCGATGTTGAGTTTACACTCTCGGGTTCCTGAACATGCGAATCCTATTGATGCGTCATGCGGAGGCTGCCCCTGGCTTCCCAGACGAATCACGTCGCTTAACCCCTTATGGGGAGGCGTCACTGCAAAATCGCCCTGAAGGTCTACAGCCTTTCTTAGATGAATTGACCCACATCTTTGTCAGCCCCTATCAGCGTACTCAGCAGACATTAGCTAACCTTCTGCCCAATCGGGAGGCTCTGCTTCTTGATCTGATTACCCCTGAGGGTGAGCCTGAAGCCGTGTTTAACTATCTGCAATCTCTGCCCGATGAGAGCAGGGTTCTATTAGTGACACACATGCCCTTGGTGGGTCGTCTATTCAGCTCGCTCGTTGAGGGTGAAAGTCGCTTTGGCGTTGGGTTTATGCCCGCTCAAATCGAGGTGGTCGATTGTGATCTGCCTGCAGCGGGGCTGGGTCGCTCCATTGCTCAGTTTACTCATTACCCCTGAACCTACCGCTTACATTTGATAGAAAACAGCATGATTCATCCAAGAGAGATTAGGTTTACCGTTCACAGTCGAACCATTACTGCACTGCAGTGGGGTGAGGATGACCAACCGTTGATTTTGGCACTACACGGTTGGCTAGATAATGCCGAGAGTTACTACAAATTAGCGCCTCACTTGGCGGGTTTTCGTGTTGTCGCTATCGATATGGCAGGGCATGGTCAGTCAGATTGGCGCAGTGCGGATTCGGGCTATCCTGTTTGGGGTTATGTAGAAGATCTTCATGCGGTTAAGCGCCAACTTCAACCCGATGGGGCAATTCGAATACTGGCTCACTCTTTAGGTGCTGGTGTGGCGTCTCTCTACGCCGGGACATTTCCGGATCAGGTGTTAACACTTGGCTTGATAGAGAACCTAGCTCCGTTTACAAACGCCCCCGATCAATTTGCTGAGAATTTAAGCCAGTCGATAACGGATAACTTGTCGATTCAAAAACAGGCTTCTGCTAAATCCAAAGCATTGCTGACCAAGTTAAGAGCAACGGGTCGCTTCCCTGTGCCAGTGGATGCGGCTGAGCGCTTAGTGGTGCGCAGTAGTGAACAACTGCCCAATGGAGAGCTCAGAATACGAGTGGATCCCAGACTCAAATTGCGCTCTTCAGTACGTTTAACAGAAGAGCAGGTTCGCAGCACTCTTGCTCAGATAGAGTCACCTGTTTTGGTGATTGCGGGTCAGTCAGGTTTGAGCCAGGAGCTGACCCAAGCACGCTTACCCTTCGTAAAAAATATCGAATTTAGATGGATGCCGGGTGGGCATCATCTACACTTAGAGGATGAGGTCGTGCCACAGATGGCTGCGGCATTTAATGAGTTTTTTGGTTGAGTGAGTGTGTTGAATGATTAGGCTAGTGTTACATCGACTGTTACCCCTGTTTCTATTCTCCTCCATGGCGTTTGCGAATGGGGCTGCTCCTCTGCCCAATGGTATCAGTATTGACCCATCCGCTGAGCTCGATAAACAGATCACTCAAACCGTTCGAGATTATCGCTTTCCTTTAGGCGCTGTCGTTAAGATCAATCGAGATGTTCGCATCGATAAAGAGCAGCAACTGTCGGGCCAACTCACGCGTACAACCTGGGAGATGCCAAAATCATTTGATCCCCATGAACTGCTGCAGGTGCTTCGTGATCAGGTAATTACCCAAAAAGGTGAAATCCTGTTTGAGTGTGATGGTAGAGATTGCGGAACCAGTAATATCTGGGCGAATGACCTATTTAATAATGCCGACCTCTATGGTCGTGATGACTACCAACGCTATTTTGCTGCTAAGCTGGATGATCAATACCTTGCGGCTTACGCGGTAAGACGGGGTAACCGACGTGTCTATCTTCACCTCGATCAGATCACTGAAGCGGAACAGGCGGTGCCTTGGTTGGTGCTACTAGAAGAACGTGGCTGGGTTAAATTACCCAACATCGAAGAGCCAACCCTTAAGCTGTTAGCTGATCATCTGCAGCAAAATCTTTCGCCAATTCGATTGGTCGGTCATCAGCAGGGCAGTGATCAAGGAATTGCTGAACAGGAATCAATGCGCTTAGTTGAACAGGTGAAGGCTTACCTGGATAGGGCAGGCGTAGCCACTGGCCAACTCGAAGTACACGGAATAGGGGCATTAGCACCCAGTGTGCTGGGTGCCGACCAATCTGCTGTGGTCGTGATCGCTAAATAGAAGATCCGATTGGGTGTCAGACTGGAAGTCAGACACCAAACAGCTGAGGTGACTAGTTTACCAGTGACAGGAATTCAGCACGTGTTGCGGGATTAGATCGGAAGCTTCCCAGCATCATTGATGTCTTCATCATCGCGTTTTGCTTTTCGACACCGCGCATCATCATGCACATGTGTTGCGCTTCAATCACAACGCCTACACCCAGAGCACCGGTCACCTCTTGAAGTGCTTCGGCAATCTCTTTGGTCATGTTCTCTTGGATCTGAAGACGGCGTGCGTACATGTCTACGATGCGCGCTATTTTCGACAGACCAATCACTTTACCCTGTGGAATATATGCAACGTGGGCTTTGCCAATGAAAGGGAGTAGGTGGTGTTCACACATTGAGTAGATCTCAATATTTTTCACGAGCACCATTTCAGAGTTGTCTGATGGGAAAAGCGCTCCGTTAACCACCTCTTCAAGCGACTGGTCGTAGCCTTTGGTCAGAAACTTCATCGCTTTTGCAGCGCGTTTAGGCGTATCTAACAAACCTTCGCGGTTAAGATCTTCGCCAATCGCTTCAATGATGTTTTCGTAGGCTTTTTCCATGACTCTATTCCTTTCTCGGGCCTATTTATGCCCGTTAACAACTAAGCGGGCAAACATACGCCAATGTCACCCTTGGGTAAAGGTTTACCGATTGGATTTATGACGCTCATCCGATTTAAGAAGCAGGTAGAGTGCTCCGGTTCCGCCATCTTTTGGCTGAGCAGAGCAGAACGCTAGCACGCCCTCTGTCTGTTGCAGCCACTCGCTGACGTAAGTCTTCAAAAGGGCAGGTTTGTTAGGGTCAGTATAGGATTTGCCATGAACAATCAGTATCGATTTGAGGCCCTGCTTACGACAATCCCTAATAAACAGATGCAACTCGTTGCGTGCTTGGTCGACGGTAAATCCGTGCAGATCAAGACCAGCATCCCAACCTAAGTGACCCGATTGCATCCGTTTGATTAACTTCAGTTGAACACCGGGTACTGCAAAAAGAATGCTCTCTTCGGCACTGAGTAATTCGTGATGAGTAGAGTTTAGCCCATCGACGATAAGCTCCTCTTTTTCGGCGGCCGCCAGTCGACGATATTCAATCGATCCCTCATCGGGTTTGTTGACGGGGCGTTGAATATCAGCGCGATTCTGCTCAATCGGCGTCACATCCTTAAAAAGCTCCTTTAGAGAAGCGAAATCACTGATCTTATCACTCTTATCAGACATGTTGATTACAGGTAAACTATGGCAACTTTTGATTCGGATATTATCAGGTTAGCCATGAGCTCAGATCAAGCAGTGATCGAACAACTTCTCACTCTTCGCGATTACGTTCGCTGGACACTCAGTGAGATGAACCGTCACCAAGTCTATTTTGGTCATGGCCATGTAGACGCTTGGGATGAGGCGCTGCAGTTAGTGTTTAATGCGGTTGATCTTCCGTGGGATAGTTCAGCTGAACTGTTAGACGCAAAACTTCTGCCCTCAGAAAGAGAGCGTGTCATCGATTTTGTGCAGCAGCGCTGCCAGCAACGTAAACCACTACCGTACATCACCGGTGAGGCTTGGTTTATGGGACTGCCATTCACTGTTGATGAGCGTGTCTTGGTTCCGCGGTCGCCGATCGCACAGCTGATCGAACAGCAGTTCCAGCCTTGGCTGGGCGATGTGGATGTAGAGCGCGTTCTGGATCTTTGCACCGGAAGTGGTTGTATCGGTATCGCTTGTGCTTATGCATTTGATCAAGCTGAGGTAGATCTTGCCGATCTATCAGACGATGCACTTGCGGTGGCTAATATCAATGTGGCACGTCATGAGATGGAAGAGCGTGTGCGCGTTGTCCACAGTGATCTGTTTAACAATTTAGAAGGTGAGGTTTACGACCTAATCGTCACCAATCCCCCGTACGTTGATGCTCTGGATGTAGCCTCAATGCCTGCTGAATATCAGCATGAACCTGAAATGGCGTTAGGTTCAGGTGATGATGGTTTGGATATTACTCGCCGCATCTTGAGAGAGGCGGGTCGTCATCTGAGTGAACAGGGGCTTCTGGTGGTGGAAGTGGGCAATTCAGAGGTGCATCTAATGCAGGCTTACCCTGAGCTTCCACTAATATGGGTTGAGCTCGATCAGGGCGGTAATGGTGTCTTTGTTATTGATGCTCCCAGTCTTCGTGCACACCAAGAATTTATTTAATGACTGAGCTGCGGCTCAAACAGAAGGATTAGGACCATGTCCGGTAATACATACGGAAAGCTTTTCACAATCACCACCTTTGGCGAGAGCCATGGCCCAGCACTGGGTGCCATTGTCGATGGCTGTCCTCCTGGGATTGAGTTGTGTGAAGAGGATCTTCAGCTGGATCTTGATCGTCGTAAACCAGGAACCTCACGTCACACGACGCAGCGTCGCGAACCAGACCAAGTGAAGATTCTGTCTGGGGTTTTTGAAGGTAAGACCACCGGTACATCCATTGGTTTGCTGATCGAGAATACCGATCAACGTTCAAAAGATTACGGCAACATCAAAGATCAATTCCGTCCTGCTCACGCCGACTACACCTATCATCACAAGTACGGTATCCGTGACTACCGTGGTGGTGGTCGATCTTCGGCTCGTGAGACTGCGATGCGTGTAGCAGCCGGTGCTATTGCGAAGAAAGTACTAGCGAAGCAGGGCATTGAAATTCGTGGCTACCTGTCACAGCTCGGTCCTATCGCTATTGATCACACTCAGTTTGATTGGAATGAAGTGGGTAATAACCCCTTTTTCTCACCTGATGCTGATGCTGCAGCAAAAATGGAAGTCTACATGGACGAGTTACGCAAAGAGGGTAACTCAGTGGGCGCTAAGATCTCTGTCGTTGCTTCGGGTGTTCCTGTCGGGCTGGGTGAACCTATTTTCGATCGCTTGGATGCCGATCTTGCCCACTCACTGATGAGTATCAATGCCGTGAAAGGGGTAGAGATTGGTGATGGTTTTGCATCGGTTGCGCAAAAAGGGACTGAGCATCGCGATGAGATGACGAAAGAGGGCTTCCTTTCGAATCACGCGGGTGGAATCTTAGGCGGTATCTCCAGTGGCCAAGATATCATTGCGCACATCGCGCTTAAGCCAACCTCAAGCATGCGCCTGCCTGGACGCAGTATTGATAAGTTTGGTAATGAAGTGGAGGTGGTTACCAAAGGCCGTCATGACCCCTGTGTCGGTATTCGTGCCACACCCATTGCAGAAGCGATGATGGCTCTGACTTTGGTTGATCATCTGCTGCGTCATCGCGGCCAAAATGCGGATGTATCGGTTGATACGCCGGTGCTGGGTCAGCTTTAAAATTTATCCATAATTTATGGAGTTGCTGGTACTGTCGGTGACAGGCTTAAGCCAGTCACGGCGACTCCGTAGTTAACTGAGTGTACCGGTGACTGGCTTTCAGCCTGTCACCCTATTAACTTGATTATTTGCTCATATGTTGAAAACGCCTTACTACCTTATCGATCGATCGAAACTCCAAAAGAACCTGGAGAAGATCGCCTACGTACGTGAGCATTCGGGTGCTAAATCACTGCTTGCACTGAAATGCTTCGCGACCTGGTCCGTGTTTGATCAAATGTCGCAGTATATGGACGGTACTACATCATCCTCACTCTATGAAGTTAAATTAGGTCATGACAAGTTTCCCGGTGAAACACACGCTTACTCGGTCGCCTATGACGATCATGAGATAGAGGAGGTGCTCGCTAACTGTGACAAGATCATCTTCAACACCATCAATCAGTTTGAGCGCTTTGAAGAGCAGAGCCGTGAGAAAACGCGTGGCTTGCGCGTGAATCCGGGTATTTCAACCTCTGAGTTCATCATTGCCGATCCAGCACGTCCGTATAGCCGCCTGGGTGAGTGGGACCCTGAGCGTATCGAAACGGTAGTCGATAAAATTTCCGGTTTCATGTTCCACAACAACTGTGAAAATGGCGATTTTGAGCGTTTCAGTGCCATGCTCAGTGATATCGAAGCGCGCTTTGGCCACCTGATTGCCAAAATGAAATGGATCAGTCTAGGGGGTGGTATCCACTTTACCGGAGATGACTATCCGCTTGATCAATTCTGTCAGCGTTTGAAGTCCTTTTCTGAAACCTATGGTGTTCAGGTCTATTTAGAGCCTGGTGAAGCGGCCATTAGCAAGAGTACAACGCTCGAAGTATCGGTATTGGATACACTCTACAACGGTAAGCACCTAGCGATTGTTGATAGCTCGATTGAAGCGCATATGCTCGATCTTTTGATCTATCGAGAGGACGCTCGTATGCCACCTTGTGATGGTGAGTACAGCTATCAGCTGTGCGGTAAGTCTTGCTTGGCAGGCGATATTTTTGGTGAGTTTAATTTTAATCATGAGCTTAAAGCCGGTGATCGACTCTCAATAGAGGATGCGGGTGGCTACACCATGGTTAAGAAAAACTGGTTCAATGGTGTGAAAATGCCCTCTATAGCCATTAAAGAGTTTGATGGTTCGATCAAACTTGTTCGTGAATTTGGTTATCAAGACTTTGTCGATAACCTCTCTTAATAGTGTTAAGTAACGCATCGGAGTGCGCGATCTTATGAAAAAGAATGTACTAATTATTGGCGGCGGTGGTGTTGCCCAGGTGGTGGCGCATAAATGCGCCCAACACAACGATATCCTCGGTGATATAGCGATCGCTTCAAGAACCAAATCGAAGTGTGACGCGATCATCGACAGCATCCACGAGAAGGGTGCAATGAAGGTGGATGGCAAGTTAACGGCTCATGCACTGGATGCAATGGATACAGCCGCGACGGTTGCATTGATCAAAGCGACGGGCTCTGAGATCGTGCTTAATGTCGGTTCAGCCTTCGTCAATATGTCGGTACTTGAAGCCTGTATTGAAACGGGTGTCGCTTACCTAGACACCGCTATTCACGAAGACCCACTTAAGATTTGTGAAAACCCACCTTGGTACGGTAACTACGAGTGGAAACGTCGCGAGCGCTGTAAAGAGACAGGCACCACGGCTATTTTGGGCTGTGGCTTTGATCCAGGTGTCGTAAACGCTTATGCGGCACTGGCTAAAAATGAGTACTTCGATACGCTCGAGTCAGTCGACATTATCGACATCAATGCGGGCGATCACGGTCACTGGTTCGCCACCAACTTCGACCCTGAGATCAACTTCCGTGAGTTTACCGGACGTGTCTACTCTTGGCAGAACAATCAGTGGCAAACCAACCAGATGTTTGAGATCAGTCGTACTGACGATCTGCCTGTGGTGGGTGAGCGCACAAGCTACATGACGGGTCACGATGAGATCCACTCTCTATCAGCCAACCTAGGTTGTCCTAATGTACGTTTCTGGATGGGCTTTGGGGAACGTTACATCACCGTATTCACGGTTCTAAAGAATCTGGGTCTTCTCTCTGAGCAGCCAATCGAAACGGCTGAAGGGCAGAGTGTTGTCCCTCTTAAAGTGGTTAAAGCTTGTCTTCCAGATCCTGCGTCACTTGCACCCAACTACACCGGTAAGACCTGTATAGGTGATCAGGTGAAAGGAACTAAAGATGGTCAAGAGCGTGAAGTGTTCATCTACAACGTTGCTGACCATAAAGATGCCTACAATGAGGTCGGTAGCCAGGGTATCTCCTACACCGCTGGTGTTCCACCGGTTGCAGCTGCGTTATTGATTGCGACGGGTGAATGGGATTGTAAAACGATGGTTAACGTAGAGGAGTTGGATCCACGTCCATTCCTGAATCATCTTAACCACATGGGTCTGCCAACATGGATCCGTGACGAAAATGGAGAGCGTCCGCTCGATTTCTCTTAATATCGACTAGCTCCCATCAAGCCCAGATGTTATAACGAAAACTTGTTATCGCACTGGGCTTTTTTAATGCTTGAACTCTTCCCTTGGGCCGCGTTTCTGGTGGCCATTACCCTATTAACACTGACCCCCGGTGTCGATACGATGATGGTATTGCGACGCTCTGTAGGCAGTCGAAGCCAGGGGTTTTTAGCCAGTCTTGGTATCTGCTTGGGGCTGTTTGTGCACGGAACATTGAGTGCATTAGGCGTGGCTGCCATTCTGGCCAGTTCAGAAACACTGTTCTTTTACATGCAGATGTTAGGAGCAGGCTATTTGATCTATCTTGCACTGCAAGCGTTTAAAGATCTGTTCAGAGGACGCGCATTGATTTTGGAAACTGCTACTAATGAAAGCGCTCTACGCTCGGCCTTCTACCAAGGTTTTCTCAACAATCTGTTAAACCCGAAAACCTTACTCTTCTATATGGCTCTGTTACCGCAATTTCTGGTATCGGGCTATTCACCTCTCCTACAGTCTCTGATGATGGCGTTAATCCATTTTTGTATTGCCATGGTCTGGCAGGGTGGTTTGGTATTAGGTGTCGATCGAGCCCGTCATCTTCTGTTCAATAGAGGTGTGATCAGAGCCTTAGATGGCTTAAGTGGAACTGTTTATCTGATGTTCGGACTACGCCTCTTACTTGGTGAGCGTAGTTAACGATGCGCCTTGAGCTAAGACTTTCACTCTTCTACTACACCTTCTTTTCACTGTTAGGCGTGGTGATGCCATTTTGGGCTCCCTATCTTAGCCATGAAGGTTTCAATGCTGAGGAGATTGGACTTCTATTAGGCGCGTTTCACCTCTCTAGGCTTTATGCTCCAAGTATTTGGGGCTATGTGGCCGATCGTCATATGGAGCGCATGCGGGTTGTTAAACTGGGTGCACTGCTGGCCGTATTAGCCTTTGTTCCGGTGCTGTTCATTGAGGGGTTTTGGCCGCTGCTGCTTGCGATGCTCTGCTTCTCATTTTTCTGGAATGCGATTTTGCCGCAATTTGAAGTAGTTACCTTAAGTCATCTAGGTGAGAAGCGAGATCGCTACGGGAAAATTCGTTTGTGGGGGTCCGTTGGGTTCATTGCGGCTACCTTGATCGGTGGTGAGTTGTTCATAGACGATCAGATCGAGTGGGTGCCTATTGGGTTGTTGGTGGTATTAATTGCTATCTACTTTGCAACCTGGACGGTTCCCAAGCCGGCTGCCGCACCGATCAATTCCGCCAAATCTGTCTCTGTTGCAAAGGTGATGAGACGTCCTGAAGTGATACAGTTCTTTGCACTGATCTTTTTTGCACAATTGGCTCACGGCCCCTACAACGGTTTTTACACCCTCTTGCTGCAGCAAGAGGGGTATAGCGGCTTATCCATAGGTTTATTGTGGTCTTTAGGCGTTCTGGCTGAGATAGCGATGTTCGCTGTGTTGCACAAATTGTGGCAACGCTTTTCGCTCGTAAGTGTCTTTATGGCGAGTTTAATGCTGGCAGTGCTGCGCTGGTTAATGATGGCAACCCTGTCTGACTCACTGCTAATTATCATACTCTCTCAACTGCTACATGCTGCCAGTTTTGCGGTGCTGCATGCCAGTGGCATTCGTATTGTGCAGCAGCTCTTTCCCGCTGGAAGCGAGGGCAGGGCGCAGGCTCTGCACTCTAGCCTCGGCTTTGGCTTAGGTGGTCTGTTTGGTTCCATCATTGCTGGCTACCTTTGGCACCACTTCGGTTCTGGCGTTAGTTTCATCTTTGCGGCGGCAGCCAGCCTCGTAGCTCTGTTGTTGATATCCTTCGGTAAGTTGCCGGCAAAAGTGCAGCAAAATAGCTAAAAAGGTTTTTTTGCAGTGCGAAAATAAACGCGTTATGCTCAAGCCTACAGGCTTCTTAAAAGTGCTGGATGGAGATCGTTATGAAAATCAGTGTAGATGTTGATTTAACCCCAGAAGAGTTTCGCCGCACCCTAGGTCTACCCGATGTGTCCGAAATTCAAAAAGAGTTAGTTGAACAGTTTAGACAGCAGATGCTTAATGGCGCAGATGGTTATGACGCTCTCTCTTTAATGCAGCCCTATCTAAATTCAGGCCTAAATTCGATGGAGGCCATGCAAAAGGCTTTCTTCGGAATGATGACCAGCAATACCAGTGATAAAAACGATAAATAATTGTTGAGGTACTTTTGTGCGCATTCTTCGTAAATATACAAACCGCCGTCTCTACGACACCTCTCGCAGCTGCTACGTGACCCTTGAAGATGTGAAGCAGCTGGTAATGAACGGTGAGACCTTTCAGGTTCAGGATTCTAAAACAGGCCAAGATTTAACGCGCAACATTCTCCTGCAAATTATCTCTGAGCAAGAGGCTGATGGGGGCGGTACCTTGCTAACCAATCAGGTGCTTCAGCAACTCATCCGCTTCTACGGTGATAGTATGCAGGGCATGATGAGCCAGTACCTAGAACAGAGCATCAGCGCCTTTCTAGAGCACCAAGATCGTATTCGAGACCAGATGGAGACGATGATGGGCGCTGCCAATCCATTAACGATGATGAACAAATTGACGGATCAGAACATGGCGTTTTGGAATATGTTCAATCCAGCGGCTAAGCAAGAGGGTGAGAAAGAGGAGAAATAGCTCTTTTCTTGGGTTCTCATTCGCAAAAAAAGAGAGCTTTTGCTCTCTTTTTGCTAATTAAGTGCCTGTTCTATCTGATCCAATGAGATCGGCTTGGTGATAACCTCTTTGGCGCCTTTATTAATCATCTGGTCTGTCTCTTTACCCGTAATGGCCGCCGTGCATCCCAAAATCGTCCCTTTGAAATCTTGTTTCGTTAGTTGCTCGATCAGTTCCAAGCCATTCATTTCTGGCATGTTCAGATCCGTAATCACCAAATCAAAACTATCTCTTTGTACAAGCTGCAACGCCTCACGACCGTTATCAGCAACCTCTACATGTGCACCAACTTTACTTAACATCTTTTGGGTCAGTAGCTGAAGCGTCTTATTATCCTCTGCAATCAGAATTCGCATGTCTGAAAAGTTGATTGAATCTCTTATCTGCGATGAATTTTTAATCTCAGGTTCATTAGCGGCAAATTCCAGTATGAATTTTGCACCCCCTAGCTCTGAAGTGCTGTAGTCCAATTTAGCCTCAATAGCATTGGCAATCTCTTTTACGATGTACAACCCAAGTCCTGTACCGTCCGCGTCAGTTTTGCCTCGATTAAATGGCTTTAATAGATCCTCTAATGATTCTTTAGGGATGCCTACGCCGTCATCTTCAACAACGATTTGCAACAGGTTTTGATCGCTTGCTTGTGTCAGAGAGACAGCAATCTGGTGACCCCCGCTGTGAATCGACGCATTCTTGATTAGGTTTGTGCAGATTTGTCGAATGGCTTGTACAGGCAGTGCAAATTGACCGCACTCATGTAAGCTGAGAGTCAATTGCTGTTGGCGTTGAAGCAGAAGTCCATGAAGCGATGCGCAAACACCTTGAATAATGGACTCCGGAGTTGCTGTTTTAAATTGAACTACTCGTTTTTCTGGTGCGCCAATAAAGCGAAGATCTTCTAAAACGTCCAGTAAGTTGCTGGCAGTCGATTTTAAATAGGTATCGATCTCTTCGCGGGGTATCGATTCATCTTTAAGTAGCATGTTGATCGATGCAATAGGGGTACGCAATTCATGTCCAACCACTGCGAAAAACTGTTTTTGTTGTTCCTGTTTAGCTTTGAGTTGTTCTAACGCAAGTCTGAGCTCTTTCTCTCTTGCTAATCGCTCTGTTTGATCCAGTACCACGCTTACCCAATGTTCACTCATTAGACTGTCCGCTGGGTTACAAATCGTTCTCACTTCAACAGGGAACTCTTGATCATCATTCAGTTTATAGAGGGACTCATGAGATAAGCTTTGGTCATAAACCCTATTCTTGATCTGGTTCTCTGAGCTGAGTAGATCCATTGACCAGATTGGCACAGCCTGTTGAGCATTTATCTTAACCCCTGTTTTTTCTGATAGATAAGGGTTTATCTCAACTATTTTTTCGGTTGCAGTTTCGGTGCGGTGAATGCCGATTTCTAGGTCGCTGAATAGGTCAACGAGTCGTTCTGCACGCAAAGCATGAATACGCCAGTATTCCCGTTCAATGAGCGTTTGAAGGAGGCAGAGGGTCTCCTCTTTGATGTCATCAAAGTGATTGGGCTGGCTGTCATAGACGGCAAAGTGAGCAAGGGTCCCCGCAGTGGGGTGGTTGATCGGTAAGCCAAGAAAGCTCTCTAATCCTGAACCCTCTTTTTTGATGAAGTCTTTCTGGACATCACAGGGTATAGAGACCTCTTTCCCTTTATAAACCAGTGCACAGGGTTGATCGGTCATGCAGTACACCCAGGGTTCAGAAGGCTCCTCCCCACGAAAAGCGGCATGGCCTTCAATCAGCTCAGCGTGGCTATCAACTAACACACCTACAAAAACCAGAGAGGGTGAATAGGCTTCACTGAAAGCCTGTGTGATCTTATTCAGAATATCGTGATGATCTGCTGTTTTTGACAGTTCAATCAGGCGGTCTATCAATTGTCGGTTTCGCATCTATTAACTCTAGTAGGGAATTAGGAAATATCCATTAATATTTGCAAAAAATAGGCCAACTTTTTTGCTGCTAGGATGTTAGATGCGATTCGATAGCGCTAATGACCTTATCTCGACAGCGATCACTGATGAAGGCGCCGATGTGACCGGCAGGAAGAGCCAACTCTTGGTAGGGGGTGTTGGGAGTAATGGCTGTTTGTAACGCTTGGCTTGAGGCAGTTGGTACCAAGTGGTCTTTAGTGCCAAAGATATTCAATATGGGGGAGCGAATGGACGTTAGCTTAACGGCTTTTGAATCGACATAGAATGAGCCTTGAATCAGTCCATTCCCTTTAAAAAATGTCTCTGCAAACTCTATAGCGGCCCGGCCTGCTAGATCCGGACTGTCATTGATCCACTGCTCCATGCGTAAGAATAGCTCGGCGCTTGTCGGGTCTTGAATCGAGCGGCTCAGCCCCATCTCTTTTACGACACCCAGTTGCAGTGGTTTGAGCGCAGCGTAGATCTGATTGAGAAACTGACCAGGAAGGTTTCCATAGGCTTTAACAAGCTGTTCAATGTTCGTTTCTCGGACCATTTCGCTAAGTGTAAACCCTTCGACACCAGTATCCACGGGTGTAACCAAAGTGACCAGTTTACGAACACGCTCTGGTTTTAAACTCGCATAAGCGAGAGAGAAAACGCCACCCTGGCATATGCCCATTAGGTCAATCTGTTCAAAACCGGAACGCTCTATAACGCACTGCACGGCGCTATCTAGATAGTCGCCAATGTAGTCATCAAGCCCAATATGTCGATCACACAGATCGGGATAACCCCAATCGATTAGATAGATATCACGCCCTTTGGCTCGTAAATCTTGAACCAGTGAACGGTCGGGGGCTAAATCGAGAATAGTGGGTCGATTAACCAGCGCGTAACAGATAATCAGCGGCGGCTGTCTGCGTCGTCCAGACTGTTTAAAGTGCAGCAGTCTCATCTTATCGAGGGTTAACACCACCTCGGCTTTCAGTGAGCTATCCTCCAAAGGGGGGAGTTCACTGAGTACCGCCATAGCCTTAGCCAGCTCTTTTTGTGAATCGAGCAGGGCTTGGTTATACCGATTAGCCATTGTGATCACCTGATTCGAGGGCAGAGAGCCGCTTCTCTAACTGTCGAATGCGTCTGCGTTGTTGATCGAGCTGTTCAATCAGTCTATCGAGTTGCTCAGGTGAGGGGAGTCCCGCTTGTTCTGTCAGTTGAGTCAGAAGTTGTTTCCAAGCCAGTTTTAGATCGGCCCATCCATTCAGCCACCCGCTTTGAGCTAGCTGCATCGAGGGCTCTTGGAATTGAACCTGGTAGGTGCTGTCGTAGATCTTACCCCAGAGCTCAATCTGATCCTTGGCAGAGAGTGAGTCATCGAATTGCTCTTGCCAGGTCTGCGTTGCCTGCTCAGTAATTTGATTCATCTCTTCGGTCAGTGTTTGGCCTGCTTGCTGCCACTGCATAAAGGATTCGATCAGTTGGTTAAGTTTTTCAAACTGAGGAGTGTTCAATGAGGATTTTAATTGCTCAAATTTAGCGAGTTGCTCCTCATTAAAGAGTGTCGATAAGTGGGTGTGAGTGAACAACAGCGGCGCCATCTGCTGTGGCAAACTAGCTTGTTGCAGAAGCAGCTGGACATTGAATTGATGCAACTCCTCTCTTAGCTTTTTCAGTTGCTCACTGGAGTCGGTCGCTTGATCCTGCAGTGCTTCTACTACACTCATCATCGCTTTGGAGTTTTGAGCAAGCGTTTTGATCCACTGGGCATGATTACTAGAGAGTTGCTCAGGGTGCGTTTGGAACTGATCCATTAGATGGTTCCACTCATTTAAACGAGTGGTATCGATAACAGATCCTGTCTGCTCGAACTGCTGCAGCCATTGATTGAACTGATCTAGAAGCGGATGGTTCACGCTAAGCCCTTATTTACTCTTTGACTCATACTAATTCACCCTGATTCAGTTATGAACCCTTCTGCGCATCCTCTTTTAGTAGATTGAGCAGTTTGCCCGCCGCATTAGAGAGTGTTCTGTCACGGTGGTAGATAAACCCAAGCGGCCGTTCAATGGCGTCACTGTCGATCACCACCTTATGCAGGTTGTTATCAATCATCGATTCTGGAAGTAGGCTCCAACCTAGACCAACACTGACCATCATACGAATGGTATCAAGGTAGTTGGTGCTGATACCTAAATTAGGCGTTAAACCTCGCTGGGCTAACTGCTCGTGCACAATCAGCGAGGTGAAGGTATTAGGTGCTGGCAGAATACCCGGGTACTGGTTCAAGGTTTCAAAATCGGTTGAGCCATGCTTAGCGATAGGGTGGTCGGTAGAGACACAGTAAAAGAGTCGATCTAGCCACAACACCTCCGAGTAAAGACGTGGGTCTGACTCTGGTGAAAGCGTGATCAGTGCCAGTTCAATGTCACCATGAAGCACCGCCTCATAAGCGACCTCTGATTCGTAAAAACGAAGATCTAATTCTACCTCAGGGTAATGAGTGGTGAAGCTGCGCAGGGTGTTTGGCAAACGATGAAGGCTAATATGGTGGCTTGCTGCGACAGACAGACGACCAGAGATGTCGCCCTTTATATTGTCGACGACGCGTTTGGCGTCTTCTAATTCCGCCAAAATACGGCGTGCCTGGGGGAGCAGTGCTTTACCGGCATCGGTCAATGCTATGGTTCGGCCAATTCGATCAAACAGCCGAGCTCCAACCTGTTCTTCTAGTTGAGCCACGCGTTTGCTGACCGCTGACTGAGTTATAAACAGTCGCTGTGATGCTTGCGAGAAGCTGCCTAGCTGAGCGGTCTCAACAAAGGCTTGTAGGGTAGAGGTATCCATAAGCCTAAGCTTACAAGAGAGCGGTTGAAATAGGCATAAAAAAAGCACCACAGAGGGTGCTTTTTGATCAAAGACTTATCTCAGGATTCGTCTTCTTCTAGTAGCTCTTCGCGAACGATGTGCACATCTTTTGGTGCTTCTATGCCGAGACGAACACTGCCGCCACCTGCTTCAACCACCATTACTTCAATGTTGCCATCAATAATCAATTTTTCGCCGACGTTACGTGTAAGTACAAGCATGGATAAGAGTCCCTTCTTAGGAAAAGTTAATCTGTTTTTTTTATGTGTTACCAATGAAATGTAGACCATATTTTGAACTTTACAAAAAAAAGATTAATTTTTTTAAAAATAATTTAACTATTCTTATTTGGAATGGAAATTATAAATAATAAGAGTTTGTCTATTGAAAGAGGTGTGGATAAAATTTAGACACTTTTAAATCCTTACGGATAGGTCACCAACCAGGAGAGAGAGATGGCTGGTAAAACACTTTATGACAAATTATGGGATGCCCATTTGGTGCGTCAGAACGATGATGGCAGTTCATTAATCTACATCGATCGTCAAATTCTTCATGAGGTCACTTCACCTCAGGCTTTTGAGGGCCTGCGTATGGCGGGTCGCAAACCTTGGCGTATCGATGCTAACCTAGCGACGCCTGATCACAACGTACCCACCACTGAACGAGCTGGCGGCGTCGATCAAATTGTCGATCCCGTTTCTCGTATTCAGGTAAAAACACTGGATGAGAACTGTGACGAGTACGGCATTGTTGAGTTCAAGATGCTTGATGAGCGTCAGGGTATCGTTCACGTTGTAGGCCCAGAGCAGGGTATGACTCTGCCAGGTTCTACCGTTGTCTGTGGTGACTCGCATACCTCTACCCACGGTGCTTTCGGTGCGCTAGCGCATGGTATTGGTACTTCTGAGGTTGAGCACGTTCTTGCGACTCAGTGTCTGATCGCTAAGAAGATGAAGAACCTTCTGATTAAAGTAGACGGTGATCTTGGTGTTGGCGTCACCGCTAAAGACGTTGTACTTCATGTAATCGGTGTTATCGGTACGGCTGGTGGTACAGGCTATGCGATGGAGTTTGGTGGTTCTGCAATACGCTCGCTCTCTGTTGAGGGTCGTATGACTATCTGTAACATGGCGATCGAAGCGGGTGCTCGTGTGGGTCTAGTGGCGGTTGATGACAAGACGATTGAGTACTTTAAAGGTCGTCCATTCTCACCAACCGCGGATCAGTGGGAAGCGGCTGTAGCAAACTGGAAAGATCTAGTCTCTGACGATGATGCTCAGTTCGATAAGGTCGTTGAGATCAACGCCGCTGATATCAAACCGCAGGTGACTTGGGGTACATCTCCAGAGATGGTTGTTGCTGTCGATGGCACTGTGCCAAACCCAGCGAACGCGAAAGATGCAGACGAAGCGAACTCGATTACTCGTGCGCTTGAGTACATGGGCTTGAATGCAGACCAGGCGATTACAGATATCAAACTTGATCGTGTCTTTATCGGTTCTTGTACTAACAGCCGTATCGAAGATATGCGCGCTGCCGCTGCAGTAGTTAAAGGCCGTAAGGTTGCAAGCACAGTGAAGCAGGCGCTTGTTGTGCCTGGTTCTGGTCTAGTTAAAGCTCAGGCAGAAGCGGAAGGCTTGGATAAGATCTTTGTTGAAGCGGGTTTAGAGTGGCGTGAACCGGGCTGTTCTATGTGTCTTGCGATGAACCCAGATAAGTTGGGTAATGGTGAGCACTGTGCATCAACCTCTAACCGTAACTTCGAAGGCCGTCAGGGCTTCGGTGGTCGTACCCATCTAGTGAGTCCAGCAATGGCGGCTGCGGCTGCGATTACAGGCCACTTCGTTGATGTACGCGATTTTGAGTTGAACTCTTAAGTTAGGGCGGAGATAAAGATATGAAAAAGTTTACGACTCACACCGGTGTTGTTGCTCCGCTTGATCGCGTCAACGTTGATACCGATATGATCATTCCAAAGCAGTTCCTTAAATCGATTAAGCGCTCTGGCTTTGGTCCTAATCTATTTGATGAACTTCGTTACCTTGATGAAGGTCAGCCAGATCAAGACTGTTCTGGACGTCCTATCAACCCAGACTTTGTTCTAAACAAACCAGAGTATGCAGGTTCTAGCATTCTGTTAGCACGTAACAACTTTGGTTGTGGTTCTAGCCGCGAGCACGCTCCTTGGGCATTAGATGACTACGGTTTCCGTGCAGTGATTGCACCAAGCTATGCCGATATCTTCTTCAATAACTGTTTCAAGAATGGTCTATTGCCGATCATTCTTACAGAGGAAGAAGTGGAAGAGCTTTTCCAAGCCGTTGCTGCAGCACCCGGTATGAGCCTAACGGTTGATCTTGAAAATCAGAAAGTGGTTAGCCCAGACGGCAAAGAGTACAGCTTCGAAGTTGATGGCTTCCGTAAGCACTGTCTGCTAAACGGTTTGGATGATATCGGCTTAACGCTTGAGCATGCGGATGATATCCGTGCGTACGAAGCGAAACGCCGTGCAGAAGCGCCTTGGTTGTTCGACGCGATTAAGTAATTCGGTCGCCGAAAAGGCGGCGGGGTCTGACCTCCGGTCTGACCCCACATTCACGTTACGCTCGGTGCTCTGGAAGTCAATTGAAAGAGTCGGGTCAGACCAGAGGTCAGACCCGGAGCATTGAGAAAGATTAATTTACGCTCGGTAGTCTGGAAGACGCTGAGAGAGTCGTGTCAGGCTGAAAGCCAGACACGGTAAATATGGAATAGAAAAATGAACGAAAACAAAGTTTTGATTTTGCCAGGTGATGGCATTGGTCCTGAGATTGTTGCTCAGGCGCGTCGTGTGCTTGAACTGGTTAACGATCAAGATAACCTTGGTCTTGAATTTGATGAAGCACACGTTGGTGGTGCTGCGATCGATGCGACAGGTGTACCTCTTCCAGAAGAGACCCTAGCTAAGGCGCATGACTCCAAAGGCATCCTTTTGGGTGCTGTGGGTGGTCCTAAGTGGGATACAAACCCTGATTTTCAGATTCGCCCAGAGAAGGGGCTTCTAGGTCTTCGTACTCAGCTTGGATTGTTCGGTAACCTGCGCCCAGCGATTCTTTACCCACAGTTAGCTCACGCGTCTACTTTGAAGCCAGAAGTGGTTTCAGATCTAGATATTCTTATCGTTCGTGAACTAACGGGTGGTATCTACTTCGGTCAGCCACGCGGCATTCGCACCACTGAAGATGGCCTACGTGAAGGTTACAACACTTACGTATACAACGAAGATGAGATCAAGCGTATCGGTCGTGTCGCTTTTGAAGCGGCAATGGCACGTGGTAAGAAACTCTGCTCTGTCGACAAAGCAAACGTACTAGAAGTGACGGTGCTTTGGCGTGAAGTGATGGAAGAGTTGAGCGCTGAGTACCCTGAAGTTGAACTAAGCCACATGTACGTAGATAACGCTGCAATGCAGCTAGTACGTGCACCTAAGCAGTTCGATGTGGTGGTAACAGGTAACATGTTTGGCGACATCCTTTCAGATGCTGCTGCAATGCTGACGGGTTCCATCGGTATGCTGCCTTCATCGTCTATGAACGTGAAGGGTCAGGGTATGTTTGAACCTTGTCACGGTTCTGCTCCGGATATTGCGGGTCAAAACATTGCAAATCCATTGGCAACCATCCTGTCTGCCGCTATGATGTTGCGCTACTCGCTTGATAAGGGCGAAACTGCGGATCGAATCGAAGCCGCGGTAAGTAAGGTTTTGGATCAAAACCTGCGTACTGCCGATATCTTCTCTGAAGGCATGACGAAGGTTTCGACAACTGAAATGGGTGACGCGGTGATTGCTGCGCTAAGCGCATAATCAAACGTTAACCGAGAAGGCCGGTTAGATCCGGCCTTTTTTGATAGAGCTATTGAATAGCGAAAAAGTTTTTTGAGGGTAAATATGAATCGTGTAGGTTTTGTTGGCTGGCGCGGTATGGTGGGTTCCGTTCTTATGCAGCGTATGCAGGAAGAGCGAGACTTCGATCAGATCGTTGAACCGGTATTTTTCACCACTTCTCAGGTAGGTGCTGCTGGTCCAGACATTGGTAAAGAGATTGCTCCACTTAAAGATGCATCTGATATTGATGCGCTAAAAGAGATGGACGCGATTATTACCTGCCAAGGTGGCGACTACACGAAAGAGGTTTACCCTAAGCTTCGTGCTGCTGGCTGGGATGGCTACTGGATTGACGCTGCTTCTGCTCTGCGAATGGATGATGAAGCGATCATTGTTCTGGATCCAGTCAATAGCGATGTAATTGAGAAGGGTCTAGCGAAAGGGATCAAAACTTACGTTGGCGGTAACTGTACTGTCTCTCTCATGTTGATGGGTCTAGGTGGTCTATTTAAAGCGGGTCACGTTGAGTGGGTCTCTTCAATGACTTATCAGGCTGCATCAGGTGCTGGCGCACGCAATATGCGTGAGTTGATCACTCAAATGGGGCAGATTCGCGATGGTTCAGAAGCGCTTCTGAATGACCCTGCATCGGCAATTCTTGATATTGATCGTCAGGTTGTTAGCACCATGCGTAACGATCTAGCCGTTGATAACTTTGGTGTGCCGCTTGCGGGCTCGTTGATCCCTTGGATCGATGTACCTGTTGCCGATGGTCAGTCTAAGGAAGAGTGGAAGGGCTATGTTGAAACAAACAAGATTCTTGGCCGTAACTCTAACCCGATTGCTATCGATGGTACCTGTGTTCGTATCGGTGCAATGCGCTGTCACAGCCAGGCATTTACAATCAAACTGAATAAAGATCTTCCAATGGATGAGATCGAGCAGATGGTTGCTGAAGCGAATGATTGGGTAAAAGTGGTGCCTAATGATCGTCAGATCACTATGGAAGAGCTATCACCAACCAAAGTGACCGGTACATTGAGTATCCCTGTGGGTCGTCTTCGTAAAATGAAGATGGGCAAACAGTACCTAAACGCATTCAGTGTGGGTGATCAGTTGCTTTGGGGTGCTGCAGAGCCTCTTCGCCGAATGCTTCGTATACTTCTGGCTCAATAAGCGTAACGAATCAATTAACGGCCCGCTCATTTGCGGGCCGATCTTTTTGGAAAAGCTATGAAACTATTTTTTGTTGGTGTCTCATCTCTAGTAGCCGACCAGTTTTTTGAACTCTTCGAAGATCACCCTCTAGCGAGCGAAATTGAGCTCTCTTTATGGGATGACGAGAGCGAAGCGGGTCGTTCATTGATGATTAACGGGCACTCCACACTGGTGCGTCCCGTTGATCAAGCTCCGTTTGCTGAAGCGTCTGTGGTTATTCTGGCTCAACCTGAGGCGAGTGCAGATCTTTTGGAGCGCGCTTCCTTGGGTGCTACATTGATCGATCTCTACTCTAACCTGTCTGCTGAATCGTCTCAGTTGGCCGTCGCGGGTCGTGACCGTCTGGAGTCTGGCGAGTGGTATCAGCTCGCTGAGCCTGTGCTAGTAGCAGTCTACAAGTTCTGCCAGGCGATTAGCTCTAAAGTTGAGCCTCTTCGTATGCACATTGCCGCGACTTTGCCTGCCAGTGTTCATGATCGCAAAGGCGCTGAGGCTTTAGCACGTGAAACAGCCGCACTGCTTAATGGTCGTGAAGCGACAGAGCAGTTTTTAGATGCAACCCTAGCCTTTAATGCATTGGCTCAGCCGTTTGTATTGGACGAACAAGGTGAATCAGGGTTAGAGCGTCGTATTGCTGAGGGTGCTGATGCACTGTTTGACGATGCCGAAGTAACGGTATCAACCGTTCAAGTGCCGATGTTCCACGGTACCTCTGCAATGCTGATGGTTGAGACACAAGCGGACCAATCGGTCTCTGATCTAGTAGCGCTCATTGATCGAGATAATGCGTTGCGTTTCAGTCACAGCCCCAACGCCTCTACTCAATCGATGATTGGGCAGACTGAGTGTTTGGTATCGCGCCTGCGTGTCGATGCACGTGTGGACCAGACGATTCAAGCTACCCTGATGTTTGATGAGAACCGTTTCGGCCGTGCCTCAGCACTTTTAGAGCTGCTTGCTACATTGGTAACTAAGCACTAATTTAAAAAATCTGCCCGGTAAACTTGACCCATTACCGGGTAGCAACAATACTTCATTCAATAGAGAGAGATTAATCCTTTCGGATTAATAGAGTGGAGTGAAGTTATTGTGCGTCGTTTAGCACTCAGTATTGCCGTTTCATCCGCATTGTTAGCCAGTCAGGCTAATGCCCTAGGCCTAGGTGAACTCAATGTAAAATCTGCATTGAACGAGCCGCTTCAGGCTGAAATTCAACTGCTACAAGTTCGTGATTTAAAAGCATCCGATATTCGTCCTAAATTGGCTGATGATGACGCCTTCAGTCTGGCTGGCTTAAGCCGATCTGGCGTGTTGAGTTCGGTTGATTTTGACGTTGAGCTCAATGCCCAGGGTGGTGCTAAAGTCGTCATTAGTTCGGACACCCCTGTTCGTGAGCCCTTTATCAGCTTCTTGATGGAAGTGAATTGGCCCAATGGTCGTCTTGTTCGAGAGTACACCCTGTTGTTGGATCCTCCTCTGTTTGTAGAGGCTGCAGCTCAACCGACACCCATATCCGTGCCGTCCACTCCAGTAACTGACTCACTTCAGAAAGAGGGTCTTAAGGCTGAACCGGAAAAGGTTTTAAAAGCGAACCCGGCGCAAACTGTCCAAACCACACTGAGAACTGAGACCTCATCAGCGAATCAGGTTTATGTCGATGTAAATGATACCCTGTTTGCATTGGCTCAAAGTAATCTTCCTGATGAATCCGTCTCGGTCAACCAGATGATGCTGGCGATTCAGCGTCTAAACCCTAGTAGCTTTCCGACCAACAATATCAATGTTCTTAAAGCCGGTACGGTCGTCACGCTGCCCAATAGTGCGCAAGCGAATGAGCTATCAGTTAGGCAAGCGGCTATCGAAGTTCGCAAGCAGTATGAAGATTGGAAAAATGGCAGACGTTCCTCCGCTTCTGCAGCTATTGAGAAAGCGGACGTTACTCCAGTTGCTAAACCAGAGAGTGAAGCTCCCTCGGCTCAAACCTCTGAAGTGGTTAATCCATCAGAGGCTAAATTGAAGTTGGTCTCTGTTGACGAGACACAAGATCAACCTCTATCAACCAGCAGTTCAGAAGCTGAGGCTAGTCAGACGGTATCAGATTCAGTAGAGGTCCGAGCTGATAGCGAACCCTCTAACTCTGTGGTTGAAACTGAAGAGGAGGGAGCTTCTCTCTCTTTAGATCAAGATTCTGTTGCTACGCCCGTTGAATCAACGCCTCGCGAACAGGAGCTTCAAGCACTCAATCGAGACTTGGAAAATCAGCTGCTTGTAACTCAGGAGAGTGTCGAGAAAGTTGAACGTGACAATGCTGATCTCTCTGCAAAATTGGACTCTATAGCTGAGCAGCTACAGACCATGCAGCGTCTAATTGAGCTAAAAGATCAACAGGTTGCGCAACTGCAACAGCAGTTGGAACAGCAGATGCAGCTAGCTCAACAGCGTAATGAGGACCCAGTCGCTGCTGTGATCGACTATGTTCGAATGAATCCTGAAATCGTTGGTGGCAGTGCTGTAGCCTTTCTATTGTTGCTGCTGTTGTTAATACGATCTTCAAGAAAGCCTGCGCCTTATCGTGAACCCGCGAGCAGTGCGGCAAAAGAGGATGAGGTTATCTCTGAAGCGCCTCTAGTACCTTCAGCATCGTCGACCCCAACTATGGCTGTCGTTGAGCCATCAGCTGTTGAACCCGCTTTGGAAACGTCGATTGAGCCAGTCATCGATCCAAAGCCTGATTCTGATTCAGAGAGTATCGCTAAGGCTGAAGCTGAGATTCAGTCGATGATCGATGAGGTGCTTCGAGCTCGTGCCAGTGAGCAGGCGGCCCAAGCTGAGATGGAAGCGATCAGCGATGAGGTTGCTGAAGAGTCACCGCCAAATGAATCCGTTGATGAATCATCAAATACAGGTGATCTCGCTTCAGTTGAACCTCAGCCTGAGGTCATTGATGATAATGAACTGGAAACAGAAACAGAAACAAGTTCTGACGCTGATGATTTCCTCTCCAGAGCTAATGCAGCTATGTCATCACCTGAAGAGCAAGAGGCGATGGTTAACGAAGCCGATGAGTCGCAGCCGGAAGATGATGATTTAGAGGAGTTTCTTGACTCTGAGCTAGAAGCCTCACTGGCAGATGCCGATTCGGTTGAATCGATTGTGGAGCCTGTAGAAGAGGAGAGTGCAGAGCTGCAAGACCTCGATTTTGTTATCGAGCCGTTTGATTCAGAATCTGACGAAGAACCACAAGAGAGCCAAATTCCGGGCGTTGATATGCCGCAAGCAGACTCAATGGATGAACCAGCGCACACTGACTCCATTGATGAGGACCTGGTCGCTCTAGAGGCAATGATGGGCGATGCCAGCGTTCCCGATGAGGCATTTGATATCGAGGTGGATCAAGATGTTGAAGCTGACGGACAGTCTGACGATCATTGGGAATTTGTCGTAGAAGAGAGTGATTCTGGGGCGCTGGACGGGGAGATCGAAAAGATTTTCGATGAAGTTGATGGCGATCTAGAGGTGGTAGAAGAGATTAATGACACCGCAGAGTCAGAAGATTTTGATACCCACTTCTACAGTGGTGCAGATGAAAACGAAACCCGATTAGATCTAGCAAGAGCTTACATTGAAATGGATGATTATGAGGCTGCTCGTGATATCCTTGTCAGTATGAAAGACAAAGGCTCTTCTGCTCAGCAGCAGGAGGTCGCAAACCTCTTGGATCAATTGGATAAAGCTTAGTTAATGAGCGATATTGAAAACATCAAAGGGGCGACGGAAGTCGCCCTTTTTCGTTACGCCCTTGGGATTGAGTACGCTGGTGCAAACTATCATGGCTGGCAGATTCAGGCAGATGAAGGGGTTGTCACGGTTCAGGAACGTCTGCAGCAGGCGTTAGCAAAGATTGCGAATCACGATGTGCATCTGGTCTGTGCTGGCCGCACCGATACCGGGGTGAATGGCTGTTATCAAGTTGTTCACTTTGATACACCCAATCAGCGAATCGATCGTGCCTGGGTGATGGGTACGAATCGACACCTCCCTGATGACATTGCGGTGCTTTGGGCAAAACCGGTGTCGGATCAATTTCACGCCCGTTTTTCTGCTCAAGCAAGACGCTACCGCTATCTGATCTACTCGGCACCTGTTAAACCGGCGATTCTCTCTAGAGGGGTTACTTGGACTCACAAGAGTCTTGATGTTGGGCGAATGCAATCGGCAAGTCGTTGTCTGATCGGTGAGCATGATTTCAGCTCTTATCGAGCGGTTGCCTGTCAGGCGAACAGTCCCGTTCGTACGGTGCATGATCTGCAGGTTTATAAAAGCGGTGAGATCATTGTGATCGATATTCAAGCCAATGCTTTTTTACACCATATGGTTCGAAATATTGCCGGTGTGTTAATGAAAATTGGTTCTGGAGAGGCTGAGGTAGAGTGGGCGGCTGAGGTGCTAGAGGCCAAAGATCGTCGCAAAGGTGGGGTGACCGCTCCGCCTTGGGGACTCTATTTTTGTGATGTTGAATACCCTGAAGAGTTTGCACTGCCGAAGGGTGGTACAGGGCCATATTTCTTGGGCCATTAGACTGACTAACTCTCTCTGTTTTGGTAGACTTTCCAACCGATAAATTGAGTGATCAACTCAGTTGTCTTTAACGACCTAATTTAGAGCCTCTATTGTGCGAACTCGTGTAAAAATTTGTGGTATCACCAATATAGATGACGCGCTATCGGCCGTTGATGCTGGGTGTGATGCGCTTGGCTTTGTTTTTTACGCTAAAAGTCCGCGAGCTGTTACTCCTGAACAGGCTGCTGAAATTATTTCCAAGCTGCCTGCGTTCGTTACCAGTGTGGCTCTGTTTGTGAATGAATCTGCTGAGGTCGTTAATCAGGTTATCGCCACAGCAGGTGTTGATCTATTGCAGTTTCACGGTGATGAGAGTGCTAAGTTTTGTTCCAGATTCTCTCGACCTTACATCAAAGCGCTTCGCATGAAGCCGGAGTTAGATCTAACGGCTCAGTTTGAGACGTACGCATCCTCACAAGGGATTCTTTTGGATGCTTATACCCCTGGGATACCTGGGGGTACTGGTGAGATGTTCGACTGGTCCAGAATACCAACTGAACTGGCAACCAAGATTATTTTGGCGGGTGGCTTGTCGGCAGAGAATGTTGCTGAAGCCATCGCTCAGGTGTCTCCCTACGCTGTTGATGTGAGTGGGGGTGTTGAGGCATCTAAAGGGATTAAAGATTCAAATAAAATGACAGATTTTATGAACGAGGTTTACCGTGCCAACAACAGATAATACACAGGTACAGCTACCCGATGAGAATGGCCACTTTGGTCAGTTCGGTGGTCGATTTGTCTCTGAAACGTTAATGGGTGCTTTGGAAGAGCTTGAAGAAGTTTACAGAAAGCTCTCTAAGGATCCTGACTTTCAAGAGGAGTTTGATAAAGACCTCGCTCACTACGTGGGTCGTCCCTCGCCACTCTATTTTGCTGAGCGCCTCACAGACAAAGTGGGCGGTGCAAAGATCTATTTGAAACGTGAAGATCTTAACCATACGGGTGCACACAAGGTGAACAACACCATTGGTCAGGCACTTCTGGCTAAGTTTATGGGTAAGCCGCGTGTTATCGCTGAGACAGGTGCTGGTCAGCACGGTGTTGCCTCGGCAACGGTTGCTGCTCGTCTGGGTCTTGAGTGTAAGGTCTACATGGGTGAAGAGGATGTTCGCCGACAAGCGCTAAACGTCTACCGCATGAAGCTGTTGGGTGCTGAAGTGATTCCAGTTACTTCGGGCACTAAAACGCTTAAAGATGCGATGAACGAAGCGATGCGTGATTGGGTAACCAATGTCGATAATACCTTCTACATCATTGGAACTGCTGCAGGTCCGCACCCCTATCCAATGCTTGTGCGTGATTTTCAGTGCGTCATCGGGCGTGAAACAAAACAGCAGTGTATGAATCAGATTGGTCGTCTACCGGATGCTGTTGTGGCTTGTGTGGGCGGTGGCTCGAACGCCATCGGTATGTTCCACCCATTCATTGAAGATGAGTCGGTTCGTATGATCGGTGTTGAAGCGGGTGGTCACGGTCTTGAAACGGGTGAACACGCAGCACCGCTAAGTGATGGTCGTCCAGGCGTACTGCATGGAATGCGTACCTACCTGATGGAAGATGATAACGGTCAGATTATCGGTACACACTCTGTCTCGGCCGGTCTTGATTACCCAGGTGTAGGTCCTGAGCACAGCTACTTGAAAGATATTAACCGTGCAGAGTACGTTGCGATCAATGATGACGAGGCACTCGATGCATTCCGTACGTTGACGCAGGTTGAAGGTATCATGCCAGCACTTGAATCCTCTCACGCGGTTGCTTACGCCATGAAGATGGCAAAAGAGATGAGTCCAGATCAAGTGATTGTTGTAAACCTATCGGGTCGTGGTGATAAAGATATACATACCGTCGCAGGCATCGACGGCATTGAGATGTAATTGGAGAGTTAAATGAGTCGTATTGAAGCCTGCTTTGCTGCCATGAAGGCAGAGGGACGTAAAGCGATTGTCCCTTATGTAACCGGTGGTGATTCAAACCCAAGCGTTACCGTGCCTCTAATGCATGCACTAGTTGAAGCGGGAGCGGATGTCATTGAGTTGGGTGTGCCTTTCTCGGATCCAATGGCCGATGGCCCCGTGATTCAGTTAGCCTGTGAGCGTGCCCTTGAGCACGGCACCAGTTTGACCGATGTATTGGCAATGGTTGCTCAGTTCCGTGAACAGGATCAGACAACACCGGTGGTTCTAATGGGCTACCTTAACCCTATCGAAGTGATGGGCTACGAAACCTTTTCTAAAAACGCTAAAGCGGCAGGTGTCGATGGTGTGCTAGTGGTCGATATGCCACCGGTTGAGTCTGCTGGCCTAATGGCGGCAATGAAGGCTGAGTCACTTGATATCATCTTCCTCATTGCACCGACAACCTCTCCAAAACGTCGTAAGGCGATCTGTGAGCAGGGCAGTGGTTATCTCTACTATGTATCGGTTAAAGGTGTGACTGGATCAAAAGCATTGAATGTAGATGAAGTAGGGGTCTACATCAGCGATATGCGCCAGGATACAGATCTGCCGATCTGTGTAGGCTTCGGTATCCGTGATGGTCAGTCTGCTGCAGCCGTCTCTAAAGTATCCGATGGTGCCATTGTCGGTTCCGTGCTGGTTAATCAAATTGCAGAACTGGCAAACACGCCAGAGAAGATTCCTGCTGCAGTTGCAGGTATAGTTAAAGAAATGCGTCAAGCGATCGACGCTTAAGTCGATCATTTAGGGAGTACCATGAGTAACTGGTTGGAAAAGATCGTACCGTCACTGGCACGTAATGATGAGAAAAAACGCAACAGCATTCCAGAAGGGCTTTGGGAGAAGTGTCCAAAGTGTGAAAGTGTGCTGTACAAGCCAGAGTTAGATAAGACCTTACATGTCTGCCCTAAATGTGATCATCACCTACGTATTGGCGCCCGTCAGCGTTTGAACTACTTCCTTGATGAAGGGTCAACGAAAGAGATTGCAGCTGATATTGAGCCAATCGATCGTCTTAAGTTCAAAGACTCTAAGAAATACAAAGATCGTCTAACGGCTGCTCAGCGCGATACCGGCGAGAAAGACGCATTGGTTGCGATGAAGGGTACCTTAGAGGGCAACCCAGTTGCTGCGGTCGCTTTCGAGTTCCGTTTCATGGGTGGTTCAATGGGTACAGTTGTAGGTGAGCGCTTTGTACGTGCTGCTGAAGTCTCATTGGCTGAGGGTATTCCTCTGGTCTGCTTCTCTGCTTCAGGCGGTGCTCGTATGCAAGAAGCGCTATTCTCCCTTTTTCAAATGGCTCGTACATCGGCTGTACTTGAAGAGATGCGTACCAAAGGTATCCCTTTCATCTCTGTGTTAACTGACCCTGTCTACGGCGGTGTCTCTGCCAGCCTTGCTATGCTGGGTGATTTGAACGTTGCTGAGCCTCGTGCACTGGTTGGCTTTGCAGGTCCACGTGTTATCGAGCAGACCGTTCGTGAAAAACTTCCTGAAGGGTTCCAGCGCAGTGAGTTCCTTCTAGAGCATGGGCAAGTTGATATGATTATTGAGCGCGGTGAGATGCGTAGCCGTCTTGCTAAAATGCTTCGTCAAATGCAGGGCCAGCCTGCTCAACAACTCGCCGACTAAGCGCTCAGAAGACGATTGGGTTATGAGCAAATTGAGCTCAACTAACAGTTTGGAAGAGTGGCTCGAAGTCATTGAGGCCGCTCATCCGTCTGAGATTGATTTGGGTTTAGATCGTGTTGCTGAAGTGGCCGGTCGCCTGAATCTGGATTTTTCTCGCAGTAAAGTCATCACTGTAGCGGGTACCAACGGTAAGGGTTCAACCTGCGCGATGTTGGATTCTATTCTTCGCGCATCAGATTTTACCACCGGTGTCTACAGCTCCCCTCATTTTTTAAACTACAATGAACGGATAAAGATCAACGGATTAGATTCATCTGATGAAGTCATTGTTGATGCATTTTGTCGGATAGATCAAGCTCGAGAAGAGATCTCTTTAACCTACTTTGAGTACGGCACACTGGCTGCGCTGATCATCTTTTCAGACCTGGCTCTTGATTATGTGATTTTAGAAGTTGGGCTCGGCGGGCGATTGGATGCCGTTAACATTGTCGATGCTGACATCGCTGTGATTACCTCCATTGCGTTGGACCATATTGATTGGTTGGGCGACGACATCGAGTCCATCGCGCGCGAAAAAGCGGGTATTTTTCGACCTAATAAACCAGCGGTCTGTGCGATGTCACCGGCAGCTCGATCGATTGTTCAACACTCGGCTGAACTGAATGCTCCGCTCTACCAATTTAACCAAGATTATCGATTAGATGACGCTCAGAAGGTCTGGAACTGGTCGGGTGTCGATCTGAAGGGTGAGCATATCGCTTACTTTGATCTGCAAGTGCCTCCTTTGCCACTGATTAATGCTGCGACTGTCCTGCAAGTATTGACGCTGATTGCTCCTGAGGTTTCCATTGAGTCGATCGCTAGTGGATTAGAGAGTGTACATCTCACCGGTCGCATGCAGAGTGAAACAATCGGTGTAACCGAGTGTCTGCTCGATGTGGCACACAATCCGCAAGCGGCTGAGTACTTAGCGGATCGATTGCAGCAACAGCCAAAGCCGTCGAAGCGAACCCTAGTGCTGGGTATGCTTAATGATAAAGATCGACAGGGTGTGATTGAGGCACTGAGGCCGATCACCGATGAGTGGTACTTGGTTTCACTACAAGGACCGCGCGCCAGTCAAGCTGAAGAGCTTGTGAATCTGGTTGGGGCAAACAACCCTCATCAATGTTTCGCGTCTGTATCCGAGGCGCTTGATCAATTATCAAACTCTACTTCAGAGAGTGAGCAGGTTCTGATCTGCGGCTCTTTTCTAACCGTTACGGAGGCCCTGAGTTGGCTCAAGACGCATTAATTCAGGCAAGTATTCGCCGTCGATTGTTAGGGTTGGGAGCGCTCTTGGTAATCTCACTCTCTATCGCTCCGCTGATCTTCGATGCCGCAGGCTATAAAGAGCGTAAAATTGTGGATCGTATTCCTCCTGCACCGACCTTGCCGCCCGTTATGGAAGCGGCTCCAGCGGTTGTTTTGGATGATACAATCAACGAACCCGAGGTGATTAACGAGCCAGCGCCAGTGGCTCAGCCCGTTGTGATAAAAGCACCCCCTGTAGAGGTGGTCGAAAAGATGAAGCAACGTGCTCCTGAAGAGGTCTCGCCGGCAGAAGATATGCCAGCTTTGGATGAGAACGGAATTCCGGCGGCCTGGTCTTTACAGTTAGCAAGTTTCAAAGATGAGCGAAATGCTAAGTCTCTTCGCGCTGATCTGACAAAAGCGGGATACAAGGTCTATATCCGTCGTGCCAACGACCTAGTTCGTGTCTACATCGGCCCAGAAATGCAACGTACCCGTTTAGAGTCGCTAAAAGAGTCGATCAAAGAGCAGTACTCATTGGATGGTATGATTGTGCGCTTTACAACTCAGTAAGCGATGATAAATAGATCAAGAGTTCATTGGGTAAACCGATCCACTCTGATAAAATGCAGCTGTTTTTAACTTTGGATAGAGAAGATGATCTGGACTGATTGGCTAATTATCGGCATCGTTGCCGTGTCCAGTCTATTAAGCCTCAAGCGTGGATTCGTGCGAGAAGCTCTATCACTTGTCACTTGGGTCAGTGCTTTTATAGTGGCGCGTCTGTTTTCAACCAGTCTGAGTACCTATTTGGTTGATTACATCGAGACCCCATCCCTCCGTATGTTGGCAGCCTTTGCCGCTCTATTTGTATTAACACTGATCGTGGGTGCCCTTGTCGGTAAATTGATTACCGCATTGATCAGTGCAACCGGTTTGTCTGCAACCGATCGTATCCTTGGAATGGGCTTTGGTGCCGTTCGTGGCGGTCTGGTTGTTGTTGTCATTGTTGCTCTGTTGGGGCTAACCCCAGCCGTTGAGGATCAATGGTGGAAAGATTCTCAGCTCATTCCTCACTTCGTTTTGATGGAGGAGTGGACCAAAGAGACTGCAAAAGAGATAGGTGGTGTAATCTGGACACTCAGCAGTGATCCAGCCAGCGCCAGTGCCGTGAATTAGTTCGATATAGGTAGATCGGATGTGTGGAATAGTTGGCATCGTAGCCAAAACCTATGTTAACCAGACAATTTTTGATGCGTTAACAGTCCTACAACACCGTGGCCAAGATGCTGCGGGTATGGTTACTTGTGAAGGTAACCGCTTTTATCTGCGTAAGGATAATGGCTTAGTCAACGAAGTCTTCCGTACACGACACATGAAAAAACTGAATGGCGAGATGGGTATTGGCCACGTGCGCTACCCAACAGCCGGTAGCTCAAGCTCAGCAGAAGCTCAGCCATTCTATGTCAACTCACCTTACGGTATTGCGTTGGCACACAACGGTAACCTAACCAACTCTGAGCAGTTGGCTGATGAGGTGTTCCGTTCTGATCTTCGCCACATCAATACCACCTCTGATTCAGAAGTGTTACTGAACGTTTTTGCCCATGAGCTGCAGTTGTTGGGCAAGTTACACCCAACCTCTGAAGATATCTTCAACGTCGTGGAAACGGTCCATAAGCGTTGTCAGGGTGGTTATGCCGTTGTTGCGATCATCACCGGTCTGGGTCTGGCCGCTTTTCGTGATCCTTTTGGCATACGCCCACTGGTTTACGGTAAGCGTGAAACCGAAGCAGGCGTTGAATACATGGTGGCCTCAGAGAGTGTTGCGTTGGATACTGCCGGCTTCGAGATGGTGCGTGATGTGGCGCCTGGTGAAGCGATCTTCATTACTCAAGAGGGTGAGATCTTTACCAAGCAGTGTGTTGAAACACCCGTGCTTGCTCCTTGTCTGTTTGAGTACGTCTACCTAGCTCGTCCAGACTCGATCATTGATGAGACACCGGTTCACAACGCGCGCATGGCGATGGGTGTGAAATTGGCGGATAAGGTGCGCCGTGAGTTCCCAGAGCACGATATCGACGTCATCATTCCAATCCCTGATACCAGCCGTACAGCGGCACTTGAGATGGCGAAAAGCCTGAAAGTGACCTACCGCGAAGGCTTTATCAAAAACCGTTACATCGGCCGTACCTTCATCATGCCTGGGCAGACTCAGCGTAAGAAGTCGGTTCGTCAAAAACTGAACCCGATTCAATCTGAGTTTAAAGACAAAGTGGTTATGCTGGTTGATGACTCTATTGTACGTGGTACTACGTCCGCTCAGATTGTTGAAATGGCACGTGATGCAGGTGCGCGTAAAGTCTACTTTGCCTCAGCAGCCCCTGAAGTTCGTTACCCCAACGTATTCGGTATCGACATGCCCAGTGCCAGTGAGTTGATTGCACATGGTCGTACTGCGGAAGAGGTGGGTAAAGAGATCGGTTGTGATTGGATGCTCTACCAAGATCTTGATGATCTAAAAGCCTGTGTCACAGATCTTAACCCTGCGATTACTCAGTTCGATACCTGTGTCTTCAATGGCGAGTATGTCACTGGAACAGTGACCAGCAGTTACCTTGATAACATCGATGCTAAGCGCAACGACGGTGCTAAGGCGAGTGCTGATGATGAACAGACCGAAGGAAACGAGTCTACCAACCTACATAAAGCTTTTTAAGGATGAAGCATGGGAAGTAAGCAGTTCGAACGACCTGAAAGGATTCAGTTCAGTGATGATCACTACGCGGTAGAGACGCTCGCAGTTAGAGCGGGTCAGTGGCGTAGTGAAGAGGGTGAACACTCCGACGCAATCTTCCCAACCTCTAGTTTTGTCTACAGCTCAGCAAAAGAGGCTGCTGATACCTTTGCCGGCAACATCGAAGGCAATGTCTACTCACGTTTTACCAATCCAACGGTTCAAGCCTTTGAGCGTCGTATTGCGGCGCTAGAGGGTGGGGAGCGCGCCATCGCGACCAGTTCAGGGATGGCGGGCATTATGAGTCTCTGTTTGTCATTAATGAAACATGGCGATCATGTGGTCTGTTCTCGCTCTGTGTTTGGTTCAACCGTATCACTATTTGAAAAGTACGTGAGTCGAGCGGGGATCGAAACGACCTTTGTTGACCCTAAAGATTTAACCGCATGGCAAGCGGCCGTGCGCCCTACAACCCGTATGTTCTTCTTAGAGACGCCTAGTAATCCTTTAGCCGAGGTGACGGACATACAGGCCGTTGCTGACGTGGCACATGCAGCGGGCGCTAAGTTGGTGGTGGATAACTGTTTTCTAACACCCGCTTTGCAAAAGCCACTGTCGCTCGGCGCGGATATTGTCATGCACTCGGCTACTAAACACCTTGATGGACAGGGGCGTGTTGTCGGTGGCGTTGTGGTTGGTTCAGACGCTGATATGGAAGAGGTGTTCGGGTTTATCCGAACAGCGGGCTCTTGTCTGAGTCCATTCAACGCATGGGTTTTCCAAAAAGGCTTAGAGACACTTCCACTGCGAATGAGAGCGCACAGCGAGGCTGCACTAGAGATTGCACAGTGGCTAGAGGCCCAGCCTAAAGTAGCGAGAGTCTACTATTCAGGTCTCGCTTCGCATCCACAACATGAACTGGCTGCTCGTCAGCAATCAGGATTTGGTGCGGTACTTGGATTTGAAGTTGCGAGCGATACCCTGAGTCAGCAAGAGGCGGCTTGGTCGTTTATCGACGCAACCGAAGTCATCTCGATTACCGGTAATCTAGGCGATGTTAAGAGCACAATCACTCACCCTGCAACGACGACTCACGGACGTATGTCAGCTGAAGCTCGTGCAGAAGCGGGTATTCAAGATAGCTTGATTCGTCTCTCTGTAGGCCTAGAGAACGTTGACGATCTCAAGCGCGATCTACAGCGTGGCTTAGACGCCATTTAAAATCGACTTTTATGCGTCTGATTGTTGCGCCGATGGAGGGCGTTGTTGATTACAGCATGCGTCGCCTCATCGCTCGAGTGGGCGGCGCCGATCAGATGGTCTCCGAGTTTGTGCGCGTTAACGACACGCTGCTTCCCCCTAAAGTCTTTCATAAACTGATCCCAGAGCTGAAACAGGATTATTGCGGTTACGGCGATACCCCTCTGGTTGTTCAGTTATTGGGTTCTGATCCTGAATCCCTGGCTAAAAATGCTTTAACTGCACTTGAGTTGGGCGCGCCTGCTATTGATATGAACTTCGGCTGCCCCGCCAAAACCGTTAATAAGAGTAGGGGTGGATCGATTCTCCTTAAGGAGCCCGAGGTCGTTCATGATGCCGTTAAAGCGGTGCGTGATGCGGTTCCTAGCCATATCGAAGTCAGCGCTAAAATGCGCCTAGGGTATGAAGACAAATCATTGGCAATCGATAATGCGCAGGCGATCGAAGCGGCTGGTGCGAGCTATCTTACTGTGCATGCCCGCACAAAGGTAGAAGGGTACAAACCGCCGGCACACTGGGAGTGGATCGCCAAGATTCGAATTGCGGTCTCGATCCCGGTGATTGCCAATGGCGAAGTCTGGAACGTCGAAGACTATGACCGATGCCGAGAGGTCAGTGGGTGTGAGGATGTCATGATTGGGCGAGGCTGGGTCGCTAACCCACTGCTACCGCTTCAGATTAAAGATAGAAGCTACCCGACCGATTTGGATGAGTGTTGGCAGCTGCTAAAGCCGAATATCCTTGAGTTTTATGATGATGTCTTCTCGTTAATTGAAGAGCGTCATGTGCATGGTCGTATTAAACAGTGGTGCAATATGCTGGGCTGGCACTATCCGCAAGCCAAAGAGCTATTCCAAGAGCTAAGAACAGAGCGGGATGCTGTGAAGATTGGGGATGTTCTTAAAAGCCGACTCCAGTAATCAGTTTTGGCTTTCATAACAGATCGCGGTTTATCGCTTCGCGCTAATTCGCTCCTACATCTCGTGACGGTGACTGGCTTTCAGCCTGTCATCCGCTGGTAGATTTTGCTCTATCTTCTGGAAGAAGCGGCAAGGGTCGATGACAGGCTGAAGGCCAGTCACGGTTAAAAAACGCGGCAAATGCCGCGTTTTTTTAAGTCTATTCTTAGCTAATCTCAATCCGACGTGCTTTCATCGCTTCTGGAATTTCACGGATCAATTCAACGTGAAGCAGTCCATTTTCCATCGACGCATTTTCAACGCGGACGTGATCGGCTAGTTGGAATCTGCGCTCAAAGTTACGGGCTGCGATGCCTTGGTAGAGGTAGGTACGCTCTACTTGATCTTCCGCTTTGTTACCACGAATCACTAGGTTGCCGCTCTCGCTGGTAATCTCAATCTCTTCGCGAGTAAAGCCGGCTACAGCCATAGTAATGCGGTAAGAGTTCTCTCCGGTCGCTTCGATATTGTACGGAGGGTAAGCTGATTGTTCGCTTCGGTTAGCGGTATCAATCATGTTGGCTAGGCGATCGAAGCCAATTGCTGAACGGTATAGGGGTGTTAGGTCAAAATTACGCATGGTCATATCCTCAAATTAAGCAATATGTAGTTCAAAGTTAAACCACCCAATCGGCGTGGTTAGGAAGTGCAGTACCTCATGGTCACTGCCTACATAGATTATTTGGGGATAGTAACTAGAAAATTCAAGAGCGGAATTTAACTGAATCGCGACCCAAGGGAGTAGGGTAAAAAGGGTCGCGATTAATAGACATTAATCAGTGGGTTGTTTCGTTACCGAACTGATCCACATCATTGGTGATCTCGACATCGACGTTAGCACTTGGAATCTTATAGTCGTAGACACGCTCCCAGCCTTCGGATTCAGGTGCACGCTCCCAGACAGTGCCAGCGTTGTACTCAAGCAGGGGCTCTAAGGAGGGGTCTATTTTCACGACTTTCTCTGTGGGCATGGGAATCATATTCACCTGTTCGTTGGCTAGAAACTCATCATCTTCATACCCAGTGAATAGTCGCCATCCGGTATCATTTAGATGCTCAGGGACGGTTTTATACATAAAACGAACCGGCAACTTTTCATCAATTACTAAACGAGACATCAGTGTTAAAAAGCCATTTTTGGTCTGGTTGGTTTCACCTTGGTAGGGCTTGTTGTCATCGTTGCTCATAATGGATCCTAGTAGTCTGTTTTCTTTTTGAATTCACACAAATCTTCAATGTTACAGGCGCCACATCGAGGCTTTCTAGCGACGCAGACATAGCGGCCATGCAGTATCAACCAATGGTGGGCATCGATTAAATACTCCTTTGGCACAAGGCGCAGCAGTCGCTTCTCGACCTCTAATACATTTTTACCTGGGGCGATCCCGGTCCGGTTGGAGACACGGAATATATGGGTATCAACTGCCATGGTGGGTTGGCCAAAGGCGGTATTTAGAATGACATTGGCGGTCTTGCGTCCAACGCCTGGGAGCGCTTCAAGATCTTCTCGGTTGTCTGGAACCACTGAGTTATGAAGATCGACCAGCATATGGCAGGTCTTCATCAGATTCTCAGCCTTGGTATTGAATAGGCCGATGGTCTTAATTTTCTCTTTAAGCCCTTCAATGCCCAAATCAATGATCGCCTGCGGTGTGTTGGCGATAGGGAATAGCTTGCGAGTCGCTTTGTTCACTCCAACGTCAGTAGCCTGAGCCGATAGAAGCACGGCTGCCAGCAGCTCAAACGGCGAACTGTACTCTAGTTCGGTTGTTGGATGTGGATTGTCCGCTTTTAGTCGCTCGAAGATCTCGATGCGTTTTAGTTTGTTCATCGCTTAGCCTGTTACGCGGACCCGTTTCGAACCCGTACTTACGGGAGCTTCGGTTGGCTCAGGGATTGGTTGTCGCTCTTTGATTCGCTGATCAATCAGGTTTTTCAGTGCGATCAAAAGGCCTAAACCGAGGAATGCGCCCGGCGGTAGAATGGCAAATAGGAAGTTAGGGTAGTCATCTGCCAGTGTAATATGCCAGTTCGTTGCCATCTCTCCGAATAGAAGATCCATGTTGGCAAACAGAGCACCGGTGCCCAGTAGCTCACGCATCGCGCCGAGAATGACCAAGACCAGCATAAAGCCAATCGACATAAAGAAGCCGTCAATAAACGACTCTTTGATCGCATTTCGAGAGGCAAAGGCATCGGCGCGACCCATAATCACGCAGTTGGTGACGATGAGCGGAATGAAAATACCCAAAATGGTATAGAGTTCATAAGTGAAGGCCTGCATCAGTAATTCGATGGCGGTGACAAAGGCGGCAATAATCATCACGAAAATGGGTAGACGAACCGTTTCAGGTGTTAGCTTGCGGAACAGTGATACCGTCAAGTTGCTGCCGGTCAGAACGACCAGTGTCGCCAATCCAAGTCCTAGCGCGTTAACCACCGAGTTGGTGACGGCGAGTAGTGGACAGAGTCCAAGTAGTTGAACCAGGGCTGGGTTGTTAGTCCATAACCCATTCTTAATCAGTGTCTGTGTTTCACTCTGCATAGCTCTTCTCACGATTCGCGGGTGACAATAACAGATTCTTGTGGGTCTCAAAGTAGTCTAACGCAACGCTGGTTGCTTTGACGACAGCCCTAGGTGTGATCGTTGCACCGGTAAATTGATCAAATTGACCGCCATCTTTTTTCACGGCCCAGTTTGAATCATCTTGACCCTGTCGACGAGTCCCTCTGAAGCTTTCTATCCAATCTGATTTAGCTCTATCGATTTTATCGCCAAGCCCTGGGGTCTCTTTGTGGGAGATGACTCGCACACCAGCAATGGAGCTGTCCGCATTGATTCCGACAATCAGATCAATGTCGCCAGAGTAACCCTGAGAGGAGGTGACCGGTAAAATAACCCCCACTACCTGATCGTTTTGTATCGCTTGGTAACCAGTGGTCCCAGTCTCGACGTTCAGCTGTCCTGCATCCAGTTCAATGCGATGGTCATACAGCTGTTCATCAATGCTCGCAGGGAAGATCTCATAGAGTGCCTTCGATTCAGCTTCACGAACGTTGGCATCAATACGATCGACCGTCGTCACTTGGGTAATGGCGATCACAGCAGCCGACAAAACGGCAAATAGACCAATACCAACCGCGCTCTTAGAGATGGATTGAGTGGTGGTAGGGTTCTCATTGATCTCCATACTCACTCTCCTTTGGGTCCAAGACGTGCACGTTTATGGCCGTAACTACGCGGTTGGGTGTAGTGGTCGATCATTGGCGCCGCTAGATTCATTAGAAGAACCGAGAAAGCAACCGCATCAGGATAGTTACCCCAGGTTCGAATAATGAAAATTAACAATCCGATACCCATACCAAAAACGATTCGACCGCGGTTACTGGTAGCGGATGAAACCGGATCCGTAGCGATAAAAAACGCCGCTAACATAGTGGCACCCAGTGTTAGGTGGTTAAACGGGTCAACAAAATTACTGGGATCGACACCATAAGCGATGGCACTCACCAAGCCTAGGGTGACAAGAATGCTGACAGGGGTATGCCAAGTGAATACCTTTTTGTAGATCAGGTAGATACCGCCCATAAACCATGCGGCCGAAAGGGCGTGATAGGCTGCGGCACCCTCAATCAGGGTTTGATTGCTACGCCACATCTCTTCTGTCGTAAAACCATCACGGTTGCGCAGAATATCCAAAGGGGTCGCCCCGGTATAGGCGTCCATCATCTCTGATGATCCGGCAAAGATCAGTGACAGTGACTCCGATAGAGCCGGAATGGACCAACCCTCACTGCCACTTAATACGTAGGGTAGGTTCCAGCTGGTCATCTGAACCGGGAATGAGACCAGCAGTAGGGCGTAGGCGACCATGGCTGGATTAAAGGGGTTATTACCAATGCCGCCATAGACCTGTTTAGCAAATAGAATCGCAACAAACATCCCAACAATACCGATCCAGAGTGGTGCTGAGGGCGGTATGGAGACAGCCAGCAATAGAGCGGTTACCGTAGCGGAATAATCGCCTAGGTAGCGCGATACGGGCAGTCCGCGCATCTTCAGAGCAAGCGCTTCAAACGCGAGTCCCGAGATTAGGCAGATCGCAATCTGAATCAAAGTGCCCCAACCAAAGAAGAGGGTCAGCGCGAGTATGCCCGGAATCATCGCCAGAATGACTAACTGCATGACCCCAGAGCTGGTATTGCTGCGGGTAACGTGGGGTGAACTCATCCGTATCAGTGACATCTTTTTATCCTACTCGTACGGTTTAAGTTGTGATTCAAGTTGAGCGAAATGGGTCTTGGCTGACTTAAGATCGGTTTTCAGAGCTTCTTGCTCTGTCTCGTCGTCACTCTTACTGATTGCACGTTCAATCTTGGTCACAGCAACCTTCGCCATGGCAACATCAATGCGCAGCTGTTTTAGATCAATTCCTGCTCTCTGGGCCAGTTCAATCAGAGCATTGTCAGCGTCAGCGTGTGCTTTGCTTGCCTCTTCTAGGCGAGACTTCAACGCTTCGATTTCGCTTTCGTCTCTCTCTTCGGCGGCCTCTGCCTTCTTCAACTTGGTGCGCATGATCGAAACTTGTTGCTTCAGCGCTTTAAGATCCGGTTTAGCCTCTTTAGGTTCACTCTTAGCTGGCGTAGATTGGGCTGCTTCCGTATTAGAGCTGTTCTGCAAGGCCTGTTCAGCCTCAGTCGCTGCCTGTTTTAGTTTATCGACAGTCACTTGCAGAGTTTCAACGCCATCCAGACCTTTATCTTGGGCATTTTTGAGGGCGACCTCGGCTTTCTTCAATTTGGTTCTGGCAACGGCTGCAGCCGTTTTCAGTGCCGCTGTGTCATCTTGCGTAGTTTCACTGCTGGACTGCTTCTTCCGTTCTGCTTGTGCTTTAGCCGCTTCGGCTGCTCGTGCTTTACGTCGTTCTGCTTTCTCGATTGCCTCGCGTTCTAGGCGAGCTTGTCTCGCTTCGAATCGCTCACGAGCATGGTCAGCTTTGCGTTGTTCAAGCTCTTCTGCACGGATTTCAGATTTAGCAAAACGATAGAATTGCACCAGAGGAATGCTGCTAGGGCAGACGTAGGCACAGGCTCCACACTCTATGCAGTCAAACAGGTTGTGGTTTTTCGCCTTCTCAAACTCTTTGCCTTTTGCAAACCAGTAGAGCTGCTGCGGAAGTAGTTGTGCAGGGCAGGCCTGTTCACACATACCACAACGGATACAGGGCTGTGCCGCAGGTGCTTCTGGCATCTCGCTATCGGTCGCCGCGATCAGACAGTTGGTTGTTTTGATGACCGGAATTGAATCGGTTTCTGCGGCAACCCCCATCATTGGACCACCCATCACCAGACGATGCATGGCGCCCGGTTTTAGATCAGCCGCCGAAAGCAGTTCTGAAAAAGGTGTTCCAATCAGTGTCCAGAAGTTCCCAGGGTGCTCAACCGCCTCACCGGTTACCGTCACTATACGTTGTATTAATGGTTCACCATGATTGATCGCGCGATGCAGCGCCTGAGCCGTCCCAACGTTTTGCACCACAATGCCGATGTCAGCCGGTATTTTGCCGCTCGGTACTTCTACACCGGTTAACAGCTGAATCAATTGGCGTTCACCACCGGAAGGGTATTTGGTCGGAACCACGACGAGATCCAGATCGATATCAGCCTCAGCGAGCGCCTCATTGAGGGCGCGAATCGCGTTGGGCTTGTTATCCTCTATACCGATTAGGGTATGAGTTGGCTCCAACAGATGCTGAATGATTTTAATACCTTCTAATATTTCAGAGGCGTGCTCACGCATCAGCATATCGTCAGCAGTAATGTAGGGCTCACACTCAGCCGCATTGATAATCAAGGTGGTGACAATGTGATCTGAACCCAAGTTCAATTTCACATCGGTCGGGAAGCCTGCACCCCCCATACCTGCAATACCCATTTGGCGAATCTGGTTAACCAGTGCAGAACGCTCTATGCCCTTGTAATCAATTGCCTGATGTTCAATCCACTGGTCTAGGCCATCTGATTCAATCACAATACACTCAGCGGTTAGACCCGACGCGTGCGGCACGGGTTGTGCTTCGATCGCGGTAACGGTGCCGGAAGTAGGTGCATGCAACGACGCGCTGATGCGCCCTACGGGTTCAGCGATGATTTGTCCTTTAAGTACTTTATCTCCAACAGAGACAACTGGGTCAGCGGCTAGACCAAGGTGTTGCTGGGTTGGAATGACCAAGCTTTTAGGAATGGGCATGGTCCGCACTGAAGCGCGAGTAGACTGCTTCTTATTTTCTGGCGGGTGAATGCCGCCGTGAAAACTGAATACCTTCACGATGGATTCTCCTCAAAGCGAGGCTGTCTATCCGTCGCAATCAGATTATTGGTTTGAGGTGGTTCTGGCCACTTCCAGTTCAGTGTTGTCGTCGCCACTGGCAACATATCAATACAGTCGACAGGGCAGGGCTCAACACAGAGATCACAACCGGTACACTCATCGACAATCACGGTGTGCATCAGTTTTGCTGCACCTAAAATGGCATCGACTGGGCAGGCTTGTATACACTTAGTACAGCCAATGCACTCATCTTCACGAATGTAAGCGACCTTGCGAACATCCTCGACCCCGTGCTCTGAGTCCAGAGGAATAGAATCAACGTTAAGCAACTCGGCCAATTGGTCAATGGTGGTCTGCCCACCAGGTGGACACTTATTGATCGCTTCACCTGCTGCGATACCCTCAGCGTAAGGGCGGCAGCCAGGGTGACCACATTGGCCACATTGAGTTTGTGGTAACAGGGCGTCAATTTGATCAACAATCGGGTCACCCTCCACTTTGAAGCGGACGGCTGCGAAGCCAAGAATGACACCAAAAATCAGTGCCAGAATGGCGAGAACAAGAATGGCTAGTGCAACGCTACTCATGCGGCCACCTTAGAACTGAACCAGGCCAGCAAAGCCCATGAAGGCGAGTGACATAAGGCCAGCCGTAATCATACCGATGGCTGGACCTTTAAAGGCAACTGGCACCTCAGCAACGGCAATGCGCTCACGCAGCGCCGAGAAAAGAATCAGTGCCAACGAAAAGCCAACTGCAGCACCAAAACCATAACCAATGGATTCGATAAAGTCGTTCTGTTTGCGAATGTTCAACAGTGCTACACCCAATACCGCACAGTTGGTGGTAATCAGTGGCAGGAAGATACCCAGTAGCTTGTAGAGCAGTGGACTGGTTTTATGTACGACCATCTCCGTGAACTGCACAACCACAGCGATCACGAGAATGAAACTGACCGTCTGTAGATAGATCAGATCAAATGGCAGTAGCAGATAGGTGTAGACCAAGTAGCTGCAGACAGAAGAGAGCGTCAGTACGAAGGTGGTCGCGAGCGACATCCCCATGGCGGTCTCTAGCTTGTTGGATACCCCCATGAAGGGGCACAAGCCTAGAAATTGAACCAGTACAAAGTTATTCACCAGTACGGTACTGATTAAAATTAATAGAAACTCAGTCATCGTCTATCGCTATGGCGTTGAAAGCAAAAAGAAGCTTAATAAAAACGGTTTAGAGTGTACCCTAAACCGCCTCTATAACCCAGTATCAACGGTTGTTTCAGGTCAATTAGACGTCGCTAAAGTAACTTTAGTTCAGTCAGTGACTGCAGAATCAAATCTACCTGTTTTTCGGTCGGTAGGGTGATATCGAGATAAACCTCAGCGTTTGCATGCGGTCCAATGACAATATCACTTCCATCCTCGATAGTACTGAGAACAACGAGTCCTGCCTCTTTTAACAGTACTGCATCGTCTAGTCGGCTGCTCACCGCCGGTAGAAGGCCTCTATCGAAGAGACGTTTCTCCAGAGTGAACAGCACCGAATTTGTGACATTCGGTAGTCCAACAATCAGAGCGTTATGGCCTAGGCGACGAGCTCGAAGGCTAGCATCAACCACCGTTTCAGAGTGTATTTCGTTGTTCTCAATCGGCTGCTCAGCGTCAACCATCATGCCCGCGGCAATGGTTCTATTGGTTAAGCGGTCAATAACAACAAAGGATCCGGTCGAACCATTTTCTAGGTAGGGATCCATCTGAATCGCGCGATCGAGTTGCAGACTGACTTCTGCAATCTCATTAAGCGTCAATGAATCTGCAGGCAAGGCCTCTTGGCTATTCACATCCACTTTGAAATGAATATCAGTGACTCGACCAGAGGATTTCGCTGCTGTTGTTTTAATGAGAAGGTTGTTGCCTACCTTAAGGGGAGATTGGTCCATCCAGATCAGTTTGGCTCTAAAGGCGTTAATGGGCTCGACCTCATCATTCGCCAGCACCAGCGTGTCACCTCGTGAGATATCGATTTCATCTTCAAGCGTCAGCGTGACGGCCATCGGAGCGAAAGCACGTTCAAGATTCCCATCCATCGTAACGATCGATTTAACCTTGGATTGCTTATTACTGGGAAGGACTTTGACCTCTTGACCTACCTCTATGGAGCCTGATGCGATGGTTCCTGCATAGCCACGGAAGTTTAAGTTAGGGCGACTGACATACTGTACGGGGTAGCGAAAAGCCTCAGACGTTGCACGTCCAGTATCTACATCCTCTAGCAACTCCATAAGGGTTGGACCTGAGTACCAGGGAGTGTTGATGGATGGATCGACAACATTATCACCCTGCAGTGCAGATATAGGGCAGAAGTGAATATCGGATAAGCCCAGTTTATCGGCCAAAGCGAGATACTCTGCCTGAATCTCGTTAAAACGATTCTGATCGAACTCTACGAGATCCATTTTGTTGATCGCGACGACAATGTGTTTAATACCCAGTAGGGAAACGATGTAGCTGTGGCGACGTGTCTGTGTCTGAACGCCGTATCGGGCATCGACCAGAATAATCGCCAAATCCGCTGTTGATGCGCCGGTCGCCATGTTTCGTGTGTACTGCTCATGACCGGGTGTGTCGGCAATGATGAACTTACGTTTTGCAGTAGAGAAATAACGATAAGCGACATCAATGGTGATGCCTTGTTCACGCTCGGCCTGAAGGCCATCGACCAACAGCGCTAGATCAGGTTGATCGCCGGTTGTGCCAACACGCTTACTCTCTTTATTGATGGCAGCAAGTTGGTCCTCATAGATCATTTTAGAGTCGTGAAGCAGGCGGCCAATCAAAGTGGACTTGCCGTCATCGACGCTGCCACAGGTGATAAAACGGAGCAGCTCTTTATTCTCGTGCTGCTCAAGGTATGCGTTAATATCACTGGCAATAAGGGATGATTGATGACTCATAATATCTATCCTAGAAATATCCTTCGATTTTCTTCTGTTCCATGGACCCTGCACCGTCATGGTCTATAGCGCGGCCCTGCCTTTCAGAGGTGGTAGCCAATAGCATCTCTTGAATGATCTCAGGCAGTGTTGTGGCTGTAGATTCAACGGCGCCCGTTAATGGATAGCAGCCTAGGGTTCTAAAACGGACCGATTTTTGTTCAGGTACTTCACCGTCATTAAGTGGTAAACGCTCATCATCGACCATGATGGTCATGCCATCTCTCTGAACCACTGGACGCGGCTTAGAAAAGTAAAGTGGTACTAAAGAAATATTCTCTAAGTATATGTATTGCCAGATATCTAGCTCTGTCCAGTTCGATAAAGGAAAGACACGAATGCTCTCGCCTTTATTGATCTCAGTGTTGTAGATATTCCACAGCTCTGGCCTCTGGTTTTTTGGATCCCAACGGTGGTTTTGGTCCCTAAATGAGAAGACGCGTTCCTTGGCGCGAGACGCCTCTTCATCACGACGAGCACCCCCAAATGCGGCATCAAACTGATACTTATTTAGAGCCTGCTTAAGGCCTTGAGTCTTCATGATGTCAGTATGTTTTGCGGACCCATGGACAAAGGGGTTGATGTTCATATCGACGCCCTCCTGATTGATATGAACCAACAGCTCCATACCCGCATCTTTTGCCATCTGATCTCTAAACTCGATCATCTCTCGGAATTTCCAAGTGGTATCGACATGAAGCAGTGGAAAAGGAGGATTGCCAGGGTAAAAAGCCTTACGGGCTAAGTGCAGCATGACTGATGAATCTTTACCGATAGAGTAGAGCATAACAGGGTTATTAAACTCAGCAGCCACTTCACGAATGATGTGAATGCTCTCTGCTTCAAGCTGTTTGAGATGGGTCAAACGATCCGAGCTAATAAGATTCATAGCGCCTCCTTAATTTCGAAAACGCATTATGCATACCAATTTATATAACCCAAAAGAATATATAAAAATTAAGATAGCAGTTTTGGTTATATAAAATTTATCATCTATAAATATTAGCTATATAACTGATTCGGATAATATTACGACTAAATATTATTTTGAGTTATATAGAAAGGTATATATATTCCATTTCGTAATTTATATTCTTATCTTTATAACGGAGCAACCACATGGAATTTGGATACTCTTTTGCTGGCCTTTTGGTTGGTTTCGTTATTGGTTTAACCGGTATAGGTGGTGGCGCGTTGATGACGCCTATATTAATTGTCGGTTTTGGTGTGCCTTTAATAGTGGCTGTGAGTACGGATCTTCTATACGCCGCATTTACTAAAGCGGGTGGCATCATTAATTACGCAAAGAGACAGTTGGTCGAGTGGCGTGTAGCGGCACTGCTGTTGTTGGGGAGTTTGCCAAGCTCATTTTTGACGCTGATTCTTCTCAGTCAGGTTGATTCGGTGGCAACTCTCGAATCAACCATCAACTTAACGCTTGGGATCTCTCTGTTACTCACCTCTATTGCAGTCTTCTTTCGTGAGGCAATTCGTCGTTTTTCAGACAAGCAGTCCGATACGACTTTTGCGCAAACACTTGTAAAGTTGCGTCCCTATCTAACGGTGCTATGTGGTCTCTTTTTGGGTGGGTTGGTCACACTTTCATCAGTAGGGGCAGGTGCGCTAGGAACCGCCATGCTGATCTTGCTCTATCCGCGTTTTTCAATGGGTACGATCGTTGGAACGGACTTAGTCCATGCCGTCGTGCTCACGGCTTTCTCAGGGTTTGGTCACATGCAGATGGGTACAGTGGATTTGGAGCTTTTGGCCTACCTATTAGTGGGCTCACTGCCCGGGGTTTGGTTAGGCAGTCGATTAGGGGCGAATCTATCTCCTAAATTGATGCAGCCGATTATCGGCAGTCTGTTAATGGCGATAGGTATCCGTTTCGTTTTAGCGGTTTAAAAGAATATTTCAGTAAAGGGTTAGGGTAGACGATGTATATCTATAACGACGTTGATCAAAAGATCGTTGATGAGCGTGTTGAACAGTATCGCGATCAAACCAAGCGGTACCTAGAAGGGAACTTGAGTGATGACGAGTTTCTAGCACTCCGTCTGATGAATGGTCTCTATATCCAGAGACAGGCACCTATGCTTAGGGTAGCTATTCCCTATGGAACGATGACCTCGACTCAGTTAAGAGCTTTGGCTGCGATCTCTAGAAAATATGACAGAGGCTATGGTCACTTTACGACGCGTACCAATATTCAATTTAACTGGCCAAAACTTGAAGAGGTGCCTGATATTTTGGCGGATCTCGCAAAGGTTCAGCTGCATGCGATCCAGACTTCAGGCAACTGTATTCGAAATACGACCACTGATCACTTTGCTGGCGTTTCCGCAACTGAAATTTCTGATCCTAGACCCTGGTGTGAGCTGATTCGACAGTGGTCGACTCTGCATCCTGAATTTGCCTATCTTCCACGAAAATTCAAGATCGCCATTACCTCAGGGCCAGAAGACCGTGCAGCCACTCAAGTTCATGATGTTGGGTTGCACCTCATTAAGAACGCTCAAGGCGAGCTAGGCTTCGAGGTATTAGTTGGCGGTGGTTTAGGGCGCACACCGAAAATAGGTAAGGTGATTCGTCAGTTCTTACCCGCTAATGAGGTGATCTCGTACTTGGAGGCAATCCTAAGGGTTTATAACTTAAAGGGGCGTCGTGATAACAAGTACAAAGCTCGAATTAAGATATTAGTTGATGCGCTGGGTGCTGATGCGTTTCGTGATCTTGTCGAAGAGGAGTGGCAGCATCTCAAAGGGAGTGATTTGCAAATTACTCAAGAGGAGATTGAACGGGTCAGTGACTTCTTCACGCCACATGACTACAACGCTCAAGCGGCTGCTGACACGACATTGGATCACTATCTAGAGACCCATTCAGAGTTTAAACACTGGTATCAGAGAAATACGCATCAGCACAAAGTGCCTGGCTATCGTGCAGTGACCGTCTCCCTTAAGCCGCAGTTAGGGGCGCCGGGTGATATCACAGCTTTGCAGATGGATCTGGTAGCAGAGTTGGCGGATCGTTTCTCCTTTGGACAGATTCGCTCAACGCATCATCAAAATCTTCTATTGGCCGATGTTGATCAGAGAAACTTGTACTCCGTTTGGGTAGCGCTCAGTGATGCAAATTTAGCTCGTGCCAATATCGGCACGCTAACCGATATGATTGTCTGTCCTGGGTTTGATTTCTGTTCTTTGGCCAATGCAAAAACCCTGAACATTGCTCAGCAGATTAATGATGCGTTTGATGATGTTGATTATCTGCATGATCTTGGAGATATACGCCTCAATATGTCGGGATGTATTAATGCCTGTGCCCATCACCATGTGGGCCATATCGGTATCCTAGGCGTCGATAAGAAGGGCGAGGATTGGTATCAAATTACACTGGGTGGATCGAGCGAAGCCGATGCATCACTGGGTAAAGTGCTGGGACGCGCTGTCGCTGCTGATGAGGTGGCCGATACGTTAAAACGTCTTCTAGAAACCTATGTGGAACTACGAAAGGGTGATGAGCTGTTTATCGATTGCGTGCGCCGACTAGGCGTTGAGCCATTTAAGGAGAGAATCTATGCCGTTGCTTAAGTATAAAACCTTAGTCAGTGATGACCCTTGGGTTTTTCAGGAAGAGTTATCAGACGTTACAGAGTCATCCATCGTTGTACCATTTACTCAGCTTATTGAACACGTGACGATTGCACAACCTCAGGAACGATTGGGCGTCAGACTCAGCAGTGAGGAGTCACTGGATGATCTGATTCCACGTTTAAATCAGGTATCGCTGGTTGAAATCTATTTTGAAGCGCTACGCGACGGTAGAGGCTTCAGTTTTGCTCGCCTGTTACGTCGTGAAGGTTTCCAGGGTGAGATACGTGCCAGCGGTGAGGTGAGCCGTGATCGACTGGATTATCTCTATCGGTGTGGCTTTGACTCAGTGCTGTTGCAGGCTCCGATCGATGCTGAACAAGCCCAAACAGCCTATCAAGAAATTTCCGTGCACTATCAGGCTGATGCGCGAAACGACCAACCCATCTATAGGCAGACATTATGAGCTTAGATATTAAAAAGGCTAATCAACAACTCGCCGGTGCAACCCCTCAAGCGATTGTCGAGTGGGCACTAGAGCAGGGTGATAACCCGATTATTACGACCAATTTTCGTCCCTATGAGTCGGTCATTCTGCATCTAGTGACCTCCATTAAACCGGATATTAAAGTGCTTTGGGTTGACTCAGGTTACAACACCTCGGCGACCTACCGCTTCGCCGAAAAGCTAATCCAAGACCTAAATCTGAATGTGATTACCTATGTGCCAGCACAAACAGCAGCGCATCGTAATGTGGTCATGGGTGGCATCCCTGACGTGGATAGCCCACTGCATGAAACCTTTACACAGCAGGTCAAAATCGAGCCATTTCAGCGGGCTCTTACTGATCTGAAGCCGGACGTCTGGTTTAACGCCATTCGAAAAGATCAGACTGAGTTTAGACAGTCACTGGACGTCTTAAGCCAATCAAAAGATGGTGTGCTGAAGGTGGCGCCACTGTTTGAGCTGACAGAGGCTCAACTTGAGTCCTATCTGCTAGAACACAATTTGCCGAATGAGCATGACTATTTTGATCCAACTAAAGCGCTAGAGACCCGTGAGTGCGGGCTTCATACGCAACTGTAGAGCCACTCTTATGGAATATTTACCGCTCTTTTTTGATCTTAAAAACCGACCTGTTCTACTGGTAGGTGGCGGCGACGTGGCTTTGCGTAAAGCACGGCTATTAACACGTGCTGGCGCGCTCATTCATCTTATAGCACCAGAGGTGTGTGAAGAGGTGAAAATGCTGGTTGAGCAGAAGGGTGGTCAGGTTGAGCTAGGTAAGTATCGTAAATCTCTACTGCAAGGCAGAGTCTTGGTCGTCGCCGCGACCGATTATCAGTCGCTCAATGAGTCGATCTCTTTTGACGCGCGTTCTGCTAATGTTCCGGTCAACGTTGTAGACAGTCCTGCACTCTGTACGTTTATCTTTCCGGCTATTGTCGATCGATCCCCAATCGTTGTCGGTATCTCTTCGGCGGGTAAAGCACCGGTCTTAGCGAGAAATCTTCGAGCACGACTGGAGACTCTCATCCCTCAAGGCTATGCCGACTTAGGTGCATTGGTGGGACGGTTTAGACAGCAGGTGAAACAGAAATTTTCCACCGTTGATGGTCGTCGCCTATTTTGGGAGAAGATACTGTCAGGCCCTGTCGCCGAAAAGGTATTTGCAGAACAGCAAGATGAGGCTGAGCAGTTACTTAGGTCAGCGATTGAAGCGGCCGAAGATAAAGCACCAATGGGTGAAGTCTATCTGGTCGGCGCAGGGCCAGGGGATCCTGAACTACTGACCTTTAAAGCACTGCGTTTGATGCAGCAGGCCGATGTGGTGTTGTATGACGCCTTGGTCTCACCGGAGGTGGTGGATCTTTGTCGTCGAGATGCCGATTTAATCTTTGTGGGTAAACGCCGTGATCAACATACCTTGCCACAAGAGGGGATTAACGAGCTGCTAGTCAAACATGCGAAACAGGGTAAGCGAGTGGTCCGCCTAAAAGGGGGGGATCCGTTCATCTTCGGCCGTGGCGGTGAAGAGCTTCAAACCTTGTCAGAGCAGGGAGTGCCTTTTCAGGTAGTGCCAGGCATTACAGCGGCCAGTGCCTGCAGTAGTTACTCGGGTATTCCTTTAACTCACCGCGATTTTGCTCAATCCGTTCGATTTGTAACCGGGCAGTTAAAGAGCCGACAAGCAGAATTAGATTTCTCAGATCTATTAGCTACGAATGAGACGCTGGTCTTCTATATGGGATTGCACACTTTGCCAGAAATCTCTGCGGGATTGATGGGTGCGGGTCGTTCAGCCTCTACACCGGTCGCCATTGTCTCTCGTGGTACCTGTAAGGATCAAAGAGTGTTAACCGGTACACTATCGACAATATCCGATCTACAAGAGAGTGCCCAACTTCCCGCGCCATCCATCATCATCGTCGGCGAGGTGGTTAAGCTTCACTCAGAACTGGCCTGGTTTGGTGAGGTTCATCAAGAGGCTAATCATGCTTTAGAGCAGGTACAGCAACTTTCCGCTTAATAGTTTGTAGGTTGGCATGGCTTTTGCTTAACCCACAGTAGATAGGCATCAAAGTTAATGATGCTCGAAACTGTTTAGGTTAGGTGTTGGATTATTCATGCTGAACTATTGTTTTTATTTATGCGTCGCGTTTTGCAAATATTTTGCAAAAGCTAAATCCCAGTTGTTGTTCTCTCTACTGATCTCAATCCCATTAACAGCGACTTCGGCGTCCCATAAGCCAGTGGATCCTAATCGGATAATGATTCTGTTTACTGGCCACGAACAGATCCCTTTTCAGCAAGAGGTTTTTCAGGGATTTATTGATGAGCAGTATCAGCTGCTGTTTGATCAATCTGAGTTATTCAAAAAAGAGGTTTACATCCACCGATTGGATGCTTTCAGAAGTGAGCCGGATTACCTTCGTCACAATATCGATTCCCTTTATAAAAATTACCCTAAACTACCCGCGACGATCATCGCCGAAGGCAATTTTGCCCTGCGAGTCGCTCAGGGTCTCTCCAGTAAGCAACCCAATGCAATTGACGTTGTTAGTGTTAACACCAACATGTCTGCACTTCCCGGTTTTTCGAAAGGGGAGCTGTTTGATCTAGAGAAAACGCTGGATTCAATCCCAAGGCTATTTCCAAACATCAAAGAGTTGGTTGTTCTTGCCCCAGCCTCACGTAGAGTAGAGGTTGAAGATCTATGGGATTTTAACTTTGCTGATCAGTTTGATTTAACCCTACTTGATGAGTCGTTAAGTTTTGATGAGACCCTATCCAGATTAAAACAGCTTCCTGCAGATCGAGTCATTTTATGGGTAGGGCGTGGTGCTGGTTCGGTCTCGGATGATGGATTGCCGGTACAGCTAATTAAACCGATCGTTGATCTTGATGTAGCCCCTTTGATATCGATGCAGAGTTCAAGCCTTAAGGCCGGTGGTTTAGGTGGCTATATGACCCTTTCTAAAGAGCTGGGTCAAAAGATAGCACTATTGGCTTATGGTCAATCTGAAGGTTATGAACCACCTAAAAAGCGCTTCATTCTAGATTACAACGAGCTAGAGCGTTGGCAGGCTGATACGTCCAATCTTAAGGGGCCAGTCACAATCATCAATGAGCCTCTCTCTATATTTACCGAGAGACACGTTCAGACATACATCGGCTTACTCTTATTGATTGTTGCACTGTTGTCAGCTCTGTTTGCCTGGTGGATTTGGCATCAGTTAACCGTTCGAAATCGTCAGCTATCCAAGATAGAGGCTCTAGACAGACAACTCCATTTAGCATTAACCACCTCTAAATTAGCGCTAATAGAGGAGAACGTTAATCATCAGACGGCTCATTGGATAATTGAACCCCCTAATGAGAATGTTGCTCCATTGGTCGGTAAGGCTAGATTAAATGCTACTGAGCCTAGATATCGCAATCAAATTACAGAAGCGCTTACTCAAATAGGATCGGTCGTTGAGTACCCGCTCTTCATAGAGGCGTTGAATAGAACTAAATGGGTTAGAAATTCGACGATTGCGGAGCACACCAATGCAAAGGGTGAACTGATTCGAATTCAGCTGTCACAGGATGTAACGGATATTAAAGAGAAGGAGCTGGCACTTGCAGAGTCGGTCTAACGGACTGAAAAAGTACTGCAGCAGCTTAACGATGTTTCTGAATATGGTGATATAGGACTCTTTCACAGTGACTTGATTAACGGTGTCGTAACGGCGAATGATGTCTTTAGATCCCTTTATGATCTCCCTAAAGATCAGTATCCAACAATTACTCAAGAGGATATCAACACACGTATCGCTGCGGATAGTGGAGAGGATCAGCTTAAAAATCGACTCCACAATTGGCAATCAAATAATTTTCAAAAGATTCAGAGAGAGTTGTTACTCCCCTCTGGTGAGAGGCGTTACCTTGAGTTGAATGCTCGTCCTGAAGTGAAAGAGGGTGTATTGCAGGGGTTTAGCGGCGCAGTCATCAATCGTACAGATGATGTTCTGCTAAGACATCAACTTGAGGTTACGCTTACTGAGCGCAGTCAGGCTGTTAAGCGGTTAGAAGAGACGCTGCAAAAACAGAAACAGATGTTTGCTGTTATTGGTCATGAACTTCGAACACCGGCTGCGGCACTGAATATGATGTTGGAAGCGGACAATGCGGCGATTACAGAGTCACTTGGTGATATTCGCTCTACCAGTCAGCATCTGCTAGCGGTATTGGATGATTTACGATCGGTGGTTGAACCAGAACTGATTCAAGAGAGAGAGCTCTCTAATGCTCGTCCTATAGAGATAGTAGAGCGATCACTGACACCACTTAAAACGATGCTCGATAATCAACAGATTCGATGCTCGGTTAAATCGAATGATATGGCAGGTCATCAATTCAATCTCGATCAGCGGGGTATTCGACAGGTTTTAACCAACTTGGTTAAGAATGCCGTTGTGCACGGGCAAGGAGGTATGGTTCAAGTTCAGGTCGAAGTAATTACTCCTTCATCAGCCGATGAGGGGGCTATGCATCAGCTTCGTATCTCTGTTGAAGATGATGGTCGTGGTATTCCTACCTCTCAGTATGAGTCGATTTTTGAACCCTTTGAAAGAGGCGATACAGATGCGGATGGAACCGGATTAGGGCTCTCAATCTGTCGTGAGATCATTCAAGCGAATGGCGGAACTCTGAATGTAAAAGAGAGTGAGGCGCTAGGAGGTGCTTGCTTCACAATCAATATGCCGGTTGAGCCTAAGCAGTCAGCAACCCCGGATGAGACAGCATCGATGGTTTCACTCGAGGGATTGAGTGTTTTGATGGCAGAAGACAATTTGATGCTCAGAAAGCTTAGTGAAAACTTACTGCAAAAATTGGGGGCTAACCCTGTTCTTGTGGAAAATGGCCAACTGGCTCTAGATCTGTTTAATGAACAGAAATGGGATCTGATCATAACGGATATCTTTATGCCGGAGATGAACGGTTATGAGTTGGTCGAAGCGATTCGTGCGACAGGAAGTGATGTGAAGGTGTTAGGAGTAACCGCCGCAACGGTCGGTAACGAACGAGATCTGTTGTTAAAGGCTGGCGCTGATGTCGTTATGGGTAAACCGATCACCTCTGAATCTTTGCAAAACGCTCTGTTGCAGTTACAGCTAAGGGTGTGATTATATCTAGGCTCTAATCTTTATTGAGTGCGTTTGGCTTGTCTCACTGGTTTGTTTACGTCGTTCGTTGTTCCGATAAAACCCTCTATACAGGGGTAACCACGGATCCCACTAGACGACTCCGTCAACACAATGGTGAACTGGTTGGGGGCGCTAAATACACACGAGCTAGACGACCTGTGGAGCTTATCTGGCATGAGCAACATGCAGATCGTTCAAGTGCCACGCAGCGCGAATACGCAATTAAGCGGATGACTTTACAGCAAAAAACTCAATTAATAGGGTCGTGTCAGTTAGGATGATCTTAGCTAACTGAATGGAATTTTTTTCAGTTGAACTCCAGACCCATGGGTCTAAACTGAATAGTGAAAAGTCTGAAGCTGATATCCAGCAGTTGGCTTGCCTGGCCCGGGTTTGAAGGGTATTACGAGTCGAAATATTGCTTTCGGCCAAGCGGGCGGCAACTCACTGTTTAGAAGTTATGGTTAACAGTAAGAGTGTCGCCCGTTTTCATTCCGCGTTAAACAAAATAGCTACCTAAAAGATAACTGCTCAGGTAACCAACTAAAAATGCAATCGATAGATAGACGACGTAACGTGCATAGCTTCCGAAATTTAGGATATCCACTTTAGACATTGCAACGATGCCGGCTGCTGACCCAATTGCCAGCAGCGAACCCCCAACACCCACAGAATAGGTTAAGGATAACCAGTCGGCTTTTGACATCTCTACTCCAGATTTGAGCAGTGCCGCTGTCAAAGGTACGTTATCGACAAAGGCTGAGAAGACACCCATCGCAAAGTTTGCAACGGTGATGGGTAGGACCTGATAGATGCCTACTAAACTGTCTAGGGTTCCAATCTCTTTGAGCATCCCCACCAATAACAAAATACCCAAAAAGAACATCAATGTATCGAACTCGATGCGTCTAACGTAGTCCAACAGGTTTTCACGAGTGTCCTCTTCGTAGAGAAAACGGCCCAGCAGAAACATGGTGGATAGTCCAAAAAGGAAGGTCAAAACCGGTGGGATGCCCGCAACAATATTGAGAATAATGGTCGAAATAATGGTTGCTAGAAATATAACTGCAATGACTTTACCGACCTTGTCGTCCTTGCGTGGGGTAGGGGTAATAATCACCTGACCTACCAAGGGTTTAGAGAGCATGGCCGCTAACAGCATGGTGCTTACGAAGGCTGGTACTGAAAGTAGCAGTAGGTCAGTAATCTCTACCTTGCCGGCTAGAAATACCATTAATGTGGTCACATCGCCGGTAATCAGCGATACACCACCAGAGTTGACTGCAAATACAACCAGCACAGAGAGTCTAAGGGTTTTTCGTCTCTCTAAACCTAGCGATAGTACCAAGGCAATGGAGACCAGGGTGGCTGTGATGTTGTCACAAAGACTTGAAAAGACAAAGGAGAAGATGCCGACCAGAAAGATGAGTTTGCGTTCACTGATTTGACTGGGTAGTAGCCGATATATAAGCGTCTCAATCAGTCCTTGATGGTTTAAAAAGGCGACAAAGGTCATCGCGGACATTAAAAATAGCCAAAGCCCTGCGATATCTAAAAGGTTTTCATTGAGCATATCCCTGAGTTGCTCAGGCGTAACACCTTGTTCAGGAAACAGGAAGATCAATATCCAAGAGAGCGTGCCTAGAAACAGAGTCGATTTCGCTTTGTTCAGATGAATTACCTCTTCAAACACAATGGCTAACAGTGCAATCAGAGCAAAAGCGATGAGAGTGTAGTGGAGCATAGATAATCCTTATCAGATATTGGCAAAGCTGTGCCTCTAAAGGATCGTCAGTTTACTACTTTAGTTGGATTTGATTATTAATAAATCAACGTATTAGGTGGGTTTTTAAGACTGGTTTTGCATAAGCTTATAGTTGGGTAGAGGAGGATACTCAGCCCCTTAGGCTGAGTATCGGATACCGTTAGGCTTTTTCTGCGCGTGGTTTGCGATTGCCTTTAGGTTTGCTGTTGCGGTCGCGCGGTGGTCCTTTACGACGCGTTGGTTTACCTGACATCTCATCCTGCCATGGGCGAATCGACAACTGTTTGCCGCAGACACGAGCATCGGCAATTTTCTTCAATTGTGCATGCTTAAGATCATTTGGAAGATCAATCGTTGAGAAGTTCTCGCTGATGCTGATACGTCCAATCAGATCACTGCTGATATTCGCTTCGTTTGCGATCGCACCGACGATGTTACCCGGCTTAACGCCTTGTTGGTGGCCAACGCCGATCCAGTAACGGGTCTTACCTTCGTCTGCACCAGAGTCACGACGAGGTTTACGATCACCTCTTTCACCGCGCTCGCCACGATCAGAGCGTTCACGACGTGGGCGCTCTTTAAAGCTGGGCTCCTTCTCATCAAGATAGAAGGGCTTATCTTTATAGATAAGCTGAAGTGCAGCAGCGGCTAGGGCAGAGGCTGTGATACCGCTCTCTGTCACGAGCTCAGTGATCAGGTTATGGAAGTCAGCCGTCTGTGGTTTATCAATCGCATTAACAAGACGCTCTTTTAGGCGCTGTGAACGCAATTGGTTCAGAGCTTTAGCATCGGGAAGTTCCAGTGTTTCAAGTGTTGAACGTGTGTGGCGTTCAATCGACTTAAGCAAACGGCGCTCACGATGAGTCACAAAAAGAACCGCATCACCTTGACGACCTGCACGTCCTGTACGACCAATACGGTGTACGTATGACTCAACATCGTAAGGAATATCGAAGTTAATAACGTGGCTAATACGCTCAACATCAAGACCGCGTGCTACGACATCGGTCGCCACGACAACATCAAGTTTGCCAGACTTTAGACGGCCTACAACGCGTTCACGTTGTGCTTGCTGAATGTCACCGTGCAGTGCAGCTGCATAGAAGCCTGCCTGAATAAGCTGTTCTGATAGCTCTTCAGTTGCTGTCTTAGTTCTAACAAAGATCAGTGCTGCGTCGTGCTCATGCATTTCGAGTAGGCGAGTTAACGCTTGGAACTTAGAGAGGCCACGAACTTCCCAAACGCGCTGGCGAATGGTGCTGGCTGTCTCAGTCTTGCTTTGAATCTTTACGTGCACAGGGTTTTGTAGGTAACGCTCAGTGATCGTTTTAATTTCACGTGGCATCGTCGCAGAGAAGAGTGCGATCTGACGAGTAGGTGGCGTGTGTTCAAGCACCCACTCTACATCGTCAATAAAGCCCATGCGTAACATCTCATCCGCCTCATCCAGTACCAAACACTTTAGTTTGTCTAGGCTAAGAGTGCCGCGACGAACATGGTCCATGACACGGCCTGGTGTACCAATAATGACATGCACACCCTTACGTAGAGAGCGAAGTTGTGTGTCGTAACCCTGTCCACCATAGATTGATAGTGTACGTAGACCAGGGATGTACTTAGAGTACTTTTCGCAGGCTTCAGCTACCTGAATGGCGAGTTCGCGAGTTGGAGCAAGTACCAATACCTGTGGGTGGATCTTGCTAGTATCGACGTTCTGTAGAAGCGGCAGAGCGAAGGCGGCTGTTTTACCAGTACCCGTTTGCGCTTGCCCTAGAATATCACGGCCATCAAGAAGGGCTGGAATAGCGCCGGCTTGGATAGGAGAAGGTGTTTCATAGCCTACGTCAGAGAGTGCGTCGAGAATAGGCGTGCTTAAGCCAAGATCACTAAATGTGATCGGCTGATCAGTATCAGACATCAGATTTCCTGCTTTTAGGGGATCCCGTTACCCGCGGCCCATAAGTCAAAAGCAGGTGGAGGATCGTTGAAAGAGGCGCAAATTATACAGACTTTAGGCTAATAAGCCAGCTGTTTATTTTTTAAACAACCAAAAGGCCCGCCATGAAAGCAAGCCTGAACATTATGTGCTAGGCATCTCTAGCCCTTTAGAGACAAAGTCAAAGGACTTCATTCGCTCAATATAAGCGGCCACATTGGGGTATTGATCAGGTTCTATTTTTTGAAATTCAAAGCGATTTGCCCATGGAAATATTGCGAAGTCAGCAATCGACAGTTGATCACAAACAAAGTCGCGTCCTTCCAATTGTTTATCCAGAACACCCCAAAGACGATGCGCCTCTTTGCAGTAGCGATCAACCGCGTAGGGGATAGGTTCCGGTGCAAATTTATTGAAGTGATGTGCCTGTCCAAGCATAGGTCCAAATCCACCCATCTGCCACATTAGCCACTGCATCACTTGCCAGTAGGCTTTAGGTTCTGTGGGCATAAACTGGCCACTTTTCTCGGCGAGATAGAGCAGGATAGCACCGGTTTCAAATAGGGAGATAGCCTCGCCATTAGGACCATCATGATCAACGATGGCGGGTATCTTATTGTTGGGACTGATGGCTAGAAATTCAGGTTTGAACTGTTCATCGTTAAGAATATCGACTCTATGGAGTTGATATTCGAAACCACAGGCTTCAAGCATGATTCGGATCTTATGGCCGTTTGGTGTGCCCCAGGTGTAGAAATCGATCATCTGATTAGCCTCGTGTGAAGTGTTGGTAAATTTTAATCAGCTCCTCTTCACTATAACTAACAATCACCAACTGTTGACCGGGTTTAATCAGGTCTGGATCCTGACCCAGCATTCCCTGTTGGTAGTTGTAAATGTAGATGTCGTTCACCTTAGAGTAGAGGAACTCGCCTAAGAAAGAGGAGCGTTGATTCTCAAGCACTTCGTCAGCAAGTTCTGGAATCTCTGCGATGAGCGTTTGTCCGTTCTCACCACTGAGCTTGATCCCTTCACGGAAGGTGTTGGTAAGGCCACGCTGCAATATGCCCCAGAGCCCTTGCATGTCGTTGGGGGTTACCGCATGAATGTAGAAGACACTGCCGGCAGCGATGTCGGGATTAGATAGAAGCTCTTTAAGACGAATTTTGTCTCCGGGTGACAGTGTTTTGGTATTGATAACATTGTCTTCAGAGATGAGTTTCATCATCTGATCAGGCTTCACCGATTCATTGCTGACGAGTGGCTGCTTCACAACAAGGGTTGAGGTTTGTACACCCTGGGTTTGAGCCTCATCAGCGGCCTCCATAGCTGTCTGAATGGTCTCTACTTGAGCGGCCTCACTCTTCATGTTGGGTAGTTCTAGCAGTTGATCACCGGTAACAAAGTTATTCGCTTGTTTAATATCGAGCGCTTCATCTTTGGTCTCTTCGGTCAGTGTTTTAATGACCTTTTTGGCCGCTTTTTCTGTCTCTGCAAGGGGCTGTTGTGAGGGGGTGCTTTGTGGTTGCACACTTTCGCCGGTTTGGGAGTCAGTGGATATTTCCGGTTTGTTCAGGAAAAGGTAAGTCGATACTGCAATGATAATCAGAATAAGAGCGATAATGACGCGTTGCATAGTGGTGTGTCCTTAACAGGCGACTGATTCGAATCAGGGTTGTTATTCGTTATTACAGCAACAATAATCACTTTATTGACCGGTTTAAAGTCTTTCTGCCGGTTTTGAGGTAATGAGTGTGTCTGATCAAGAGATTACAAACGATTTCACATCGTTAATGCTAGGTGAAGGAGTTAAACCGATTAAGGCAGAGGCTAAGGTCTCTGCGCGCGAGCACTTAAGACGTGGTGATATGCAGGCTCTTGAACAGCGTCGACGTGAGGCCGAAGGGGTTGATGAGCGCTTTCGATTTACTGACAATCAACTGTTGAACCCCTTGGACCCTGTCGAGTGGAAACGCGATGGCGTTCAAGAGGGGGTCTATCGCAATCTCCGTTTGGGTAAATACACTGTCGATGCGCGCCTTGATTTGATTAACAGAACGCTCTCTGAGGCCTGTGAAGAGGTGCCTAATTTTGTAAAGGAGTGTTACCGATTGGGTCTACGCACAGTCATGATTACCCATGGACGTGGCAAGCATCTGCAGGCACCTCAGAACAAGATGAAAAGTGCACTGACACTCTGGCTGCCAAACATTGATGAGGTGTTAGCCTTTCATAGCTGTCAGCCCCAGCATGGGGGGCTTGCAGCGATCTATCTGTTGTTACGTAAGAATGAAGAGCAGCGCCTCGCCAATCTAGAGCGTCATCGATAGTGGCCATCAACGATCGAAAACTGGTTTGGCTTCAGTGTGAGTCAGAAGTAGAGGCAGGTCAGGCGATCAATCAGCTTAAGGATCAACTCCCTCTCAACTCTATGAAAGGGTTGTTAGTCGGTCAGTCGCAAGAGGGTTTTAGTTCGATTAGAGCCGATCGATTAGCGACAGAGCTTGGTCAATCCATTGACTACCTTATCTTCAATGCTTTTGACGGCTTCACACCTAATGCTCTGGCCCAAGGGGCGGGCCTTGTTCGGGCTCCTGGTGTACTGATTTTGATCACTCCTAAAGCGTCTGTTTGGCCCAATTATGCTGATCCGTTTTTACAAGCCTTGGGGCAGTCTGAAAGTTATTATTCAAACTACATACAATTATTAATCAATAGTTTAAATCATAGTAGTAATATTATTTGTGATATTGACGCCGTCGAGCTCAATAGTACAACTAGCACTCAATTATCTGAATCAATAGCCCTAACTGCTGACCAACAGGCTGTGGTGGATAACCTGCTTGATGACTGGTCTCTATCGACCTCTACCAGAGTTATTACAGCAGACAGAGGTCGCGGCAAATCCTCAGCTTTGGGCCATGCGTTAAAACAGTCTGATTGGGAGTCCAATCAGGTCATTGTGACGGCACCGGATAAGCGCGCCGTTTACTCTCTCTATCAGCAGAGCGATGAGTTTCAGCCGCGCTTCCTCCATCCTGCTGAAGCCTTACAGGAGCTGCGTACCAACCCCGATATTCGACTGTTGGTGATTGATGAAGCCGCCGCGATTGCAACGCCTCTGCTTGATCAACTGGTTGAAATTGCCAATCATCTAGCAGTCTCGACAACGGTTAATGGCTATGAAGGATTTGGGCGTGGTTTCTCTCTTCGTTTTCTACAACGTTTGGGTCTACAGCGAGAGGGTGTTAACTACTCCCAGCTGGCTGAACCGGTTCGATGGTCTCAAGGGGATCAGCTTGAAGAGACGATCAATGAACTGCTGTTTCTGACTGAAGGCGAGCCGTCTAAGGCGTTCTCAGGCTTTGATGACTGCGTGTATGGTTTAGAACTCGATGGCCTTGTTAGCCATCCTGATCGATTACAGGCGATCTATCAGCTTCTACACCTAGCTCACTACCGAACCTCACCCAACGACCTACGAGTTCTACTCGACTCCCCAGGGCAATCTATTTTCGCGACAGTGCAGGGCGGAGTGTTGGTTGGTGTTGCGTGGATTTCAGAAGAGGGTGAGCTGTCTGCTGAGCTCTCTGAGGCGATCGCTCAGGGTGTTCGACGGCCAAATGGCAATCTACTTCCGCAAACACTCATATTCTCTGAGGGTATGGTCACACTAGGTACCAAGCGCTTCTGGCGAATTGCACGTATTGCGGTCGTGCCAGATTTCAGAAGATCAGGGATTGCCGCAGCTATGCTCCGTTCTATTGAAGCGAAAGCGATTGCGTCTCAGATCGACTTCATGGGGGCTAGCTTTGCTGGATACCAAGAGGTGTGGCAGTTTTGGAACGCTTCTGGCTACAGAGCGATTCGTATGGGCGATCGTATCGATCCGGTGGCGGGTGAGCCCGCATTGCTGGTTATGAAAGCGTTAAACGCCAACGCCACAGACGATATTCAGTTTCTATGCGAGCAGGCAGTTTCTCGTTATCAATTTGAGATTGAGAGAGAGTTGAGGTCGGCAATGCCAGTTGGTTTTGAGGCTCTACCTAAAACGCTTGAGCAGAGAGCTTTATCGTCTCATCAGATTGAGTCTTTAAAGCGCTTTGCTCAGGGCAGTGCGCCACTCACACTAGTAAGACCTTGGATTGAGTTGTTAGATAAGGGGGTTGCGCATAACGAGGTTGGTCACCTTGAACTTAAACCGAACAAGCATCAACTCAAGGCTTTACGACATAGGGTGTCCCAGTTCATCGACTAGGGTCACTTTATCCCCAAGAGAGACCTTTCCAGGCTTTACCAAGCTAATATTTTGGCCAAAGTTGATCTCCCCATTCGGTCCAGAGTGAATTGCCTGCAGTGTGCGGAGCGGTTCCTGATGGCTATCTTTCAATCCAGTGATGGGATCGCGTGTGACTAAAACACAGCGTTCGCATGGCTTGCGACGTTCAAATATGGCCTCTCCGATTTGAAACCGACTCCAGCTATCTTCAATCCAGGGTATTGAACTGTCGATGACAAGGTTAGGTCTAAATCGAGCCATTTCAAACAGCCCGCCTGATGCATGGTTAAGTGCATCCAGTGAGGCGGTATTGGTCAGTAGAATAGGGTAACCATCACTGAGTATTGGGCCCCACTCATAGCGCTTTTCTGCAAGTTCTGTTGCCTGACTGTCGTTAAACACTAGGCAGACTTTGCGTTCGAACAGGGAATCCAGCGTCTTATTATTGAGCCTGATTCGTTGTACTGAGGTAATCCGACTCCAAACAGTGACGCTGAGTCTCTCCGATGAGCTGAAATCACCCTTCGCAATCATCTTGTTTTTGTAGAGGATAGAGAGAGTCTGACCGTCTGACTCGATGTTCAGATCCAGCAGAATCGGATCTTTTCTAGCTGTTATAAACCGCCCATCCTCTTCCGCTAGCATGAAACGACGGTCGCCAACGATCCCTTTAGTTTCTATGTTCGCTTGCTCTAAATGCACGGCCTGACCCGACTTGATCGGGTAGCGGATGATGTCGACGAGTTTCATCTCTGGTTAGTCCTTTAGAAGCGTCTCTTTGGCCGAGTTAATGCGAGAGGCAAGCCAATCACTGCCACCGCGATCAGGGTGGGCTTTTTGCATCAATCGCTTATGCGCAGCAAGGATCTCCTCTTTTGATGCTCCCTCTTTAAGACCCAATATTTCATAGGCCTCCTGTTTGCTTGGGTTTCCGGAGGGTTTAGGGCTGTTCTTTTGTTGCTGGCGTCGAGCCCTTAGAAAAGGGAGTAGGCGCAGCAACCAGGGAAACGCACTTTTAACAAAGGGAAGTAGGCCGGCAATCAGAGCGCCTAGCCAGTGCATCCTGCCGGTAATGGCTAAAAAGAGCATCACCAGCGCTAGGGTGATGAGTCCGGCTTGAAGCCAAGCTCTGCGTCGATGCTCTTTGGGTTTAGATCTCACCCAGCCGAGTATCAGCAGAATCAGTATAACGACAGCAATAAAAGAGATTGGATTCACAAGGTCTTGTCTCTGTACTTATATTGGGTTTGAAGGTTTGGCATGAATGCTTGGTCCGAAAGAGTATAGCTGACGTAACCTGAAAAGTAGATTTAAGGAAGCCATATGAAAGTAACTATCGAGCAGCTCAATCGTGAGCGTCCGGTTATATCTGAATTGAGATTGAAGTCCTTTGAATGTGAACACTATCTGGTTCAATTAACGACTGAGACTGGGCAATCAACCCTAGTTGACGACACTGGGCGCCCTCAGGTGTTTCGATCTCAGCTAGCGGCCAAGATTCCGTTCAAAGGATTAAGGGTTGAAAGGGCGGTGCTAGAGCATCAATCCTATTATGACGAAATGATTGGGTTGCAGGGCGACAAGGTTGAACCTCTGCTGGTTGATATCAGCCTTCCTGATAATGATTACTCATAAAAAAAACGGCACCCGAGGGTGCCGTTTTAGTATCAACTCTGGATTAGCTAATCGCTTTAAGGATTTGATCCAAACGCTCTTTAGCATCACCGAATAGCATGCGTGTGTTCTCTTTGTAGAAGAGTGGGTTATCGACACCCGCATAACCAGTACCCATAGAACGTTTCATGACAATGGTCTGTTTACCGTTCCAAGGCTCAAGTACAGGCATACCTGCGATAGGGCTGTCTGGTACTTCCTGTGCTGCAGGGTTGACGATGTCGTTGGCACCGATAACGATAGATACGTCAACGTTAGGGAAGTCTTCGTTGATCTCTTCCATCTCGTAAACGATGTCATAAGGTACTTTCGCTTCAGCAAGCAGTACGTTCATGTGACCAGGCATACGACCCGCTACAGGGTGAATACCAAAGCGAACGTTGATGCCTTTGTCGCGAAGTTTCTTAGTGATCTCGAATACGGTGTGTTGAGCCTGAGCAACCGCCATACCGTAACCTGGTAGGATCATGACCTCTTTAGCGTTAAGAAGCATGTCTGCCGCTTCATCCGATTCAACCGAGCGAATGTCTTCAGCATTACCCGCAGGGCCTGCTGGACCACCGCTTGAAGCTTTCTGACCAATACCACCAAAGATTACGTTTAGGAACTTGCGGTTCATCGCCTTACACATGATGTAAGAGAGGATAGCACCACTTGAACCGACTAGAGCACCGACGACGATGAGTAGATCGTTACCTAGCATGAAGCCCATCGCTGCAGCAGCCCAACCTGAGTAGCTGTTCAGCATTGAGACTACAACAGGCATATCAGCACCACCGATCGCTGCCACCATGTGCACACCAAATACCAGTGCGATGATGGTCATAACCGTCAATTCAAAGACACCGCCAGTTGCCGCTGTATCCATGTACTGAATCATGAAGTATAAAGCGATCACACCGAGTGCAATGTTGAATAGGTGACGACCTGGTAGTTGAAGAGGGCGTCCGCCAATCTTGCCGCTTAGTTTCAAGTAAGCCATGACGGAACCAGAGAAGGTCATCGCACCGATCAGAATGCCAAGGTAGGTTTCAACGGCGTGAATCGACTGAGCAACACCGGTGAGTGGTGCATGCTCTAGAGCATTCGCCCAACCCACAAATACGGCTGCTAGGCCCACAAGGCTGTGAAGAATCGCCACTAGCTCAGGCATAGAGGTCATTTCTACACGTTGCGCCAGAATGTAGCCAATGATACCACCGACAACAATACCACCGACCAGAAGTCCGTAGTTGTTAGAGACTAGGCCAACGATGGTAACACCGACAGCAATCGCCATACCCAGCATGCCATAGAAGTTACCGCGACGTGCAGACTCCTGATGCGCAAGACCGCCTAGTGCCATGATAAACAGGGCGCTGGCTGCAATGTAGGAAGCTGTAATAATTCCTGAAGTCATCGATTATCTCCTTACTTCCTAAACATGCGAAGCATGCGTTGTGTTACGGCGAAACCGCCCACAATGTTGATGCTGGTAATGAACACAGCCAATCCGGCAAGCGCCATCACCACTGGATTGTCACTTGAGATCTGAATTAAAGCGCCAATCACAATAATGGAACTGATTGCGTTGGTGACAGACATCAATGGTGTGTGCAGTGAGTGCGATACGCCCCAGATAACCATGTATCCGATAAAACATGACAATACGAATACGGTTAGGTGGCCAATGAACTCAGGTGGAGCAACAGAACCCAATCCAAATAGAGCGCCACCGGCGATCAGTAGAGGGATCAGGAACGCAAGTGGGTGAGCCGGTTTTTCAACCTCTGGCTCAAGCTCTTGCTTCGCTTTAAGGCCGACGTCCTCTTTAGGTGCAAGCGAGATACGAGGCGCTGGTGGTGGCCAAGTGATGTTGCCCTCTTTGACAACCGTCGCACCACGAATCACTTCGTCTTCCATGTTGATGTCGATTTCGCCGTTTTTCTCTGGGCAAAGTTCAGTCAACAGGTTCAACATGTTAGTTGCATAGAGCTGAGAGGATTGCGCTGCAAGACGGCTCGGTAGGTTGGTGTAGCCGATGATAGTGACATCGTGCTTCTTAACCACTTCGTTAGCGACGGTAAGTTTACAGTTACCACCCGCTTCCGCTGCAAGGTCAACAATGACAGAGCCTGGCTTCATGTTAGCGACCATACGCTCAGTGATCAGCTCAGGTGCCTCTTTGCCAGGGATCAGTGCGGTAGTGATAATGATATCCACTTCTGCAGCCTGAGCCGCGAATAGATCCATCTCTGCTTTGATGAACTCAGGGCTCATGGTCTTAGCGTAACCGCCAGAACCGCTGCCATCTTCGTCATCTTCGAAATCGAGCATCAGGAATTCAGCATCCATCGACTCAACTTGCTCTTTAACCTCAGGGCGAGTATCAAATGCACGAACAATGGCACCCATGCCTTTCGCAGCACCGATAGCGGCAAGACCAGCAACACCGGCACCGATAACCAGTACTTTAGCTGGGTTGATTCGACCTGCTGCGGTGATCTGACCAGTGAAGAAGCGACCAAAATGCTGCGCTGCTTCAACAACGGCACGGTAACCCGCGATGTTAGCCATTGAAGATAGGGCGTCCATCTTCTGTGCACGTGAAATACGTGGAACAGAGTCCATAGCCAGTGCATTGATACCATGATCAGCCATCTCTTTGAGCATCTCAGGGTTCATCGCTGGGTATAGGAAGCTGATGATGGTTTGATCCTTCTTCATCAACTCAACGCCATTGAAACCAAGTTCAGGGTGGGCTTTAGGTGGGCGAACCTTCAGGATAATGTCTGAATTACCCCATAGCTCTTTAGGATCTTTAATGATCTCTACACCAGCTTTCTCATACTCTTCGTCAGCATAGCTAGCATCTGCGCCAGCACCGCTTTCCATCGAGATGTCGAAACCCAGCTTTTGCATTTTAACTGCAACGTCTGGAGTGAGGGCGACGCGTTTTTCGCCTTCTTCGTTCTCGCGGGGTACACCGATTCTCATCGATTTCACCTCTCTTATAGTATCCACCCGAGGATGGCTGTTGATAACCCTGGCTCAGCATAGAATCTAAGCCTATATAATACGGTCAATTCATAACTTAATAGAATTAACCTAAAACTAATCTTTATAATCTACTACGAAAGTTATTAATAACCAAACTGAATTAACTTATACGGATTATTAAAATTTTTCAGGATGCTTAAGATTTAGCTTAATTCTCTTCTTATTGGGATGTGAATTGATCAACAAGAGGTAATAAAAAAGGAGCCGAAGCTCCTTTTAAATAGACGCACTGTTCGAAAACAGGGCTTACATGATGCGCATTCCTGGCTGAGCGCCGGCATGGGGTTCTAATATCCAAAGATCCTTACCGCCAGGTCCAGCCGCTAGTACCATCCCCTCAGACATTCCAAACTTCATCTTACGCGGTGCAAGGTTAGCGACCATAACGGTCAGTTTGCCTTCCAAGTCTTCTGGAGCATAGGCCGATTTGATACCTGCAAAGACATTGCGTGTCTCATCGCCTAGATCAAGCGTCAATCGAAGGAGTTTGTCAGCACCTTCAACATGCTCAGCTTTAGCGATGCGAGCGACACGAAGATCGACTTTGGCAAAGTCTGGAAATTCGATGGTCTCAGCAATGGGCTCTTTACTAGGCTCAGCCTTTTTAACAGGCGCAGCGGCTTGTAGATTCTGTTTTGAATCTTCGATGACCGCCTCGATCTTTTCAGGCTCTACACGCTGCATAAGCGGCTTGAACTTGTTGATCTTTTGGTCCAGTAGAGGTGTTTTAATCTCATCCCAAGCAAAGCTTTCAATATTAAGGAAGCCTTTAGCTTGTTCAGATACCTCTGGAAGAACTGGAGTTAAGTAACTAATGATCACTCGGAATAGGTTAATGCCCATGGTACAGCAGGCTTGAACCTCAGCCTCTTTACCTTCCTGCTTAGCCAATACCCAAGGCTCAGCTGCATCAATATACTGGTTGGCTTTATCGGCTAATGCCATGATTTCGCGCATCGCTTTGGCGTACTCGCGCTTTTCATAAGCATTTGCAATCGAATCACCAGCGGCAACTGCTTCGTTATAGAGCTCTGGTTGAGCCAGTGTGCTATCCAGTTGGCCATCAAACTTCTTAGTGATAAATCCTGCACAACGGCTCGCAATGTTGATGACTTTGTTAACTAGATCGGCGTTAACACGAAGACGGAAGTCCTCTAAGCTTAAGTCGATGTCATCAATACCTGAGCCCAGTTTCGCTGCAAAGTAGTAGCGTAGATACTCTGGACGTAGGTGTTTCAGGTAGGTCTCGGCCATAATAAAGGTGCCACGAGACTTAGACATCTTCTGTCCATCGACTGTTAGGAAACCGTGACAGAAAACCCCTGTTGGTGTTCTAAATCCTGCACCATGCAGTTCAGCAGGCCAGAATAGGGTGTGGAAGTAGGCGATGTCTTTACCGATGAAGTGATAGAGTTCAGCGCTGCTATCTTCTGACCAGTACTCATTGAAATCGACGCCATTTTTATCCGCCCAATTTTTAAAGCTAGCCATGTAGCCGATGGGAGCGTCCAACCAAACGTAGAAGTATTTGCCAGGGGCGTCAGGAATCTCAAATCCCCAGTAGGGCGCATCACGTGAGATATCCCACTGTTGAAGACCGGATTCGAACCACTCATTCAGCTTGTGTTTCATCTGATCCTGAACGTGTGTGTCTACCCAGCCTTTAAGGAAGGATTCGAAATCTTCAAGCTTAAAGAAGTAGTGCTCAGACTCTTTCTCGATCGGTTTTGCACCTGATACAGCAGAGTAGGCATTTTTCAGTTCAGTCGGGGCATAGGTTGCACCACACTTTTCACACGAGTCGCCGTACTGATCTTCCGCACCACATTTTGGACAGTCACCTTTGATGAAACGATCCGGAAGGAACATCTCCTTTTCAGGATCGTACGCTTGAGTGATGGTGCGACGAGCAATGTGACCTTTATCTCGTAAACGCGTGTAGATCAGTTCAGCAAACTGCTTGTTCTCTTCCGAGTGCGTCGAGTAGTAGTTGTCGAAGTTGACCAAAAAACCTGAGAAGTCACGCTGGTGCTCTTCACTGACTTTGTCGATCAATGCTTGAGGTGAGATACCCATCTGATCCGCTTTCAGCATGATCGGTGTACCGTGAGCATCATCTGCACAGACGTATGTACATTGATGGCCGCGCTGCTTTTGGAAGCGAACCCAAATATCGGTTTGGATGTATTCAACTAGGTGGCCCAGGTGAATAGGTCCATTAGCGTAAGGCAGGGCACTGGTAACAAGAATCTTGCGATTAGAATCAGTCATCTAGGTTAATCACTATCTACTACGAAAAAATTGAGCGTCGATTTTACGCGTTTACTTCGATTGATTAAAGGTCTCAGGTTTGGTCACTACTCAATGCACTGTTACACTGCGCCCCAATTACTCTTTTTAGACGTTTAAAGGCACCCATTGCATGTCATCTTTACCGGTTATTGATCCTGCCCTCTACGAACAGCAACTTGCTGAAAAAGCAGAAACAATGCAGCAGTTATTCTCAGAGTTTGATCTTCCCGAGCTCGAGCTGTTTCGCTCCCCACCAGAGAACTACCGTATGCGAGCAGAGTTTCGAGTTTGGCATGATGGTGATGAGATCGACTACGTGATGTTTGAACCGGGAGATAAGCGCAAACCGGTCAAGGTGACAGAATGCAAAATGGTCGATACGCGCATTGAATCGATGATGTTCGATTTTCTCGAGCGTTTAAAAGGTGACGTTGAGCTGCGTAAACGTCTATTTCAAATAGATTTCCTAGCGACCTTAAAAGGGGAGCTGTTGGTCAGCATGCTCTACCACCGCGCGATCGGAGAAGAGTGGATTGAGGCGGCAAAACCCCTTCGTGAAGAGTTTGGCATTGATATTGTAGGCCGTTCACGTAAAAACAAGATTGTGTTGGATCGTGATTTTGTTATTGAAACGATTCAGATCAATGGTCAGCCCTTCACCTACAAACAGACCGAAAACAGTTTCACCCAACCCAACGCTAAGGTGTGTGAACAGATGATCGAGTGGGCGTTGGATGCAACTCAAGATGCTAGGGGCGACCTGGTGGAGTTCTACTGTGGTAACGGTAACTTCAGTCTGCCGCTAGCGCAGAACTTCGATCGAGTTGTCGGTACTGAGATCTCTAAAGAGTCGGTACGCAGTGCGCAGTACAACATTGAGGTAAATGGTGTTGAGAACGTCTCTATTTTGCGCCTCTCTTCAGAAGAGTTTACTGAGGTACTTCAAGGCACTCGTACTTCTCGTAGAACCGAAGGGTTGGATCTGACCAGCTTTGATTTTCAAACCGTACTGGTTGATCCGCCTCGTGCAGGTTTAGATGCAGAGACCGTTAAGCAAGTGCAGACCTACCCGGCGATTGTCTATATCTCCTGTAACCCTGAAACCTTAAAAGAGAATTTAGAGATACTGTCTCAGACTCACGACGTGCAGCGTTTTGCTCTGTTTGATCAGTTCCCATACACCCATCATGTCGAATGTGGCGTATACCTTACTAAGAAGGTCTAGTTAATCGATCCTCTTTTTGAAATAATCCTACTAAATTACTTGGTTATTATGTTTGGGTGGTACCGTGTCTCAGAAACTTGAAAATCTTGCGGGTGTTAAAAAAATTGTCGCGATCTCCTCTGGTAAAGGCGGAGTGGGTAAGTCGACGGTCACAGCTAACCTGGCAGCTGCTCTATCTGTACAGGGTCTTCGTGTCGGCGTGTTGGATGCTGATATTTACGGTCCCAGCCAAGCAATGATGTTTGGTGTACCTGCAGGTACTCGCCCGAAAACAGCTGAAGAGAAGTACTTTATTCCCGTCGTCGCGCACGACATTCAGACTATGTCGATCAGTTATTTGATCGATGAAGATACACCTATGGTGTGGCGTGGTCCCATGGTAAGTAGTGCGCTTCAGCAGCTGTTGATGCAGACACAATGGGATGATTTGGATCTTCTGCTGATCGATATGCCGCCTGGTACAGGTGACATTCAATTGACGCTGTCGCAAAAGGTACCGGTCGATGGTGCCATCGTCGTAACCACGCCTCAGGATATTGCGCTGCTTGATGCCAAGAAGGGCATTGAGATGTTCCGTAAGGTCGATATTCCAGTGCTAGGCATCATTGAAAACATGAGCGTGCACGTCTGTTCAAACTGCGGTCATGTTGACCCCATTTTTGGGGAAGGTGGCGGTGATAAGATGGCAGAGCAGTATCAAACCAAGCTCTTGGGTCAGTTACCTTTGGCAAAGCCAATTCGCGTGCAGGCCGACTCGGGCACACCCATCGTCATTGCCGAACCTGAATCTGAGTATGCCAGCCTCTATCAAAGGGTTGCGGCTTCCGTCAGTGAAGTGCTTGCCAATCACACACAGGCTGAGGCGCCTTTCATCAACATCATGGATGATTGATGTGTAAAGAAAAGGCTCTATTTCTGGAGCCTTTTTTGCTATTATTTCGCGGTTTTCTTTTTAGGTGATAAGTAATGGGTATCAAAGCCGATAAGTGGATCCGTCGCATGGCGGAACAGCAACAGATGATTGATCCGTTTGAGCCGGGTCAGGTTCGTGAAGTGAATGGTGAAAAGATCGTCTCATACGGTACGTCTAGCTACGGCTACGATGTTCGTTGTGCTGACGAGTTTAAAATCTTCACCAACATCAACTCATCGGTTGTCGACCCTAAAGACTTCAACAGTGAGAGTTTTGTTAATGTGAAGTCGGATGTCTGTATCATCCCGCCAAACTCCTTTGCACTGGCTCGCACTGTTGAATACTTCAAGATCCCACGCGATGTGCTGACAATTTGTTTGGGTAAAAGTACTTACGCACGTTGTGGCATCATTGTGAACGTCACACCGCTCGAACCAGAGTGGGAAGGACACGTGACACTTGAGTTCTCAAATACCACGCCGCTACCCGCTAAGATCTATGCCAACGAGGGTGTAGCTCAGATGCTCTTTATTGGCGGTGATGAAGTGTGTGAAGTCTCCTACGGTGATCGTGGTGGTAAATACCAGGGTCAAACGGGTGTGACATTACCACGCACTTAATATGCAAGAACAAGTCGATAGTATTAAAGCCTTTTGGGATGATCTTGCGATCACCCTAGATGCCCTTCAACACGCCACACTCGAGCAACTCGCTGAGCAGGGTGAGCGTGTGCTTATGGATTACAGACCGACCCTGAAAGAGATCGACTCTAACCTGACGTTCCATTTTGAGCGTAATCAAGAGGATGGTCCTGTTCAGTTGGTCTTTGGTTGTGATGGCTACCCAGAGTCGATTCACAGTGTGTTAACACTGGTCGGTGCTGCGCCTAAGCTGAATGGCTTCCAAGTACGCGCTTTCAATGAGCGTCATGACCCTGTGCCACGCACCGTCGATCTGGGCGGAGAGCTCTGTGAGATCAACGACTACTGGTATTCACTGCGTACCATCAATGGCAAGTTAGAGCTCGCCATCTACATGGAAGATGCACCGACCGTGCTCGATATGGATCCGCGAGTTGAGGCAGTCATGATTCTACTGGATGCGCTGATTGGTGAGTACGAGATCATGGTGCGAATTTGGGCCTTGGATTGGTATGAACTTCCAGCCTGCCCACGTGATTTTGGACTATCGCCGCTATCCCAGCTCAGATCTGAATTTGATCAGATTAAATCTGACATTAAACCCATTGGTATCAATCTGCACTGATATGAGTGACAAGCTGACCGAACTGCTTGATGACCTTCGCGAAGCCTATCTCAAAGAGATGGAGGCTAACGGCCACAGCTACCCTTTTAAAACGGCTTACCAGCTAGCTCATAGACGTTTAGCCTTACCGGCTGACGAGTTAGTAGAGCTCATTCTATCAGCGCCACGCCTGTTGGCTTCACGTGCCGGTGATCTGATCGAGAGTGAAGAGGAGGGTGCAAACCCGACCATCGGAGCGATCATCAGTGCCAATCTTGTAGCGGCGGGTATGGATGGTCTAATGATGGTTGCAACCAAGCGCGACTGGTTAGAGCGTGATGAGCATGGGGATCTGTTGGTTGATGCGCATGAACTGGATCTCTGCAAACCCGTTTTAGGTGTCGATTACACGAAAACACCTAAAGAGTTTGTTCCGCAAACTGGCCGAAGTCAGCTCTCTGATCTGTTCGCGGCGGCTGAAACGGCCTTCGAAAGTGCGCTGAGCCGTGAGGCGATGGATGCCTATCAACTCAGTCTTAAAATTGCGTCGGACTATGCCGTCTTTGCTCCAGACGATTTGGCACCACTGTTGGCCGAAAACCCTTTAATGTTAGGGTTACGAAACGATGGATTGGTGGATCCCGAGATGTTCAATCAAGATCCACCTGCTGGCATGATTCTTAGTGCACACCTGACTGAGATGATGGTCGCTCAAATGGTGGATCATGCCATTGAAAAGGGCGCCATCGGAATGGATTCAGAAGGTCAGCCTCTCTTTGTTGATGATGAAGAGCCACCGACACTGCATTAAAAGGGTTGGGTTAGATTGGCAGTTTTCGGCTGAGCAGTGCCGCTGCTAAAACCATAATCGCAGATCCGACAAGGCAGGCGACTAGCCCTGCAACGCCCAATCCAGCCCACTGAAACAGTGCACCCGATAGCAGGGTGCCGATCAAGCGCCCCATGGCATTAGCCATGTAATAGAACCCCACATCTAACGAGACACCGTCTGCTTTGGCATAGCTAACAATTAAATAGCTGTGAACGGCTGAGTTGAGGGCAAAGATCAGCGCAAACAGCGCTAAACCCACCATTATGACCCAGGTGGGCTCGACCTCTGCGAAGAGTAGAGCAGCAATCGCGGTTGGAACTAGGGTTAACAGGGCTGCTAGCGTGACGGCTCGGTCACGACTGGGTGGGTGCTCTCTGTTATTCAGCAGTTTTGGCGATGACGCTTGAATAATGCCGTAGCCAATAATCCACATCGCCATAAACGCACCGGTTGCCTCTTCACCCCAGTTAAGCGTATCAGCAAGAAAGACGGGCAGCGCGATAACAAACCAGATATCCCGTGCACCGAATAGAAAGAACCGGGCAGCAGAAAGTCTATTAACGGAGTCACTTTTAGAGAATATCTCTCTGAATTTAGGTTTGTAGCTCGCTTTACCTAACTCCTTTTTTAGCAGCAGTAGAGAGCTGATCCAGACAATCAGTAAGACCGCTGCCATCGCGGTAACCGCCCCTTGAAACCCTAGCCAGACCAGCAGGGCGCCACTCATAAAGAAGCCCACACCTTTTAGCGTGTTTTTCGATCCTGTAAGCAGTGCGACCCATTTAAATAGAGAACTTTCGGCGTTTTCAGGAACCAGTTGCTTGATGGCACTTTTCGCACTCATTTTATTCAGATCTTTAGCAATGCCGGAAAGCGCTTGGGCGGCCATCACCCAGGGAATGGTGAGATAGACTGAAGGAACTGCCAGCATGGCTAGTGCGCCAATCTGTAAGGCGAGCCCAATGTTCATGGTCCTATTCAGGCCAATACGAGCTCCGAGCCAACCACCAACTAGATTGGTTACGACCCCAAAGAGTTCGTAAAAGAGGAATAGAAAGGCGATCTGAAGTGGAGAGTATCCGAGTTGGTGGAAATAGAGCACGACCAACATACGAAGGGCGCCATCCGTGAGGGTGAACGCCCAGTAATTACCCGTAATTAGCAGGTACTGACGGACAGCACCATTCATACACTTAACCTTCTAGCCAGCTATCAAGAGACTCAATGTCTGCAGGGCTTAGTGTACCTAGAGTAGATTTCATTTCTGTGACAAGCGCGATGTGATCGATACGCGCTTCTGCGTAGTCTGTTTTAGCAGCGTAGAGTGCGGTTTCAGCGTTAAGTACATCAACGATGTTACGTGTGCCGACTTCAAACCCTTGTGAAGTTGCTTCTAGAGCTTTTTCACGAGATTCCAGTGCGACTTTGCGAGCCTCAACGGTTTTAACGCTCGCTTCGATGTCACGCAGTAATTTACGAGTATCGGCTTTAACCGTTTTAACTTCACCTTCGTAAGCGAATAGTGCTTCAGTGTGTTTGTAGGCGTACTTGTCTTGGTTCGCAGTGGTCGCGAAACCAGAGAAGATTGGAATTGTAAGGGTTAGCCTAGTAGAGGAATCACCGTTTCTCTGTTCATAATCATTTTCACCATTAAATGCGCTATGAGAAAGTTCTACTGTAGGGTAGTGCGCAGATGCGTAGGCTTCTGCTTTGTAACCGGCTGAAACTTCAGACAACTTCTTCAGACGAAGTGCAATATTACCCGCCAACGCTTTCTCTACCCACTCTGATTCTGACCCTTCAGTAATGCCCTCGATAGGGTAACTCGCTTTAATCTTCTTAAGATCGACACTGCTAACGCCCGTCATTTTTTCTAGCGAATCGAGAGCGCTCTCAACACCACTTTGTGCTGTAAACAGTGATGCGCGCGCATCATCGTAAGAGGCGCGAGCTTCTAGCACATCAGTAATCGCAATCAAGCCCACTTCGAACTGTGCGTTCACCTGATCTAGACGGCGTTTCAATGCTCGCTCCTGCGCTTCAGCAACCTCTAAACCGTTTTTGGCTTTAAGAGCACCAAGGTAGGTGGAGACAAGGCGGAACATCAAGCCCTGATCAGCAGCCTCTATAGAGAGTTGCGTGATCTCGGGTATTTGTTTTGCTGCTTTGTAACCATACCAAGCACTCATATTAAAGAGGTCTTGTGATATGGATAGAGCTAGACCGTTTGTTGTCGTACCAGATGGTTCTGATTTAGTAGAAGTGCCAACTATAGCGGCTGATGGATATAACTCAGCCAAGGCTATATCGTAATCGGTATTTGTCGCTAGAGCCAATGCTCGACTCTCTTGGTAAGAGGCGTCATTTTTAAGGGCGCTGTTGTAAAGATCGGTCAAAACACCAGCCTGTGTTGACGCTGAAATCAGGGTGGCAATCGAAATCGCAAGTGACTGCTTTGTAAAGCGAGCGTTCATAAAAGATCCTGTTTAATTCGTTAAATGGTCATTGAAGGCTATATTAGCAACTTCTAAATTAATAACAAAGGTCTGTAAATAAAAAAACCGGATACGAGATCCGGTTTAGTGTAGTTCAGTTAGACCTGCTTAGGCGAGTGCTTTCGCAATTCGCTCAATCGCATCGGCCAGTATCTCTTTGCTAGTTGCAAAGGAGAGACGCATATTGCCCGGCGCGCCGAATGCAGAACCAGGTACCAGTGCGACACCGGCTTCCTGAAGTAGGTATTCAGCCAGTTCAATATCATCGTTGATATCTGAACGAGCATCGATGACACCTTGGAAGCTTGGGAAGGCGTAGAAAGTGCCATCGGCAGGGATGCACTCAACACCCTCGATTTTGTTCAGTTCTGAAACGACAAATTCATGGCGCTCTTTGAAAGCGACAACCATCTCAGCAACACAACCCTGATCGCCTTCCAGTGCAGCGCGAGCCGCTTCCTGTGCAATTGAACATGGGTTTGAAGTCGATTGAGACTGTACCTTTTTCATCGCGCCGATGAGTTTAGCGGGACCTGCAGCATATCCGATACGCCAGCCCGTCATAGAGTAGGCCTTAGAGACACCGTTTAATACGATGGTACGATCGTAAAGCTCTGGTGCTGCATTAAGAATGTTCACAAAGGGTTGGTCATTGAAACGAATGTGCTCATACATATCATCCGTCGCAATCAGAACCTCTGGGTGCTCTTTCAAAACATCAGCAAGTGCTTTCAGCTCATCAAGCGTGTAAGCAACGCCTGTTGGGTTTGAAGGGCTGTTAATAACAACAAGACGAGTCTTGTCCGTTAGAGCCGCTTTTAACTGCTCAGCAGTCATTTTAAAGCGCTGCTCCTGAGTCGTTGGAACAATGACCGGCACACCGTCAGAGACCAGAACCATATCAGGGTAAGAGACCCAGTAAGGTGCTGGGATAACCACTTCATCACCTTCATTGATCAGTGCCAGTGATAGGTTGAAAAAGCTCTGTTTACCGCCTGATGAGACTAGAATCTGGTTTGGCTCGTAAGAGAGACCGTTGTCTTTTGAGAACTTCTCAATAATCGCTTTTTTAAGCGCTGGTGTACCATCGACAGCGGTGTATTTGGTCATACCCTTGTTAATGGCTTCAATAGCAGCGGCTTTGATGTGTTCAGGAGTATCAAAGTCAGGTTCACCTGCACCTAGGCCAATAATGTTTTGACCAGCAGCACGAAGCTCAGCAGCACGGTTAGTGACAGCCAGGGTAGGTGACGGCTTAATGTTGTTGACGCGGTTAGAGAGTCGAACGTCCAATCGAAATATCCTCAAAAAACGAAATGTTCGTGTGGCTTTTATAAAGCGTTGCACATTATATAGGAGTTTGAGTTCCGTTATAATCCCCTGAAACCCTTATAACTCCGCGTTTTTTTAATATTTTAGGTCTGATGAATGAAAACTCCGTTTAAAGTCTCATCCAAATTTGAACCTGCAGGGGATCAGCCAACGGCGATTGCTGGCTTAGTGGATGGTTTGGAGTCCGGTCTTGCGTCGCAAACTCTATTGGGTGTGACCGGTTCGGGTAAGACCTTTACCGTTGCCAACGTCATTGCTGAAGTTCAACGACCTACGATCATATTGGCACACAATAAAACCCTAGCGGCCCAGCTGTACGGTGAGTTTAAGGAGTTTTTTCCAAACAACTCAGTAGAGTATTTTGTCTCCTACTACGACTACTACCAGCCCGAAGCCTATGTTCCATCGTCGGACACCTTCATCGAGAAAGACGCGTCGGTTAACGATCACATTGAGCAGATGCGACTCTCTGCAACTAAGGCTCTGTTAGAGCGAGACGATGCCATCATCGTGGCCACCGTCTCAGCCATTTATGGTTTGGGTGACCCTAAATCCTATTTGGCGATGATGCTCCATTTGGACCGAGGCGATCGGATTGATCAGCGCGGGTTACTGCGTCGACTGGCGGAGCTCCAATACACACGAAACGATATTGATTTGCACCGTGGTACCTATCGTGTCCGGGGTGATGTGATCGATATCTACCCAGCAGAATCGGATCGTGATGCGCTTCGCATTGAGCTGTTTGACGATGAGATTGAGGAGCTAGCCTGGTTTGATCCTTTAACCGGTGAAGTATTGCGTCGCGTGCCGCGTGCAACGGTCTATCCTAAAACTCACTACGTTACTCCGCGCGAGACACTGCTTGAGGCGGTCGAACACATAAAAGAGGAGTTGAGAGAGAGACTCAAACAGCTGCGCGATAATAAAAAGTTGGTTGAGGCGCAGCGATTAGAGCAGCGCACGCTCTATGATATTGAGATGATCCTCGAGCTAGGTTACTGCTCTGGTATTGAGAACTACTCACGTTACCTGTCAGGGAAGCCTGCCGGTGCACCGCCACCGACCCTGTTTGAATACCTACCAGATAATGCGTTGTTGGTGATCGATGAGTCTCATGTCACCGTTCCGCAGTTGGGTGCCATGTATCGTGGTGACCGTTCACGAAAAGAGACGCTGGTTGAGTACGGTTTCCGCTTACCATCAGCGCTGGATAACCGACCGCTTAAGTTTGAAGAGTGGGAGCATCTAGCGCCCCAAATGATTTTTGTCTCTGCCACGCCCAGTAAATATGAAGCGGCCAATGCTCAAGCGATTGTTGAGCAGGTGGTTAGACCGACGGGCTTAGTCGATCCAGTGGTTGAAGTGAGGCCGGCTCAAACGCAGGTCGATGACTTGCTTGGGGAGGTACGGAAAACCGTCGCTAAAGGTGAGCGAGTTATTGTAACTGTGCTGACTAAGCGGATGGCCGAGGATTTAACAGAGTATCTAGCGGAACATGATGTCAAAGTGCGCTATTTACACTCTGATATCGATACCGTGGAGCGTGTTGAGATCATACGAGATCTTCGAATAGGGGAGTTTGATGTACTTGTTGGTATCAACCTGCTGCGTGAGGGTATCGACATGCCGGAGGTCTCTCTAGTGACGATTCTTGATGCCGATAAAGAGGGCTTCTTACGATCGGATACCTCTATGATTCAGACCATTGGGCGGGCCGCGCGTAATGTAAATGGTCGTGCGATTCTCTATGCCGACCGAATTACCGGATCTATGCAGCGCGCGATGGATGAAACCGCACGCCGTCGTGAAAAGCAGATCGCATTCAACGAAGAGCACGGCATTACGCCAAAAGGTATTCAGAAGTCCGTTGCTGACATCATGGAAGGGGCAACCATTCCTGGTAAGAAGGTGGGTAAACAGTCAGCTCGTAAAGCGGCTGAACCAACGCCAGAGTACCAACTCTCTGCCAAAGCGATGTCGCCTAAAGAGCTCTCTAAAGCGTTGTCGACATTGGAAGATAAAATGTATGAAGCCGCTAAGAACTTGGAGTTTGAGAAGGCGGCTCAGTTGCGCGATCAGCTAGAGCAGTTGAAGCACTCGGCAATCGATACCGGACAAGACTAGCCTCTAAAATATTGGATCGGTCTGTTGGAGCGGTCTTGCAAAGGCCGCGATGGGTTAATCATCTCATCTTCGACAAGACTCCAACAACCAATAAAAAACCCCGCAAAAGCGAGGTTTTTATAACACAGAGACCGACTATCGCTTAGCGATACCCTCTTTACCAGGGAAGTCAGGTGCACACTCTCGTGCGTTCGGCATCTTCAGCCAAAGTCGTAGGAGATGACGCTTCTTATCTTCCTCTTCGTAATCTTCAAAGCCAGTACGAGAGTGGAAAATTGTATAGTTATTAGCAAACTGAATATCACCCGGTTCCATCATCATATCCAAGCGGATATCGGGGTCATTCAAGATCGAATCAACCAGATCAAAGGCTTCTACCTCTACTGGTGACAGTGGCAGTCCAGCTTTCTCTTGTGCAATTTCAATGTACTGGCGCAGATGCATCGCACTCAGTTTGCCTTTGTAGTAACTGAAAATTGGTACCGGGCCGGCATCACCATTATTGATGTGCTCCATTAGGAAATGGCGGTGCAACAGGCCAAGGTACTCGGTATGGTTTTCTTGAATCTCATTGAAAAGAGTAATGGCGCTAGACAAGCTGCTCATGCCGCCGGATTTGGCTTTGCGAAGACTTAATAGTCCGACAACGTCAGAGAGGTCTGCGTGGTAGGGTAGATACTCATTGGTTTCATAAACACGGACCGATTTAGGATCTTTTGCACCGATATCTTTCACGTGGCCGATCATATCGCCTTTGATGTTCTGTGATACAGGGATACCCATATGAAGGCCAAGGCCGTAGTAGATAATTGCGGTCTCTTCGTCAGTGTAACGCTCAATAGGTAGGCCGCGGATAAGTATGAAGCCTTTGCCATCCTCAAGCTCGGTATTGAAGTAGTTGATCTCTTCCGCAAGCTCGGTGATCGGGAAATCTTCTTTAGTGAAGTTAGGTGTAGTTAGGCCTTTCGCTTTGACTGCGGCAAGTCCTTTTTCAAGAATGGCGATTGACTCATCGGACCAGTGGTAGATCCAAGATCCATCATCTTTTATATCTTTGCCTTTCCAAGCTGATGGGCCTTCGAATTTCTCTTTAAGAATGACTGACACTCTAAATTCCTCTGTACGAAATAGTATTAATTATTGTGATAAAGCTAAGGCCAATAGATTAGGCCAAGTATTAGAAATAACTGCTGTTACAATTATGATTGTTTAAGTCTATAACAATATTCAACTTTTGTATGGGGTATAAGTTGGAGCGGTCTTGAAAAGGCCGCGATAGGGTATCGTCTCATCTTCGATAAGACTCCAACAGAAGAGCACAAAAAAGCCCCGCTGATGCGAGGCTTAATGTCTGGTACGACCGGGCAGATTCGAACTGCCGACCCCTACCATGTCAAGGTAGTGCTCTAACCAACTGAGCTACGGTCGTATTTGGCTGCGTATTTTATGGTGTGAAATTTATTCTGCAAGTAGTAAAGTGATGGATGCAGATTATTTTTTTATAACTTTCCCTTTTTTACATGATTCAACTATTCTGAATCTATAAACACTGATACTAGAGGTCTGTTTTGGATAATGTGAATGATTCTCGGCGACCTGCCGAGTTGTCTGATGGTTTAATTGTTGTAGCTTTGGGGGCATCTGCTGGTGGCCTTGAGGCGATTACAGCCCTTCTAAGAAGCTCCCAACCCAATAACATTTAGCCTTTGTTATTGCCCAGCATATGGCGCCTCAGCATCGCAGTCTGTTGGTTGAGTTGCTCTCTAAAAACTGTGATTACGAAGTGGTTGGCGCTGAAGATGGGGTCGAGATTAAACCCAGCACTGTCTACGTTAATACTCCCAATACCGATATCTCAGTGGTTGATGGTCGATTACATATCTCGTTACCTTCTGATGATGTGGGTGCTAAGCCCTCTATCGATAAGCTATTTAAATCGCTAGCTATCAACTACGGAAGCCGATCCATTGCCGTGGTTCTCTCGGGTACCGGCTCTGATGGTACGCAGGGATTCCGTGAAGTGCGTGATGCAGGTGGTATTACGATTGCTCAACAACCGGATACGGCTAAGTACAATGGCATGCCAAATTCAGCGATCCGTGCGCGTTTGGCTGATCTAATCCTTTCCCCAGAAGAGATTGCTAATTACCTATCCGACAGTCACCACCGTCCTGAGGTGTTGAAGTCTGTTGGTAAAGATGAAGAGACGGTTGTCTCAGTCGACACTCTTATTGAGCGTATTTTGACAGAGACTGGCCTGGATTTCCGTCAATACAAACGCGCAACGCTTGAGCGCCAACTTCAGCGCCAACTTCAGCGTTAAGGCTCAACTCTATCGATGATTATTTTGCGCATGTAGACAAAGACCCTGATGAGTTGGAGGTAGTTCAGCGTAGCTTTCTGATCTCTGTCACCAGCTTCTTTCGTGATGAAGAGGCGTTTGAAGCACTTGGTAAAGTTCTTGATAACATCATTAAACAAGCAGAACAGAGTGGTTCCATTCGTATTTGGGTTCCTGCTTGTGCTACCGGTGAAGAGGTCTACACCATCGCCATTATGTTGGCGGAGCGTCTAGGGGCAACTCTAAGAGGATTTAACGTTAAAATCTTTGCTACTGATATCAACGAGCTCAATCTAGATGTCGCTAGGCAGGGTGTCTATGTCGATGCTGCGGTAGAAAACCTTACACCTGAAGTGTTAAGTACCTATTTTGATCTAGAGGCTAATAAGTATCGGATTAAAAAGTGGGTTAGAGACATGTGTATGTTTGCTAGGCATGATCTAGTAAAAGACCCCTCTTTCCTCAGAATGAATCTTGTAAGTTGCCGTAACTTAATGATTTATTTGAATAACCCTCTGCAGGATCAGTTGGTCAATAATTTCCACTACGCTCTTAACCCTGGTGGCTACCTATTCTTAGGAAAGTCTGAATCCATAGGTTCAACGGGTGACAAACTGTTCGATTTTGTAGATAAATCGAACAAGCTCTACAAGCGTAAACCAGGTGCCGTCTCTTATGGTCGCTTCTCTGGTGCATTGGTGAAAGGTATTAACAATACGGTTCAGTCATTAAAAAACACCAATAATCCAACGCCAGCTCACCGGATAGAGGAGAAGGTCTTTTCAGCACTGATCGACAGTTTTGCCCCTCCTAGTATCCAGTTGAGTGATCAGTTCCAACCAATTAAGTACTTTGGGGATATCTCTCCCTACCTAAAAATCAATCCAGGTAAAGCTAACTTTGACATAGTCAGTCTGTCACATCCTCAGATACAGACCGAGGTTCGCGCTTTGATCAATAGGGTCTCCCGTGGCGAGCAGGACAAAATTGATCACATCGTGCGATTTAAGTTTCCTGATGATGTTACCTCTACCGTTAATATTTCGGTTCAACGCGTGGTTGATAACATCAGTGAAACTCAGGCCTACCTCATGAGTTTCAACCGTATTGTAGAGACTCCTGCCGCCAGCACCGATAATCCACCTAAGGCTTCTGCGGATGCGGGAGTGGTTGAAGAGTTAGAAGAGGAGTTACAACGTACTCGCGATCACCTTCAGGCTGTTGTTGAAGAGCTAGAAACCTCAAATGAAGAGCTTCAGGCTCTAAATGAAGAGTTGCAAGCGTCGACCGAGGAGCTGCAGGCTTCTAATGAGGAGTTGGAAACGACTAACGAGGAGTTGCAAGCCACCAACGAAGAGTTAACTACCGTTAATGACGAGTTACAGGCTAAATCGATTCTGTTGACTGACAGTAATGAAACCTTAGTGAATATTCAGCGTTCATTGGATATGGGTTTGATTGTGGTTGATACTGATCATCGTGTCGCCCGATTCACTCCGCAAGCGGTTCGTCTCTTCGGTATTTTGCCGGACGATGTAGGCCATAAGTTGACTAAGCTGCCTCGTCACATTGATGTTCCAGATTTTGAAAAGCTTCTGGATAATGTCATCCAGTCAGGCTCTCCTGTGCGCCGGGAGTTGGAAAGTAAGGGTGAAAAATACCTTATGAACATCAGCCCATATCGCCGTGATCAAGGAATTATTTCGGGTGCTGTACTGACCTTTACCGAAACCACCAAATTGAGTGAATCGATTGATCATGCCTCTCTCGTAGATGCCATGTTAAATGAGGTCGGTAAAGTTATTTCAGAAGGCGTTATGATCCTAGCACCAGGCTTTGCAAAGATCCTGCATGTATCTCAGCGCTTAGAGCAGATCACAATGCGTAACTCTGATGTTCTCTTAAGAGATTCTGAAACCTTCCTAGATATCGTTGATCATGGTGATAGGGAGCGTGTCGCTAATCACTACAAGGACAGTGAGACGCAAGGCTGGGACATGACCTACAAGATCAAACGTCGAGATGGCTCAATCGTCAAAGTTCATGACGTTGCTAAACGTGAAGAGGTTGATGCCCATGAGCACGATATCATCACTTCAATCATTAGGGTTATTGACTAGTGCTTGACTAATTAACCCTATGATTCTAAAAATGAAAGCCTCGGCAGTGCCGGGGCTTTTTTATAACTAAAAAAACAGGGTTTTACCATGAAAAAAACACTTCTACTCGCTGCAGCATTAGTTTCAACTTCAGCGTTCGCTGAGACTCAACGTCTCGCAATTCATGTTGATGAAAACGATCCTAAAGTAATGAACTTAGCACTAAACAATGCGCAAAATGTTAAAGCTTACTATTCAGCGAAAGGTGATGATGTGATTGTTGAACTGGTTGCCTATGGCCCTGGTTTAAACATGTATCTTGAAAATTCGCCGGTAAAAGAGCGTCTGGAAACTCTAGGTATGGATGAGAGTTTCAAGTTTTCGGCGTGTAATAACACTTATACAAAAATGAGCAAGAAAGCTGGCAAGGATTTGGTGTTGCTGAGTGAAGCCAAAAAAGTACCCTCTGGCGTCGTGCGTTTGATGGAGCTTCAGAAAGAGGGTTATGCTTACTTACGCCCTTAACGCTAAGGGGCTTCGGCCCCTCTATTGAGATTTCACATGCAGCTTCTGATTGCTGATGACAGCCCAACGTTTAGGGCGCAGCTTGAATTTGTAGCCAGACAAATTGGCCATAACCCTAGTGTTTTTGAAACCGGTGACCAGTTGTGGGAGCACATTCAATCACATGGGCTCACTCCCTCTCTACTACTACTCGATTGGGAGATGCCAGGTCTGTCAGGCCCAGACCTCTGTGAAAAGATACGCTTAGCTTATCCCCATCTAGCAATTCACATCATTCTTGTAACCAGTCGAGACGAGACAACCAGTCTTGTTGATGGTCTCTCTTCAGGGGCCGATGATTACGTAACCAAACCGATTAATCGTGATGAGCTAGCGGCTCGCTTGTCCGTTGGGCAGCGAAATATTCTGCTTAGACAGCAGTTGCTAACCATTAATGAGCAACGCATTGCCGCTGAAAAGCTTTCCTCTGTAGCACAGCTAGCCAGCGGGGCGGCACATGAGATCAATAACCCCTTAGCGTTTGTGCGATCTAATTTGGATTATGTTTCGAGTCAAACATCACTACTATCAACACTGAATGAGCTGCTTAACTCCTCTGAGACCAGCTTGCCTCAGTTAAGAGATTGGTTTAACAGGCACCACTTCTCTGAATTGATTGATGAACTCGAAGAGGTTTCCCGTGAGTCACTGCAGGGGGTAACCAGAATACAATCGATAGTCGAGGGGTTGCTCAGATTCAACTCCGAACAGGGTTTGCAGCGACAGTCTGTTGATCTGAATAGTTTGCTGACTCAGCTTCTACCTAAAGGAGCTACATTGTCGCTTCCTGAAGCCTTGTTTGTTGTGGCCGATCCAAAACAGTTAGAGAAGATGTTTGCCGCTGTAATAGAGAATGCTGTGTTGGCGTCTCAAGAGGTGAGCACGATCAGGATACAAGGTCGCTTAGTGGGTGGTGAGATAGAGATATCGGTTAAAGACAGCGGTGTTGGCATTAGTGATGAGCAGAGAGCGAGAGCCTTTGATCCCTTCTATACCACGCGATCTATTGGATCTGGATTAGGGTTGGGGTTGAGTTTGGCGCAGGGTATTGCACGACAACACAATGCTGAATTAACGCTAGACAGTCAGTTGGGCATAGGTACTACCGTGATCTATCGTTGTCATGCTGCCTAAAGAGATCTATCGTGGCCATGATGAGTTTGGCACTGTCATTGTTTTGGATGATGGAAACTGTCGCTATTTGAGCTTTGGTGAAACCGATGAGCAGAGCTGTATCCTTAAACAGTCTCCAGAAGTGCCTCAATATGCCTTTATAAGGGCGATGATCTATCCTCTTCTATATCTTTCTCCTAACCGTGCTCTCTCGCTAGGTTTGGGAGCTGGCTCTCTGAATGGGGCGCTTCACTCCATTTTGCCAAATGTGAAACAGGAGATTGTTGAGATCAGTCCTGAGGTGGTTGAGGTTGCTCACAGGTACTTCTATCTGCCTCGGTCTAAACGAATCAACATTGAGGTGTCTGATGCCTATGAATATCTGCAAAGACCAGTAAAACGTAAGTTTGATCTGATCACTGCGGATTTATACACCTCTGAGGGATTAAATGAGATTCAAGTTGAAGCGGTGTTTATCGATGCGGCAGTGGCACGATTAAGTCAAAAGGGTTGGTTGGTGCTTAACTGTTGGAGTGATCATCGTGAAGTGGAGATTTTAGACAGGCTGCGTGAACGATTCGATACTCTTTTTAGTTGTACTACGGGCGATGGTAACTGGGTTCTTTTTGCGACGAACGGGCCCGTTGATGTTAGCAGCTCTCAGATGAAGAGTCGGATTAAAGAGCTGAGTTCACGTGCTGGCTTTGCTGTAAACACCATCGCTAAACGAGTCAGACAAATCGTCTAAATGCTTGTTTTTTCTATCCTGATTGAGACAATGGGAGATCTTAATCAGGGAGAGTGAATGGATCAGTCATACGCCAGTCAAAACCGACCAGAACCGGGTTTGGTTATGCTTTACTCAAACCGTCAAGAGACTCTGAAATCAGTCTTGGTTGAGTGGCTTGCCAATCATCCGTTGGATCTTTTCGATAAAGAGGAGATGCTGGTTCAAAGCAACGGTATTGGACAGTGGATTAAGTTTGCCCTAGCTGAAGATAGAGAGCAGGGCGGTGTGGGTATTGCCGCTAACATCCAATTCTCTCTACCCTCTATGTTTATCTGGCGCGCTTATCGAGCGGTACTGGGTGAAGAAGCCGTTCCTAAAGTCTCTCCATTTGATAAACCACGCTTAAGCTGGCGTCTATTCAGATTACTCAATCGCTTACCTCAAACCGCACCTTTCGAACCTCTCATTCAGTTTCTGAAGGACGACTCTGATCAACAGAGGCGTTGGCAGTTGGCACAGCAGTTGGCGGATCTTTACGATCAATATCAGATCTATCGTGGCGATTGGCTGAACCATTGGGCAGAGGGTGGTGAGCAGGTTACTGACGCCCAAAATCGTTCATTACCCCTTGCGGCGGATGATTGCTGGCAGTCGCTTTTATGGCAATTCATCTGTGACGATTTGGGTTTAGAACAATCACTCTCTCGTCCTGTTGTACACCAACGCTTTTTGCAAATCTGCTCAGAAGGTCATGTTGATCGGACAAAACTGCCTAAACGATTGATCATATTTGGCGTCTCGTCGCTGCCTAAACAAGCCCTAGAGGCGATTGATGCCTTATCACAGCATATCCAGATTCTTTTCTGTGTTCTTAATCCTTGTAAGCACTACTGGGCCGATATCATTGATGGTCGCGACCTGTTAACGGCTAAGAATCGAAGACAGTTAGAAAAACCTGCAGAGGATCTATTCGCCATTGAGCATCCATCCCAGCCACTGCTAGCGGCCTGGGGTAAACAGGGGCGCGATTTTGTTCGTCTGTTGGATCTCTATGATGAGAGTCACTCTTTCCAGAGTCAGTTTGGTTTAAATCGAATCGATCTATTTGAAGATGAAGCCACACCTAAGAGTTTGTTGCACCAAATACAGCATGACATACTCGAGCTTGAGTCACCTCAGTTCGAACCAAGGGTATTAACCAGTGGTGATCAAAGTTTGCGTTTTGTTGAAGCTTACAGCGCACAACGCGAGGTAGATATCCTGCAAGATCAATTGATCGGCGCGTTGAGGGATGATCCAAGCTTACGTCCGCGCGATATCTTGGTCATGGTACCGAATGTGGATGATTATCGTGCTCAGATCGAAAGCGTGTTTGGCCGACTTTCAACCAGTGATGAACGCTTCATCCCCTTTAGCATTAGCGATCAAAGTCGCTCTTCAACCCACTCCATGATTGGTGCGCTCGAGCGTCTATTGACACTAAACACCCAACGCATGGGCGTTACGGTCCTATTTGAGTTGTTAGATGTGCCCGCAATACGGCGTAAGTTCCAATTTGACACTGAGTCTTTAGCGACACTTCAAGAGTGGATCAATGATGCGGGTGTTCGATGGGGATTAAATGCACAACATCGATCTCTATTGGGTGTCACTACTGGAATAGAGCAGAACTCTTGGTTGTTTGGCTTGCGCCGATTGCTGACCGGTTATGCCTTAGGCGAATCTGACGGGGTCATAGGCGTGGTGCCTCTGACGTCAGTTAAAGGGGTCAGTGCCAATGCCGTAGGATCGCTGGCGCAACTCTTAAGGGTGTTCTCTGAGTGGGCCAGTTTTATCGAGAATCACCACACACTTGATCTGTGGGTGGAGCGAATCGAGCACCTGATGACGCAGATATTCGATTGCATCGAACCTGATGAGCAGATGATTGAGTCGTCGCTGTTGACTGAACTTAAGGCGATACAGGAGCGAGCTGCTTCAGCTGAGGTTTCAGAACCTGTCCCGCTCCATCTGTTCAGTCAGCTTCTGCTTGATGCTTTGGATGCCCCCGATCTTAACCGTCGGTTTATGTCCGGCGGCGTCACTTTTGCGACCCTCATGCCAATGCGTGCGATTCCCTTTAAACGGATCTATCTACTGGGTATGCAGGACGGCGCTTACCCTCGACCCCAGGTTAGAAACGACTTTGATTTAATGGCTCGCTCGTCACTCTTTAGACCGGGTGATCGTTCTCGCAGGGACGATGATCGATACCTCTTTCTTGAAGCCTTGCTATCAGCGAGGGAGTCGCTTTCAATCAGTTGGGTAGGGCGCAGTGCGGTGGACAATAGTGAACGCCCCCCCTCGGTCTTGGTGGCTCAGCTACGTGATTTTATTGATGCGCATTGGGTCAATCCTGACAAGGCACTACCGGTATTAGACCTGTTAACCGACAAGCACCCTCTGCAGCCATTCGCACAGGACTATTTTGATCAAAACTCTGCCTTAAACACCTTTGCCCATGAGTGGCAGGCAGTGCATCAGCCTGATTCAGAGCTGAGCTCGGTTGCAGCATCGGTTGAGCTAGATCCGCAGCTGTCCATTGACGAGCTCAATCGTTTTTACAAAGCGCCTGCTCGATACTACTATCAATCACTGATTGGAACCTCACTGCCACTCCCGAAAGAGCAGTCACAGGAGAGTGAACCCTTCGTGATCTCTAAGCTTGATGATCATCTGCTCAAGTCGGCGGCATTAGAACTGCTCGGATACCCCAACAAAGAGGATCGTGAGGTCAAGATAGCATCTGTTGTCGATCGGTTAAAAGATCTGGGCACCTTGCCCTGGGGTGGTTACGCGGAAAAACCCGTTAGGGCCATAAAGAGCCACCTTGGATCGATCTGTCGACATCTTGATTGGCTCATCGATCGATACGACTGGCAGCAGCAGGACAGTCTTAAGCTTCATCTTGCGTTGAGTGGTGCGACTATTACCGGTGAAACTGGTGCTCTTTACCAGCTAGAAAAGCAGTGGGCCACTGTGGTTGAGCTTAGCGGAGCAGCCATTGAGAAAGGAGCGGTCAAACAGGATCGCATGTTGGGCAGTTGGCCAAAACACCTTCTCTTAAATGCCTGCTTAGGGCCTACGACCACTTATTTCATTGGTCCTGATGCTGTGACCTACCTTAGAGTAGTTGAGTCTCATGAAGCGATCCGGTTGCTTGAAGCCTTAGATCAAGCGCGTCGAGAGATGCTTGAAAGCCCCAAACCGATCGCGGCTAGAACCTCGCTGGCTCTGTTAAATAAGGGCGAGTCACAGGCTGCCACTCAGTTTGAGGGTGAGTTCACCTTTAATGAACGGCAACGTGAGCCTGAATTGGCTCAACTCTGGGAGAGTTTTGAACAGATCAAAGAGGCTGGATTAGCGGATTTTGCGGCGCGCCTCTACTCGCCACTGATTGATTACAGTGATATTTGGCGCGAGGGTAGCCGATGATTCCTATGCCACTGAACCCACTAGAGTTCCCATTCTCAGGCGCATCCTTGATCGAAGCGAGTGCGGGTACTGGTAAAACCTATACCTTGGCGGCCCTCTATGTTCGCTTGGTGCTTGGTCATGGCGGCGATCAGGCTTTCACAAGAGAGCTACTACCACCCGAAATTTTGGTCGTAACCTTTACCAATGCCGCGACTCTCGAATTGCGAGACCGTATTCGCAGTAACTTAAGCACGACAGCACGGGTGTTTAGGGAACTAGAGCAGAGTGACGATCACTTTACCTCTGCATTGATGCAGAGTTATCCCCCTGAGGAGTGGGAAGGCTGCGCATTGAAATTGGAACGCGCCGCTGACTGGATGGATGAAGCGGCAATTTTCACCATTCATGGTTGGGCGCAGCGCATGCTGACAGCACATGCGTTCGACTCTAATACTCTGTTTGATCTCCAACTGGGTGATGATGGCTTGTCCCAACTCGAAGAGGCGTGTCGAGATTACTGGCGTATTCACTGTTCAGTGTTAGAGCCCAGAGTGGCTGAACAGATAGGGATGCTCTTGAAGTCACCAGAGGCTCTCTACAGTTGGATCTATCGATCACTGTCAAGCGATGCCAAACTGCACTGGAAAGGGGAGCCTATTGATAAGAGTGTTGATCCTCGCACTGTCGCTCAGTCCATCAATGAGTGGCTTAACGACTTAGAGAGCTGTAGCACTAAACTGCTGACTATTTGGCGCGACAATATTGATCAGATTGAAGCATCACTGAGAGGCCAGTTTGAGGCTAAACACTTTAATGCTGGGCGAGTTAAAGAGCCTGGTTTCAGTGATCAGCTTCTGGCGATGCGACAGTGGGCCGTTGATGGAGAGGTGCCTGACAGTCCGGATTCATTGATTCAATATTTGACCTTTGAAGGCAAACTAAACAAAGGCAAGCCTCTGCCTGATCACCCAGCAGTGGATCTACTTTCTGCCTATACAGACCGTCTTCAGTGTCGCCCAAAACTCGAACCCATTTTACTGCACGCCTTAGACTGGGTATCAGAGCGTTTTACAACCCTCAAGGAGAGCACAGGTGCCCTCGATTTTGATGATCTTTTAGTCCTTCTAGAGAGGGGGCTTAAAGGGCCACTAGGGAGTAACTTAGCTTCCAGAGTGCGTGCACAGTATCCAGTTGCGTTGATTGATGAGTTTCAAGATACCGACCCATTGCAGTTCAGTATATTCAGTACGCTTTATCGAAATGTCGATGGTTGCGCGTGGATCATGATTGGAGATCCAAAACAGGCCATTTACAGTTTTAGGGGGGCTGATATTCATACCTATCTCGAGGCGAGAGAGGAGAGCCAAGATAAACTCTATACCCTTGGCACCAACTATCGTTCGAGTGAATCGGTCATTTCTGCGGTTAATGGACTCTTTGTCGATGCTGATCTCAAAGAGAAGGGGGCTTTTCTCTTCAGAGACGTCCATGGTGTGAATCATCTGCCGTTTTATCCGGTTAACGCCAACGGCTTAAAGAGCAGCCTAACCTCAAATAATCAGAGGCTCGATGGTCTACATCTGTTCTGCTTGGACGATGGCGAGTGCATTAATAAGCCTCGTTATCATCAAGCGCTGGCCACTCATACCGCAAGCAAAATCGCCTCGTTACTGAACCGGTCAGATGCTGGCGAACTATCAATGGGTGATGAGCCTATACAGCATGACGATATTGCCGTGCTAGTGAGAAATTTCACTGAAGCTAAAGTGGTAAGAACAGCACTCGATCAATCAGGTATCTCTTCAGTCTATCTGTCTGATAAAGAGAGTGTGTTTGAGTCACAAGAGGCGGAAGATCTTTGGCGAATTCTAAATGCTATAGCTCATCCACGGTCAAAATCGTTAATCATGGCTGCGTTAGCCTCGCCGGTTCTCTGCTTAACACGTGACCAACTCTTGCATCTGAATCAATCTGAGTCTGAGTGGGTCGATATTAGTCAGATCTTTGTTGAGCTCAATCAGATCTGGAAGCGAACTAATATTGCGGCCGTCATTCGAGCTCTGATCACCGAGTTTGATCTACCTCGTAAATTGAGAGCGACTCGAGGCAATAGGGTAGAGAGAAGTTTAACGAATCTATTGCACCTGGCTGAATTGCTTCAGAAACAGGTATCGGTTGTGGATGGTGAGCTGGGTATTATTCGTTACCTAGGCGAGCAGATCGTCAATCCGAGCGGTACAGGTGAGGAGCAGCTCATTCGCATGGAATCGGACTCCGGGCGAGTTCAAGTCATCACCATGCACAAATCCAAAGGGCTAGAGTATCCGATTGTATTTATCCCCTTTGGTGTCAGCAGCCAGTCCATAAAGGTGAGTGATAAGGGCTTAACCTATCGTCTTAATGGGCAAAAAGTTCAAGAACTGAATAAAGATACTCAGAAACACGAGAAGCCATTCAGTGAACGGGAGATGCTTGAAGAGGAGGTGCGGCTAATGTACGTCGCACTCACTCGAGCAAAATATGCCTGTTGGATAGGCTTGGGTGCCGTTGACGGTTTTGAGAAATCCGCAATGGCAAGCCTTCTTGGAATCAACGAGGCACTTCCTAAAAAACCGTCCAAAGAGGATCTCTACGACGCACTCAGTCAGGCCATTCTCAATGTGACCCAGCGAGATGGGGTTTTTCTGGAATCGGTCTCTGATCAAGTTGAACAAAGAGAGGTTAAAACGGATCGTCTGTTCTCACCCGAATGCCAACATTTATCTCTACCCGTTAATCGTGAATCTTGGTGGATGACCAGTTACTCTGCCATCGCAAGTCGCACTCAATCTCATGCAGTCGACTCTAAGATCGAAGAGAATTTGTTGGATCAATCGATTGCTGAAATGGAGCCGTTCGATCATTTAATTCGCTTTGATCAAGCCAAGACCGGAACCATTCACGCCTTTGAGCGTGGTGCGATTCCAGGTAATTTTTTGCATGAAGTATTAGAGCGAGCAGCAGAGCAGAGTTTTTCTCAAACCGCGACCCATTCCGAACTCATAAAGAGTGCCGTATGCATTGAGCAACAGCCAAGTCGATGGCATCAGAGTGGATTGATGATAGAGCAATGGCTTGAATCGATGCTAACCACACCCATTGTTCTTGGCTTTGAGCTGACACTTGCAGGCTTATCTCACTACCAAGCTGAGATGGAGTTTATCTTCAGTGCCCATCATCTCTCTGTCGCGGAACTGGATCAGCTCTGTATTGAGTCAATCTATCCTGAGTTAGAGCGGCCGAGATTGGAACAGCAGACGATCAATGGCCTGTTAAAAGGGTTCATTGATCTTACATTTGAAGTGAATGGGCAGTACTGGGTATGTGATTATAAATCCAACTGGCTAGGACCTGATGCCTCCTATTACACTGAGTCCAAGATGCAAGAGGCGTTGGTGGAGCATCGTTATGATCTGCAGTTGATGATCTACCTGCTCGCCCTGCATCGACAGCTGTTGGCCCGCGATGTTGAATATAGAGAGAATCCAGTCAAAGGATTTAATGAGAAAGTGGGCGGGGCACTCTACCTCTATCTTCGTGGCGTGCCAGAGGGAGAGGGGTGTTTAGCAATCAAGCCAAGCTATGAACAGATCGAGCGTTTGGATCAGTTGTTTAAACAGGGAGCAGACAGTGCAGCAAGTTGATTTATGGTCTGACTCAAACACTGATTTGAATCTAAATCAGATCTTAGAGCTTTGGTTGGAAGCAGGTTGGATTCGTTCTATTGATATGGAACTCGCACTTCACCTATCGGAACTGTATGACAATCAATCGGCATGGGCGGGTTTAGCCTTAGTCTTAGTCAGTCATCAGCTAGGGCGTGGGCACAGTTGTGTCGATGTTCACTCCCTCTATAAGGATCCTGATCGTTACCTGGCACTTCCACCGGAGTTTGCAAAATTAGCCGGTATACCTTTACCCAGTGAGCTGTTTAAGCAATTAACAAAGAGTGAGTGGCTTGACGCAGTTCATCAGAGTCCGTTGATGGGCCTGCCCGATGAGAATACCCCCCTAATATTTGATCATGAGCGTCTCTACTTAAGGCGCATGTGGCAGGTAGAGTCTCGCGTTGCAGAGCGGTTAAAACAGCGTCTATCGAAACCCTCCAGCAACACGGACTCGTTAGAAAAGTATCTGAACCAACTGTTTCCGAACGATGACGCCAGCATTGATTGGCAGCGAGAGGCCTGTGCAAAGTCTGCAATTAAGCGTTTTTCAGTTATTACCGGTGGTCCAGGTACCGGTAAAACGACGACAGTGGTTAAATTGCTGGCGCTACTTAAACGTCTAGCGGATGACCATGGTGATACCTTTGACATTGCACTTGCAGCGCCAACTGGCAAAGCGGCGGCACGTTTGTCATCCTCAATTGGGAGTGCACTTGAGCGCCTTCCAGAAGGTTTTGGAGAGGGGTTACACGCTCAAGTTGATACGGTCCACCGACTCATTGGTGTCTCTTCGGCTGGTCGAAGAAATCGTTATCATAAGGGGCATACTTTGGCGGTTGATCTGTTGATTGTAGATGAAGCATCCATGTTGGATATTGAGCTATTCGATGCGCTGCTTGATGCATTGAGTGATCGCACACAGCTTATTCTATTAGGCGATAAGGATCAGTTAGCCTCAGTTGAGGCAGGCTCTGTCTTGGCAGACCTCTGCCGTGTTGAGAGTGATACAAACCCAGAAGGCTTTGTTAGCCAACTTAAAATCAGTCACCGCTTCAACAGTGAGTCTGGCATTGGTCAGCTAGCCAAGGCCGTCAACCAGGGGTCTTTAACTGACTACCAAGCTGTTTGGCGACAGACCTACAGCGATATTCACTATCAAACGGGAGCTGACCTGCGTCAGCAGATCGCTGATCGAGTCTTAAGTAGCGATCCACAGATACCGGGTTATACGAGCTACTTAGGAAAACTCACTCAGCCATGTTGCGACCCACTTGAGGTGCTTAGGCTGTTTGACCACTTTAGGTTATTGACCCCTCTGCGTCGCGGACCAGAGGGTGTTGAATCGCTTAACCATATTTGTGAGACCCTATTAGCCAGAAAAGGGCTAATCGATCTGAGTCAAGAGTGGTATATCGGCCGTCCAGTAATGGTTACTGCCAATGATTACGCGGTAGGTCTAGCGAACGGAGATGTGGGTGTCTGTTTAGAGCGAGAGGGCAAGCCTAGTGTGGCGTTTATCAACGAATGCGGAGATGCGGTACGATGGATCGACCCCCTTCGTTTAGAGTCGGTAGAGACGGCTTACGCCATGACGGTGCACAAATCACAAGGCTCGGAGTTCAAGCACGTTGCGTATCTGTCACCTAGTCGAGCGAATCCTGTACTGAGTAGAGAGCTTCTCTACACCGCCATTACACGTGCCAGTTCACAATTTACTCTTATCGAGATGAACAGCAGTGTGACACAGCAGACAATCAGTACGCAGACCGATAGAGCCAGTGGGCTTTATCATCGCTTAACCGATTAAAGGGCTAATTCAATCTCTTCTAAAGAGGGAATAGCATCCGCTGTCCCTGGGCGTGTCACCTGTATCGCCGCACCGGTAACCGCAAAGTGAAGTGATGCTTTAAGATCCCCGGTTTGGTCATAGCGCGCGAGGAAAAGCCCCAGAAATGTGTCACCGGCCCCGGTCGTATCAACGGCGTCGACAGTGGGTGAGGGCAGTATAAACTCATCCTCTGAGCCTATATATCGAACACCACGACTACCCAGTGTCACTAGAATATGATCAACGCCGCACTCTTTAATCGGGCGGTTCAATGCGCGCTCTAAATCCTTGGCCTCAATCTCATTGACGACCAACATATTGATTAACGGGAGCATCACTAGGGTCTTATCTGCGTCGAAGGGGGCTGCTGAATAGCAGAGCTTCATCCCTTTAGCCTTTGCGCATTTCATGAAGTGTTCAGTTTGCGAGGTCTCGTTTTGACAGAGCGCCCAATCAGACGCGGTTGCATCCTTTAAGCCCTCATCTACCATCTGTTCGGTAATAGCAAAGTTAGCACCTGGGTAGACAAGGATTTGATTCTCAGCCGAATCTTCATCGACCATAACAATGCCATGACCTGTTGGCGTTTCCGACATAAATAGGTGGGTCGTATCGATATTTAACGCTTCTAATTGGTCGAAGTATCGTTTATCTGCAGGGTGCATCGCACCTATATGCTTAACGCGACCACCCGCTTTAGCAATGGCAACACTCTGGTTTGCACCCTTGCCACCCAACCCCTGTGTAAAGTTATTGGCTGCGAGTGTTTCACCCGGCCTAACTAGGTGGGGCAGTGAGTAGAAGTAATCTATGTTGACTGAGCCTAGGTTGTAAATGGCCATTCACGAATCCTTATTGAGTTCAGCCAACGATATCTAAAAACCTACTTAGTGCAAAGCTTTTGCGTCAGTGCAGCCACTCGGCGACCAAAAATTAGGATCACAGAGAAGGCAATCGGCCAAGCAACCAGATAAGCGTAGCCCCAACGAGCCATAAAACCTTCACCTAAACCGGTATTCACCGTGGTAATCACAAAGGTCATGATCGTTACCATCACCAGAGACATTAACACTGATTGAATAAGAGGAGCGCGTTTTTTAGGAAACATAGATAAGCCTATTAATTAGTAAATTCTAATATTGGCAATGATACGGGATTAGCTTGTAAATATTAAGAGCAGAATTCTACATATCTAAGAGATTAAGACCTACTTAAACAGTTAAATGCTCAATAGCTTTAATTTTCAAGATAAGAGAAAATATAGGCTAATAGATACAAATGGAGCCTAAGGGTGGAAAACCAAGAAACCCCGTCAACCTACCAACAACTGCGTACAGATATTTTAGAGGGCAATATAGAGCCTGAATCGAAGTTATCGATTGCTGTCTTAGCTAACCGTTATGGATCCAGTGCGGCTCCGGTTCGTGAGGCACTCTCAAGGCTCGCCGCAGAGGGGTTGGTAACTCGTCGTGGTCAGCGTGGTTATTGGGCTGCACCTATTTCAGCGGATGAGTTTGTTGAGGTGAGTCGTCTGCGGGAAATGCTTGAAGTGGATGCTTTTAAGCAGTCGATCAAGCTAGGTGATCTCGATTGGGAGGCGGCCATTGCAGGAGCACGCCACCGCGAATTAGCGGTTAAGTCACAGTCTGCTGGGCAAGAAGATGATCAGGTACTTGCGCGTACTCGTGAGAATCGCCGTTTTCACATGGCACTCATTAGCGCCTGTCCCTCTGAGTGGCAGTTACGCTTCATATCGACGCTGTATGATCAGGGTGAACGCTTTCGCCGTTTGGCATTAACCAGCCAGCCATTGAATAAACCATCAGGTAAAGATGAACACGAAGAGCTTATGAATGCCGCATTTGCGCGAGATATTAAAACGGCTACAGAACTGCTTAGACTGCACATCCGTTCATCCAATGAGAAGGTGATGAATACGCTCTTTCCAGAGCGGTAAAAGCAAGTCGCGGTTTGTCGCTTCGCTCCAATTCGCTTCTACAGAAGAGCTACGTAGATAATTTTTTCCGAAGTCCTACTGTAGGAGCGATCTCAGCCCAGCTGAGACCGCGAAAATAATCCGAATCATTTCGGCAAGAAAAAAGCGCCAACAGGCGCTTTTTTAGACCATCACGCAGAATCAATCTTTAGGCACAAGAAGCTGTACACCAGCCGCAGTGTTTGATATTGGAGCGATCAAGACGTTAACCAACTCATCAACAGGGCCAGAACAAGCACCGCGCATTGCTAACCACATGGCGAGCTCGACACCCTGTGCACCGGCAATTTCCGTGAGTTCATCATTGGTGTAGTGGGTCAGTGACTCTGGATCAGTGACCAGTTTATCCATACACATCTGGTCGAACTCAGTATTTAGGTAGCCTGCACGCTCGCCATCTAGCTGGTGCGATAGACCGCCAGTACCCAGAACAACAACTGTCTGGTCACTATCCCAAGAGCGAATGGCATCACCTATCGCTTTACCAAAAGCATATGAGCGTGATGGTTTAGGCATAGGGTGACGTTCACAGTTAATGGCGATGGGAATCACCTTAGTGCCTTTGTAGGTATGGCCTGGGTAGAGGACAGACATAGGAACTGTCGCGCCGTGATCCACTTTGATGTCCTGACAGACAGTTGGATCAAAGTCGTTTTCGATCAGGTGGTTAACGATGTGCCAAGATAGATCTGTTTCACCCGTTAGAGGTGGAATTGGTTTGATACCCCAGCCCTCATCAGCGTTGCAGTACTCGTCTGCACAGCCGATAGAGAAGGTTGGTTTCTTATCCAAGAACATCTCAAGACCGTGATCGTTGTAGAACAGTACAGCGATGTCTGGCTTGTTCTCGTTGATCCATTCGCGAACTGGTACATAAGCAGCGAATAGGTCTTTCCAGTAAGGGGTGTCCTCAATGCCGCGATCAACTGCTACACCAATAGCAGGAACGTGTGATGTGCCGATAGCACCTAAGATTTTAGCCATTCGTTTTGCCCACTCCCTGACTGTCTAAATATGCTTGGAACTCTTCAGTCGTTTGGCCGGTCATGATGCCGCCAACGTCCTGTACGTTAAGCCCAAGCGTGCCTGCAAATTTTGCAAGGTAGTAGATACTGCCGCCATTACGAAGTAGAGCGATGATGTCGCGTTTTAGGATCGCCTCTTTCTGTGCAGGGTTCAGCTTAAACTTATCGCAGTAAGCCGCTTCGTCTTGACGAAACTCTTCGCGACAGCTCTCCTCGTTGAAAGAGAAACACATCTTATTGAGGTTGTAGCCGAGTTTTGCTGCTACGCCATCAAATTTGTATGTTCCTTCAATGATCGGTTCAATCATAAGAACTCCTTATCGTTCCCAGTACAAACGCATTGGGTTGTCGATCAATAGTTTACGCTGTAGCTCTTCAGTTACGGCAATCTGTGGAATCACGTCAACCAGTGCACCATCATCAGGTGTGTGTGATTTCATGTTCGGGTGCGGCCAGTCTGTACCCCAAAGTACGCGATCTGGGAAAGCTTCAACGAGTGCACGCATGAACGGCACAACGTCAGAGTAGTCCGGTGCCTGTAGCGTCAAACGCTCAGGACAGCTGACTTTCGTCCACACCTTATCGTTGTTACGCATAAGATTCATGAAACGCTGGAAGTCAGGGTGATCAACACCATTAGCCACGTCTGGACGACCCATGTGGTCAACCACGATGGTTGTGTTTAGCTCGTTAAGGAACGGGATTAGATCTTCTAGATCTGGCGCTTCAAAGTAGACAACGATGTGCCAGCCTAGTGGTTTGATCTTCTCAGCGATCGATAGGAATACCTCTTTAGGGGTTGTATCGACTAGACGTTTAACGAAGTTAAATCGAACACCGCGGACACCCGCTTTATCCATCGCTTCAAGTTCTTCTACCGTGATCGCTGGGTCAACGACCGCTACACCGCGTGCTAGATCGCCTGCAGTCTCAAGTGCGTCAACCAGTGCTGCATTGTCTGTGCCGTGACAAGAAGCCTGAACGATCACGTTACGACTGAAACCAAGGTAATCACGCAGAGCAAAGAGTTGATCTTTAGATGCATCGCAAGGTGTGTATTTACGCTTGGGGTGGTATGGGAATTTATCCGCAGGACCAAATACGTGGCAGTGTGCATCCACTGCACCAGCAGGCGCTACAAAGTCAGGCTTTTTAGGGTTGTCGTGAAACGGGCGGTAATCTGCATCCATGTTCTTTATTCCTAATTATTCAGCGAAAACTTCGCCATCAAATAGTTTTCGCGCTGTGCGTAATAGTGCAGCGCTTTTCGGTTGGCCATCCTGATCGATATCAATAACGACCGTCATTTCTCCGATCGGGTGCTCAACGGCTAAGGTTTTTCTAGTGCCTTCAGGTAGAGTGGCCACTGAAGCGGCAGGTGAGTTCGGCAAAATAGCTGCCGTAGCAACGCTGACTGCACCCAATACACCGATAGAGGCGTGGCAGCGATGAGGGATGAATGTACGTGTAGATAGCGCACCACCATCGGTTGCTTCGCTCACCATACTCATCTTAGGTACAGACTTCTCAGTCACATCGCCGAGATTCATCATTGGACCCGCTTGTAAGCGAATGGCTTCAAGCTTGGCGCGAAGGTCGCTATTAGCTTCTAACTCTTCACGAGACTCACTGCCTGTAATACCCATATCCGATGCCCGCATTACGACTACTGGCATGCCGTTATCGATCAGGGTGCATTCAACACCGTCGATCAGATCAACTGCGTTACCGGTAGGAAGAAGGGCGCCACAAGATGAACCCGCTGTATCAAGGAACTCTAGAGGGACCGCAGCCGAAGTGCCTGGTACGCCATCAATCTTTGAGTCGCCTTTATAGGAAACCTGGCCGTTTGGTGTAGCTACTGTCGCGATAGCGATCTGGCCCGTGTTCTCCATAAAGATACGAACCTGAGTCTCATTGCCCGTTGCTTGAACTAGGCCACGCTCAATGGCGAAGGGACCGATACCTGCCAAGATATTGCCACAGTTCTGCGCATCGGTAACGATTGCTTGATCAACAAATGCCTGTAAAAAGAGGTAATCGACATCGGCGTCGTCACGATCAGAAGCGCTAACAACGGCAACTTTCGAGGTCAGTGGGTCAGCACCACCGAGACCATCAATCTGGCGTGGATCTGGAGAACCCATCATGCCAAGAAGAAAAGCGTCTCGTGCGGTAGTATCTGAAGGTAGGTCGCTCTTTAGGAAGTAACCGCCTTTAGATGTACCGCCGCGCATCCACATGCAGCGAATGCCATTAGACATACTTAAGGCCTTTCTCTTCAAGGCGAGGGCGCATGTTGTAGATATCAAGACCTAGCTCACCATTCGCCATGCGAACACGCTTCTCCTCTTCACGAGCTTCACGCGCTAGCGCCTCTTTAAGAACCTCTTCGGCTTCATCGCGGCGAACAACACAGACGCCATCATCGTCAGCAACAATGATATCGCCTGGGTAGATCAATGCTTCAGCACAGACCAGAGGGATGTTCACTGAGCCCAGAGTCTCTTTGATGGTGCCCTTGGCGTAAACAGCTTTAGACCAGACTGGGAAATCCATCTCTTTAAGGATAGCAGTATCACGAACACCGCCATCAATGATTAGGCCCTGTACGCCACGCGATTTAGCTGAGGTCGCCAGTAGATCACCAAAGAAGCCATCTACAGAAGGTGAAGTTGGCGCAAACACCATGATGTCGCCGGGTTTACACTGCTCAATAGCAACATGCATCATCCAGTTATCACCGGCAGCACCAGAGATTGTCACTGCACTGCCTGCAATAGAGCGACCTGAGTAGATTGGGCGCATGTAGTGTGCTAATAGACCGCGACGACCCTGAGCTTCATGAACGGTTGCAACGCCCAATTTAGCTAGACCTGCGATTACTTCTGAATCAGCACGTTCAATATGTTGAACAACTACGTTCTCTGCCATAATCCTCTCCTTAAACCTTCAAACGACTGAATACACGTTGAGCATTGCCAGAGAAGATCATCTCTTTCTGCTCAGCATTCACTTTAGTTGTCGCGTCGATGTATTGTTTAGTGTCATCAAAGTAGTGACCTGTCTCTGGATCGATACCACGAACCGCGCCGATCATCTCTGATGCGAAAAGGATGTTTTCAGTTGGGATGACATCTAGAAGGCAGTCGATACCTTTCTGGTGGTAGACACAGGTATCGAAGAAGACGTTATTCAATACGCGCTCTTCAAGTTCGAAACCTTTATCCAATGCCATTCCGCGGAAACGACCCCAGTGGTAAGGAACTGCACCGCCACCATGAGGGATGATGATCTTAAGTGTTGGGAAGTCTTTAAATACATCAGACATCATCAACTGCTGGAATGCCGTGGTATCAGCACCTAGGTAGTGTGAACCTGTCGTATCGAAGTTGTGGTTGCAGGCAGCTGATACGTGGATCATTGCTGGAATGTCGTATTCACACATCTTCTCGTAGATAGGGTAGAACTCTCGAGCCGAAAGGCGGCTGCCATTCCAGTGGCCACCTGATGGATCTGGGTTAAGGTTAATACCAATAAAACCCATCTCTTCAACGGTACGAACGATCTCTGGTACAGATTTAGCTGGATCAACACCTGGAGATTGAGGCAGCTGAGCAACAGGAACAAAGTTCTCTGGGAATAGGTCACAGACACGACGAATGAGATCGTTTTGGTTTTCAGTCCAGAATTTAGAGGTGTGTTCATTACCCACATGGTGAGCCATCCAGCTAGCACGAGGTGAGAAGATAGTAAGATCAGTGCCACGCTCTTGCTGAAGTTTTAACTGATTGTTGATGATCGACTCGCGGATCTCATCATCAGTAACACCAAAGTCGCCTTTTTCACCAACAAAATCTGGATTCTTTTCTACTTCTGCTTTTTGAGCTTCACGCCAAGCGCCAACACCAGGAGGTGTGGTTGTGTAGTGACCATGGCAATCGATAATCATGTCTCAAACGTCCTTTTATAATGAATTGGATTTCTATTTTTCTATCCTCTCTATATCGCCTTTTTTAAGCTATTTAGTTTTTACTTTTTAGGTATTTGTTTTTGATATAGGTATTTAAATCACATCAGGTTACAATGACCCTTATGTTCAAGAATCTTCCTAACATACGACATCTTCGGGTATTCATTGAGGTCTCCAATGCAGGAGGTATAAGTCAGGCTGCAGAGCGTGTCTTTCTCTCTCAACCTGCGATGACTCAAGCCATTGCGAAGTTAGAACGCTTGCTGGGTGTAAAGCTGTTTGAACGCCAGTCCAGCGGGATGTATCTGACTGAAGCTGGTGGCGTCTGGGAAGCGAGGGTCAACAGCGCCTTTGCTATTCTAAGATTAGGTCTGGCCGATGCACTGTCGTCCATGTCGAATCGTCGTATGGAGACGATTGAGCGCATCATGACGCAGCTGACGACGACCCAATTAAAAGCACTAGTAGCGGTTACCGATGCGCAAAACTACAGCGTTGCAGGTCGTAATCTGGGTGTATCACAATCTTCACTGCATCGATCAGCTCGTGAGCTCGAGTCACTCATGGGGCTGTCGCTGTTCGAAAAGACCAGTACTGGCATTGCGGCAACACGAGCGGCCAAAGTGTTCTCCAAATCAACCAAGTTGGCCATTTCAGAGATTCATCAGGGGCTTCAAGAGTTGTCAGGCCTTGGTGATGGTCGTGAAGTGGGACGGATGCGCATCGGCAGCATGCCACTAGCACGCACCTCTCTGTTGCCCAAAGCGATTAATGAATTTACCAAAGCTTATCCTGGTATCACTTTAGAGTTGGTTGATGGGCCCTATGAAGATCTTTTAGCCCATATCCTTCAGGGGGATGTGGATCTCTTGGTCGGTGCGTTGCGTTTCCCGATCCCAACCAGTGATATTGTTCAAGAAGAACTCATAGCGCCTCCATTAGCAATTGTGGCACGCAAAGGGCATCCCGCTCTCAATATAGATCAGATTACTCGAGAGGACCTTCTTAACTACGGTTGGGTTATCCCAAGAAGTGGGGCGCCAACCCGCAACCTATTTGAAGAACTGATTCTGCAAGGTGAGGAGAGGGAAGGTCTATCCATCGTCGAAACCAGTTCCCATGTGCTGATTCGAGAGCTGTTACTTGGCGGTGATCGACTCACATTAATCTCTCAGCATCAGTTGGAATTTGAGTTATCCAAAGGGGATTTGGCGGTGCTTCCTTTTGAGATGTCAGGCACTAAACGCCCAATCGGCATTACCCGTCGCAGCTCATGGAACCCCACTAATGCCCAGCAAAAATTTATTGATCTACTGCGGCTGGCCGTATCTTAGAAGCGGTTTTGTCTAAGCTTACATTCACATTTTTGAATGACGTCTAGAATTTTTAACGGTTCTATGAAAGATCCATTTTGATAATCTTAGGGACAATATTTATCCATTCGAATTAGGGAGACACTAATGAGAGTTTGTGTTGCAGGCGCTATGGGCGCATTTGGTCTAAAACACTTAGATGCATTGAGTAACATTGAGGATGTTGTTGTGACGTCAGTCGTTGGTACTAAACCTGATGCCATTGCTGAGTTTGCTAAAGAGCGTGGTATCGCTCACGCAACAACAGATCTTGCTGAATCGCTTGCGCGCGATGATGTGGATGCGGTCATTCTTGCAACACCGACTCAAATGCACGCCTCTCAGTCTATTCAGTGTCTTGAAGCAGGCAAGCACGTCATGGTTGAGATTCCGATGGCGGATAACATTGAAGACTCAATCAAACTGGTGGAGGCACAAAAGCGCACGGGTTTGGTAGCCATGTCGGGTCAGACTCGCCGCTTCAACCCAAGCCACCAGTGGATTCATAACAAAATCCAAGCGGGTGAGCTTAAGATTCAACAGATGGATGTTCAAACTTACTTCTTCCGTCGTTCTAACAAGAACGCTCTGGGTAAGGCGCGCTCATGGACGGATCACCTGCTTTGGCACCACGCTTGTCACACCGTGGATCTATTCCAGTACCAGACTGGCGAGAAGTGTACAAAAGTACAAGCGATGCAGGGTCCGATTCACCCAGAACTTAACATTGCAATGGACATGTCGATTGGTATGAAATCAGAGAGCGGTGCACTGTGTACACTCTCTTTATCTTTCAATAACGACGGTCCATTTGGTACTTTCTTCCGTTACATCTGTGACAAGGGTACCTACATCGCCCGTTACGATGATTTGGTTGATGGTAACGAGAACCCAATTGATCTCTCTGGCGTTGCTGTTTCTAACAACGGCATCGAGCTTCAGGATCGTGAGTTCATTTCTGCAATTCGCGAAGGCCGCGAGCCAAACTCAAGCGTTCAGCAAGTATTGCCTGCGATGGAGACACTACACCAGCTAGAACAGCTTTTGGATTAAGTGTTGGCTTGTCGTTAAAAAGGCCGCTGTAGCGGCCTTTTTGTTGTCTTCTTCACTGGAAGACGCTGAGAGAGCAGGTGACAGGCTGAAGGCCAGTCACTGGCACGAAGATGTCAAGGCAAGCACCGGTGACTGGCTTCAGCCTGTCATCCGCCCTCAAATTACGCTCCAACCTACAACACAAACGCCAAAACAGTGTTTAGCGTCGCGTAAGACGCGACCGTAGTCAGCAGCAATGAGCTGGAAGCCGTCTTTGCTGCGCCATAAGGTGCAGCGAGAATAGGGTAGATGGTGAACATGGGTGAAGCGGTGATGACAATTAGAGCTATCTGCCATTGTCGATCAAAGTCCCACCAGAGGGTAATCAGCAGAAGGGCTAGAGCAGGTTGAATCAACAGTTTTGCCCCTGCAATCATTCCTAAAGTACTCAAATCATCGCGAATAGAGTTTCCTACTAAAGATCCTCCAATAACGATCAGTGCTGCGCCACCAGCCGCTTTTGCGAGCACCCCTAAGCTTTCGTCGATGAACAACGGCAGTTGAAAGCCGCTCAACGATAAAATTAAGCCAACCGCTATTGCGATGAGTATCGGGTTGTTGATCAGGCGTTTAAAAATTGAGCTTAGTGAGCCTAACAGCGTTTTGTCTTTATGATCAGCTGAGAAGTACTCAGTAGTCAGGAGCGCTAACGGAAGCACCACTAGGTTTTCGACCAGTATACAGACAACTAATACTTGAGCGGCCATATCGGGCATGACCTGCAGCAGAATAGGGTAGCCAACAAAAATACTGTTGGGCATAGCGGCCCCAATGGCTAATGCTGATGACTGTTTAGCATCACCTTGTCTGACGCTCCGAATCAGACCCAACGAAATGAAGAAGGTAGCGACTGCGGCAATAGCATAAATCGATACGTAATCGCTATTAAAGATATCAGCAGGGCTATTCTTAGATAGATTGCCGACAATGATCGCCGGTATGCAAAAAACCAAAACAAAGCGGGCTATCCCAGGGATAGCCTCCTTAGACAGTGCGTTATATTTAACGGCTAAAAACCCAAGAGCCATTAACGTAAAGAGCGGTGCGGTAATCCCGAGAACGTTCATCATCTAAACCTGTCATCAAAGAGGTTCTATCTTATCGAGCCCTGAGACTTGGTGGTAGCGATTCGCCCCTGATTACCATAAAATCAATAATCTATTCGAAAAAGTGATGGCTAATGCAAGTTCGAGATTACAACCGCAGTAACTGGTTCAAGAACCGTCGAAGCCTGTTTAGGTTGCTGATTAATGCGTTGCTGTTGATATCATTAGCACTTTCACTTTTATCTCTGCTTCAGCAGCTTTTCACAGATTCATTGACGGGCTCCTACTTTTACCCGCTCACTCTCTCTTTGTTAGTCATCCAATATTTTGTGCACCGTATTCATTTAAGCTGGGGTGGAGCTGTAGCTTTCCTTACTATGGGAGCTGGTTCAATATCGCTAGCCTTAGTGTCGGATGATATAGCATTAGCCTATTTGTCAGGTGCGCTTTTGCCAGTATTGCTTCGCTTTGTATTGGCTCAAAAATGGGTATTACTCTTCATACCTATCTGGCTCTCTCTCCTCTTATTTATTCACTCCTATCGAGTACAAGAGGAGCTGATTTCTGAGCTCTATACCCATCTAATAACGCTCTCTTACTCCTTGCTGGTCTATGGTTCAGTAGCGGTGCTGTTTAATCGTATCTACTCTCTTGTTTTTTATAAAGAGTGTAAAGAAAACAGCGACTTAACGTCTGAATTTATAGACAATTATCAAATTCATCAGCATTTTGATTGGCTCAAAAATAAGAATCCTGACGGTGTTGTAAGAGTCTATGGTGTCTACATTAAAAATATCTTGGATAGTGTAGGAAAAAGTTCAGAAAGTTCGATTGAATTTAAAGAGAGCGTTACTCAATTTAATCAGTTGTTAAGGGAAGTTTGTCCTGCAGGTGCATCCATTGGCAGGCTTGATAATGGGGTTTACGTTCTGATGTCAGAGCGACGGTTTTGGAACGCATTTGAGCGTGGACTTCGTCAGTTAAAAAAAGAGGCCACGGATCTCTCGCCGATTGTTGTTTCAACCGATACCCCTAATGACTCAACTGATCTGGATAGTGCACTGCATAACTTGGATACAGTATTTGTGCGTGCCACCAAAGAGAAAACAGATTTTGCTCGATTCAATTTGAAAGATCGTGATCATCTTAACGGCCAAACAGATATTCAATCTTATGAAGTCTCTCAGGCATTTGCTAACCATGAGATACAGATGTTCTTTCAGCCTAAGGTCGATATTAAAGATAACAATAGACTGGTAGGTGCGGAGGCACTGGTCCGCTGGATTCACCCTGAGAAAGGTTTGCTAACACCAAAAGATTTTGTCGATCTTCTTGAGTCCTCCCCATACAGGCTTACATTTATAAACAGTGTCGTTGAGCAATCCGCACATTTTTGTGAAACAATGAAACAGTCGGGTCTACCGATCTCGGTTTCATTTAACTTAAGCGCTAATGATCTTCAGGATTTGCGTGTCACCTACGAGTTGAGTCAGGTCCAAGAAAAGTACGGTTTTAGTGCCGGAGAGTTACAGATTGAGCTATCTGAACAGGAGACAGACGTCTCTTTGGATAACTTAAAGCGCTCCTTAGATGCCGTGAAAGAGCTAGGTTATTCAATCGCTTTGGATGATTTCGGTACCGGTATGAGCTCACTCGCCTATTTTCAAAACCTACCCGCCGATACCATCAAACTAGATAGAGCCTTTATCAAAGACATTCATCTAAACCCCTCGTCTGAGCATTTAACGAAAATGGTCGTATATTTGTCCAAAGCGGAGGGGCTGACAGTCGTAGCAGAAGGGGTTGAGAACGCCTCGGAGGCAGATAGACTGCTTAAATTAGGTGTTGATCAGGTGCAGGGGTTCCTATTTGGTAAACCGATGCCGGCTACTGAGTTTCTTCAATATTACGGCTTAGAATTAGTTGAAGATGATGTTTAAAAAGCGGCATATATCTTGCTAGTTTTTATCTAACTCTTTCCAATCGTTAATGGTTTAAACCTAATCTATATGTGGTCTTAATGAATAGAAAAGTCATCACAACAACACCTTACTCTGGTCAGAAACCAGGTACGTCTGGCCTTCGAAAAAAGGTTAAAGTATTTCAACAACCTAACTACTTAGAGAATTTTGTTCAGGCTGTTTTTGACTCTTTAGAGAGCTGCCAAGGCCAATCACTCGTGATCGGTGGTGACGGTCGTTATTTTAACCGTGAGGCAATTCAAACCATTATTAAAATGGCGATCGCCAATGGCTTTGAAACCTTAATCGTGGGTCAAGCAGGAATTCTTTCAACGCCAGCAGCCAGCTGTGTGATCCGTAAATATGGTGCAGTCGGTGGACTGGTGTTGTCAGCCAGTCACAACCCAGGTGGCCCTGATGAAGACTTTGGCATTAAATTTAATCGTGCCAACGGTGGCCCTGCAAGTGAGACCCAGACGGACAGTATTCACCAAACGACGGAAACCATTACTCGATACTTTACGATTGATGCTGAACCTGTAGATCTTGATAGTGTTGGAGAGGTTAGCATTGGAAATGCGCTGATTAAGGTGATTGATCCTGTCACAGATTATGCCGATCTGATGGAGGAGTTGTTTGATTTTAAAATCATGAAACAGCTCTTGAGCGGTTCAAATTTCACATTTCGTTTCGATGCCATGCATGCCGTGACTGGGCCTTATGCACAAGAGATATTCATCAACCGGTTGGGCGCACCAAAAGAGAGCGTTATCAACGCGATTCCAAAAGAGGATTTTGGTGGTCATCACCCCGACCCCAATCTTGTACATGCAGCCGAATTGGTCAAACAAGTCAATGAACAAGGGTTAGATTTCGGTGCCGCTTCGGACGGGGACGGCGATAGAAATATGATCATTGGCAACCATTTTTATGTAAACCCTTGTGACAGTTTGGCTGTATTAGCCGCGAACGCACAAAAGATTCCCGCCTATGAAGATGGATTGAAGGGTGTCGCTCGCTCAATGCCAACCAGTCGTGCAGTTGACCGTGTGGCTGAAAAACTCGGTATCAACTGTTATGAGACTCCTACCGGTTGGAAATTTTTTGGCAACCTGATGGATGATGGCCGTATCAGCTTCTGTGGTGAGGAGAGTTTTGGTACCAGTTCAGATCATGTTCGCGAGAAAGATGGACTTTGGGCTGTTCTATGCTGGATCAATATTCTGGCCGCGACCGGTCAATCGGTCTCTGATCTGGTTAAAGATCATTGGTCTCTATTCGGAAGGGATCTATTTACCCGCCATGACTATGAATCAATCGATTCAGACAGTGCAGCCAATATGATGCAGCAGCTAACAGCCTCTTTGGATAGTCTTGCAGGAGAGACCTTTGATGGCGTTACCCTGACTCTGGCCGATCAATTCAGCTACTCAGACCCTGTTGATGGCTCCGTCAGTCATAATCAAGGAGTTAGAATGCTGTTCGATAACGGAGGTCGTATCGTTGTTCGGCTATCTGGAACCGGTACGGCCGGTGCTACGCTGCGTGTCTATCTAGATCAGTTTACTCAGGATGAGTCGATTACTGACACACAAGCAGCTTTGAAACCTTTAATCGAGTTGGCGAATCAGTTGATCGGTATTAAGCAATTTACAGGACGCACAGAACCTGACGTTATTACTTGATAGAAGGTGTGGCCCTATGGATCGCGGTTTGTCGCTGCGCTCCAATTCGCTCCTACAATTTAACGCTCCGTTTGTAGGAGCGAATTGCCCGAAGGGCAAACCGCGACAATTTAACTTTTGGCTCTTTCGATCGCCTGTTCTAGACGATCCTGTCCCCAGAAGGGTTCTCCATCAACGATGTAGAAGGGGCTGCCAAAGACACCAGCCTCAATGGCTTCGTCAGTCTCTTTGTCCAACTGATCATCTAAGCCTTTTGATTGCTCTAATAGAGCTGAATCAATACCCAGTTCATCGAGAAGTCGAGCTAACACAGCGTCCTCTGCAATATTCAGATCTCTCTGCCATACGGCACTTAAGAGTGCTCGAGCCAAACCTGGTACATCCGAGCCTGCATCTCTAACTGCAAGTAGTAGTTTAGAGGCAGGACGACTATCCACTGGGAAGAACTTTGGCTTAAGATTAATGGTGATTCCGCGTTGTTTTTGAATCCGAGCGAGTTCAGCTAAACGGTAAGCTTGACGTTGAGGCGATCGCTGAGGAACCGGCACACCCCCTGTTGCAGCAAATAGACGGCCAATATCGAATGGGTGATACACGACCTCAGCGGGTGCTTGTGTATCCAACAGATCACCGGCTAGGCAGGTAAAGGGTGAGATCGGTGATAGGTAGTAATCTATTCTGTGGCTCATCAGTATTTCCCTCTGTTTTTTATCGTCACGAAAGATACATCCTTGTGGTTCCTAAAAACCGAACTTTAACTCTCTTTGGTTACGAAAGAGGGGTGTGGTTTTTCATCAATTGGCCAGTGAAGTAGTACAGCCATCAAACCAAAGAAGATACCGGCCCACCAGATGTACTCATAATGGCCATAGGTTTCATAGAGATAGCCGCCTAACCAGACTCCAGAGAAACTCCCGACCTGATGACTAAAGAAGACGAAACCATACAGGGTGGCCATGTATCGTGTACCAAACATGTTCATAACGATACCGGACGTAGGTGGAACGGTTGCTAGCCACAGCAGCCCCATGACTGCACTGAAGATAAGCACCGATGTCAGCGTGATAGGGAATATCAAGAAGAGGGCGATCGCAATCGTTCTTCCTCCGTAGATTGCCACCAGTAGCTTCGATCGTGAGTGCTTGCGACAGATATTGCCGGCCCAGAACGCCCCAGCGATATTGAACAGACCAATCAATGAGAGAGACCAAGCACCGACCTGATGCGCGAAGCCTAAATCTGATAAATAGGCTGGCATGTGCGCTGTAATAAATGCGACGTGAAAGCCACAGACAAAGAAGCCAAATACCAGAAGCCAGTAGGATTTGTGACCAGCGGCTAATCGCACTGTTTCAGCAAATCCTTGATCCGTCTCTTTAATGACAGAACTTTTTTTAGCATTCAGAGGAATGGCTAACAACATCATCAATAGTGCGATAGCCGTTAGAATATGCAGTGAGTTGATCCAGCCAAAATCAGAGATAAACATCTGAACCAATGGAACAAGCGCAAATTGACCAGCAGAGCCACAAGCGGTGCCCAAACCGAGTACCCAGTCACGTCGTTCTGGTGGAACGGATTGAACTAAAGCAGGAAGAACGATGCCAAACGAAGTGCCGGCGACGCCAGCACCCACGAGAAACCCTAATCCTGCATTAAGCGTGAAAAGATCCGACACACCAGCTGTTAGATAAACACCTAGGGCATAGACCAGTGCGCCACCAAACAGGACGTTGCGATTTCCGAAACGGTCGGCAAGCCCGCCAGTGAAAACCGACATAATTCCCCAGCTCAGGTTTTGCAAGGCTAGGGCAAAGCCTATGATGTCACGCCCCCAGTCGGTTGAAGCCTCAATAGGACGCATGTACAAACCATAACTCGACCGTATACCAAAGGAGATCATCAATAATAGGCAGCCACTGGCGATCAGGAAAATCGTTGAAGGGGAGAGTCTCTGAGTCATGTTTGATCCAGCTTAAAGAAGAATCGCTCAATGATAGTTGCCTATCTATTTGCGGACAACTGTATAATCATCATCCAACATTAAGATAGTGACTCCATGTTTACAGCTTTTATCTCTGCTATTACTCCGGTTTTTTTGATCGCCGTCCTTGGTTTCTTTCTGGCACGAAAAACGGACTACCTAGAACACCCTGGTTTGGCCATGCTCTCCAGCCAGATCGCCTTGCCCGCTCTGGTGTTTACCTCGGTGACTCAGATGAAAGTTCCCGTCACAGAGATGGGGTATTTGATGGGAGTGACCGCTCTCTGCTTAGCGGTCGGTGCTACTCTGATAGCCATTTTTTGCAAGCTGCTTAACACCTCACCGCGCTTCTATCTCTCGACACTGGTCAACCCCAATACGGGCAATTTAGGTATTCCACTGGTCTTTGCACTGTTGGGGCCTGAGGCTCTGGCATCTGCGGTCATCATTTCAACAACTGTGACGCTTAGTCACTGGACATTAGGAACCACCGCCATGTCAGGCCAATACAATTGGCGCTCACTGGTCACCAATATGCCTCTGTTAGCACTCTTGTCAGGTGCAATCGTGGTATCGATGGATTTGACGATTCCTGTGCCTATCAGTCGTGCTTTAGATTCTATCTCCGGTATAGCCATACCGATTATGGTCATGTTGTTAGGCCGCTCATTAGCCCGTTTAAAGATAGGGGGTGCCCGTCAGGTTGGCATCATTGCAGGTTTATCCATCTACCGACCCTTGTCGGGTTTTTTGATTGCCTGGCTGGTTGTATCCCTAATTACTATCGATACCACTGCAGCGCTCTCACTGCTTATTCAGATGTCGATGCCGGTTGCTGTGATGAGTTATGTTCTAACGGTTCGATATGGCGGTCCTGTCGATCGTATTGCCGCTCTTACCATTACCAGTATTCCTGTTAGCCTTGTAATACTGGTGTTGATCTTCAACTTTCAGTCAGCACTGGTTTAAAAGGGTAGGTCTGGCTGACTCTTTCTTGCTATAATTTCACGCTTATTTTTTTGTCGATACCGACTGCCTATTTTTCGAGATCAAACTCGATATGGAGAAATGAATGAGCGCCCGCGTTGCAATAGTTATGGGGTCTAAATCAGACTGGCCAACCATGGAAGAAGCCGCCAAGATGCTAGATGTACTGGGTGTCGAGTACACCGCTGAAGTGGTATCGGCACATCGCACCCCAGATAAGATGTTCCGCTTTGCTGAACAAGCTGCCGACAATGGCATCAAAGTTATTATTGCCGGTGCTGGTGGTGCGGCTCACCTCCCAGGTATGATTGCTGCTAAAACCATTGTGCCTGTGCTGGGTGTGCCTGTGCAGAGCAAGGCATTGAGCGGCCAAGACAGTCTTCTATCCATTGTTCAGATGCCACGTGGTATTCCTGTTGGAACCCTGGCTATCGGTGGAGCAGGTGCATTTAATGCCGCGCTACTGGCCTCTCAGATGCTAGCAACAACCGATGCAGAGCTCGCCGTTCGTCTGCAAAATTGGCGTAATGAACAGAGCCAAACGGTTCTAGATAATCCAGATCCACGAGGTTAAGCATGCAGTTGCCACGTATTGTCATTGCCGGTAATGGTCAACTAGGTCAAATGCTTCAGCAAGCAGGTGCACCCCTGCAGCTTGAAGTACAACCTATTCACCCGATAGGTGATCAACTGGTCGAGTTGAATGACGACGACGTTATCTCGGTAGAGATTGAGCACTGGCCTGAGAACCCTGTCGGTAATCAGCTTAAATCTCACCCAAACTTTCGCAACGATGCGGCTCTATATCAGGTCATTGATCGTTTTCGTCAGAAATCGACCTTAGATCGCCTTAATGTCCCAACGGCCCCTTGGGTTGATTTAAACAGTGCCGATGCATCCATTGCCGAGTCGCTATCCTCTCTGGGTGAGCGTGCCGTCGTAAAGGCTCGTATGGGTGGTTACGATGGGCGTGGTCAATGGCGCTGGACGCAGGGTGATGAGATTCTTGCTGAATGGGATGGCATTGCCATCGCTGAAGCGATGATCCCGTTCTCACATGAGGTGTCGTTAGTTGGCGCACGAAATGCACAGGGTGAGAAGGTCTTCTACCCATTGACGCGTAACTGGCATCAAGACGGCATTTTGCGTGCGAGTATTCCTGGGTTAGATAATGACCCTGCGATGCAAGCAAGTGCTGAAGGTTGGCTGGGATCGATCATGGATGACTTTGACTACATCGGCGTCATGGCGATGGAGTGTTTTGTTGTCGATGGTGAATTATTGGTTAATGAGTTAGCGCCACGTGTCCATAACTCCGGACACTGGAGCCAAGAGGGTGCTAGTGTCAGTCAGTTTGAATTGCACCTAAGAGCGCTTGCTGGTTTACCTTTGATCACCCCTGAGTTTCGTGGTGTCTCTATGATGTATAACTTGCTTGGACGAGACTGGAAAGCAGAGTGGCTGGCGGTACAGGGCGCTCATGTGCACTGGTATGGTAAAGAGATCCGTCCTGGTCGTAAGGTAGGTCATCTCAACATCGTTAAACCGACTGTTTCCGCACTAGTTGAAAGCTTGTCCGAACTCGAGCCTCACTTGGATGAGGGTGAAGCAGTGGTGGTTGAGTGGGCAAAAGCTCAGCTTAGCTAATTTAACAAGCTAATCTCTAAAACTAAAAAAGCCGCTTGAGGTATCTCAAGCGGCTTTTTTGTATCGACTGATCGATTAAGCAGTTGCTTTTGGAGCAGCCGCTTTACGAGTTGTTTTTGCAGCTGGTTTAGCCGCTTCAACTGAAGGCATGAAGTTTGAAAGATCAAAGTTTTTCATGTCGAATTTAGAAAGGTCGAACTGTGCTAGATCGAATTTCGCTAGGTCGAACTTAGAGAACTGAGCCATCGCTTCTTCTGTCATCTCTTGAGTAGACTTTTCGAAGATTTCAGTCAGTTCAGCTTTTGCAGCCATTAGAGCAGAGATCTCTTCTTCAGCAACAGTGTTTAGTTTTGCTTCCATCTCTTTAAAGAAAGCAACCTGAAGTTCTAGAGCAGCTTTTGGCTCTTTTGATTCAGTCAATGCTTTAACATGCTCAAGACCACGGTTTAGCATCTCTGTAGCAACAGTTTGCTGCATGCCGAATAGTTTTTCAGCAGTTTGTTTGTTGATTTCAGCTGCTTTAGTGAAAGGAGCCATCTGTGCTTTGAACTGGTTCATCATTTCGTTGTACATGGTGACCTCCGAGGTCTTTAAGTTTCTATCTAAAAAGTTTGTTGCACTGCAACATTTGACGCCATATTAGACATTGACTAAAAAACAATCAACACTTTTTTGTGCATTGCACAAAAATAATTATTCTGACCATCTCATATCATTCTGCGTTAAACTTATTCGTAACTTTAGATCTGTATTTGACGATTAATGAATCCATATGAACACGCTCCGATTGGAGTCTTTGATTCAGGAGTGGGCGGGTTAAGTATCTTATCCGCTTGCCTTAACAACCTACCCAATGAGTCCTACCTGTATATCGCTGACAGTGGCTATGCACCCTATGGTGATAAGAGCGATGCAGTGATCCGTGAGAGGGTGGTTCAGATCGTCTCTTACCTCATTGAGAAGGGCGCCAAGGCGATTGTGATCGCGTGTAATACAGCAACCGCTGCTGCTGTTCACGAGTGCAGAGAGCTATTCTCCTTACCGATCATTGGTGTTGAACCCGGACTAAAGCCTGCCATTAAGATGAGTCAGTCAAAACGCGTTGGCGTTCTGGCAACTCAATACACGGTAGAGAGTCAGAAGTTCCAACGATTGGTCTCCCAGCTTAAACAGCAAGCAGAGTCGATTACAGCACTTGGCTGCCCTGGATTGGTCGAATTAATTGAAAACCCAAACACCACCAATCAACAACTCAGCACACTACTAACCACTTATATTGATCAGTTTGAAGCAGCCGATATTGATACCTTAGCGCTTGGATGTACGCATTATGGATTTGTTGAGAAAGAGATCAGCGAGTTGTTCAGTCATCCAGTTAAGGTGATCGACACATCGGAATCGATCGCGCTCGAAGTTAAACGTCGTTTAACTGAACAGAAATTACTCTCTCTCTCCAATCAAGCGGGTAAATTAGAGATACTGACCACAGGACGAGACAGAGAGGCTCTCTCTGAGTTATCTAAACGTTTAATCCAATTTGAGGGGGTCGTCACCCCTGTAGAGGTATCCAAGTGATTGAGTTTATAAAAAAACTTCTCCGTTCAGACCCTGTTGAAGAGCCGGTGGCTTCGGAGTTTGAATACAAAGGGTTCAAGGTTTCAGTCAAACCGAGAAAAGTGGATGGCGGCTATGGTGTGGGTGGCATGATCTCCAAGGAGATTGATGGCCAATGGTTGGAACAGCCGTTTATTCGTGCTGACAGCATGGCATCAAAAGAGATCTGTGTAGAGGTCACCATGAACAAAGCAAAAATGACGATTGATCAGATGGGGGATGCACTGTTTAGCAAATCTGGCCATCGGTAAGGGCTTCTTCAGATTTTTCAGAGTCAGAGTGTATTACAGAATCATACATCACGACCTGATTTCGGCCTGAGTGTTTGGCTGCGTAAAGTGCTTTGTCACTATCGCTGATCAGCCCCAGCATGATCTCTTTTGTTGTCATTGTGCTGATGCCATCAAAGGTCGCAATTCCGACACTGACGGTTACTCCTAAAGAAAGATCGCTCTCTAAGAAGGGCGTTGATTCAATCACCTCTCTGAATCGCTCGAAAATCGCTTTAGGATCTGATTCAAGCGCCGTACAGCAGACAACAAACTCTTCACCGCCGTATCGTGACACTAGATCATAGGGTCTAAATGTCTCTTTCATTCGATCAGCAAACTCTTTAAGCACTCTGTCGCCAACGGGGTGTCCATAGGTATCGTTTACCCGTTTAAAAAAGTCGATATCGCAAATGGCCAGTGCTAATGGCTCACCGGTTCGTTTAGTTCGTTCAATTTCATTATCAAGATGCTCGATCAGAGAGGCGCGATTTTGCAAACCGGTCAGCTCATCATGCTCTGCCTTGTAGGCGAGCATCTCATTGGCAATATTGAGTCGATTTTGCAGCTCTAAAGTTCGTAAACCAACGCCCAGTCGTGCGCGCAACTCAACGGGTTTAGTAGGTTTGCTGATGTAGTCGTTAGCTCCGGCTTGCAGTGCAGTTGCCAAGTGCTCTTGATCGGAGTGTGCAGTGACCAACACAATGTAGGGTGGGTCATTACTCTCAAGCGCTCTGATTTTACGACAAAGCTCTATGCCATCCAGATTGGGCATCTCCCAATCAAGAACGAGCATACGTGGAGGTTCTGCTTCTGTTGTCAGAATTTCAAATGCCTCTTCACCATCCTGCGCGGTCATTACGTCAAAGCCCCAACCCTCAAGTTGGCGCTCCATCAGCATTCTTAAGACTTTATCGTCGTCGGCAATCAGTACTTTCATAATCTCTGTTAATAGATTGAATTTCATTCAGTGTAGCAGGGCATTCAGAAAGTACAGAAAATATTAAAAAATCTTTTATATTAGTTTTGCCTAATATATTATTACCGGAACTTAACCCTTATAAACGAATAGAGTGTTTGATATGCAGATCAGAAAGGCCGTTAACCTAGCAGTGACCGCGTGCACCCTAGTGACAACCATTTCACTAACGCAACTGGCTTCAGCCCAAGAGCTAGCGTTTACTGAGACCAAAATTATTCAGCAACCGATCAAGGTCGAATTCGACGGGACTGTGGAAGCGGTTAATCGAGCTATTGTTGCCGCACAAACTTCTGGTCGAATTCTAGAATTACCTTTTGATTATGGCGATTTTGTTGAGCAGGGCAGTGTGATAGCTCGCCTAACACAGAGTGAACAGCGCGCAGGGCTGGATGCTGCAAGAGCTTCTCTCAATGAAGCACAAACCGCTTTTGATGAAGCTACTCGTCAATTGGATCGTTTAACCGCACTGTTTGAGCGCAAATTGGTCGCGATCGCGCCTGTAGACAGCGCTCGCCAACAACGTGATGCAGCCAAAGCAAGACTCGATGCAGCAAAAGCTCAGGTTTCTAATGCCCGTGCTCGTTTTGATTACACTGAGGTAATCGCGCCCTATTCAGGTGTAGTGGTTAACAAGCTAGTTTCTGAAGGGGAGACGGTACAACCAGGTACACCATTGATAGAGGGGATTGCACTGGATAGATTACGTGTTCGAGTTCAAATCCCGCAAGCCAACCTGGTCGATGCCAAACAGAGTCAGTTTGTTAATGTTGTGTTGGGTGATCAGGTTGTAGAACCTGTCGATCAACGCTTAATTCCGACAGCCGATCCACTAAGTCATACCTTTACACTGCTTCTAACGTTACCAGCGGGTGACCCTGCTCAAATGCCGCTTCCAGGTGAGTTAGCACGTGTTCAATTTACCATTGATGAAGAGCCTGTGCTGACTCTGCCTAAGTCATCTATAGCGACTCGTGGTGAAGTGGAAGGTGTTTATGTGGCTTCAGGCGATTCAGCCCTCCAATTTAGATACATCAGAACCGGTCAAACTGCTGGTGAACAGGTAGAAATTATCTCTGGTCTCGCAGAGGGCGAAACCGTAGCACTTGATCCTATTAAAGCGGCCTCAATTTATAAGGAGGCGAATCGTGCAGAGTAATGACACTCAAACACTGGGCATATCGGGACGAATTGCCAAGAGTTTTTTAACGACTGAAATTACCCCGCTACTGGCGATCGTGGGTCTTCTGCTAGGTCTTTTTGCCGCGCTGGTGACACCGCGTGAGGAGGAACCACAGATCAACGTCACCTTTGCCAACGTGATGATTCCTTTTCCAGGCGCAAGTGTTGCTGAAGTAGAGTCGCTTATCACCACATCTGCAGAGCAGGTGGTGTCAGAGATCAGTGGCGTCAAAAACATCTACTCTGTTTCCAGCCCAGGCATGGCGCTGTTGACGGTTCGTTTTGAGGTCGGCGAGCCAAGAACCGATGCGATTGTCCGTCTCTATAACGCCTTCTACTCGAACAGAGATATCTTCCCGCCGAATATGGGTATTGGTGAACCGGTCATCAAACCTAAGGGCATTGATGATGTACCAGTTCTAGCTGCGACCTTATGGAGTCGTGATGAATCAGTTAGCAGTGCCGATCTATTGAACGTCGCTCATACGATTCAGTCTGAGCTTCAGCGAGTTGAAGGAACCCGCGATATCACTGTGATTGGCGGCGCTAACCGTGCCATTCAGATCGACTTCGATCCAGTCAAGATGGCGGCACTCTCGGTTACTTTGGATGATGTTCGCGCTAAGTTGCAATACGCTAATGTGACAGCCGATACTGGTGATCGCGTCAAAGCGAACAGCGCCATTCGAGTTCAAGCAGGTCAACTACTTCAGGATGTCTCAGAGGTTAAAAACCTAGTGATAAACGTTCGAAATGGCGCACCGGTTTACCTTCGCGACATTGCTAATATCTACGATGCTCCAGAACAACCGAATCAATACGTCTCTTTTGGTACTGGTCAAGCGGCTGCAGAGCAAACTGCTGTTACACCTGCGATCACCATAGCAGTTGCCAAGAAACCGGGTGAAAACGCGGTTGAAGTCGCGGATGCATTGATCAAACGATTTGATGCGATTCAAGGCATCTATGTACCAGATAATATTGATACAACCATTACACGTAACTATGGTGAGACAGCTGATGATAAGGCGCAAACCCTAATCAAAAAGCTGATTTTCGCTACGCTGTCGGTCATCGTCCTAGTGCTATTTGCACTGGGTGTTCGTGAAGCTATTGTGGTGGGCATTGCCGTTATCGTCACCTTGGCTATTACACTCTTTGCCTCATGGGCATGGGGCTTTACCCTTAACCGAGTGTCGCTATTTGCGTTGATCTTCTCGATCGGCATTTTGGTTGACGATGCCATTGTCGTTGTAGAAAACATACACCGTCATATGTCGATGGGTGTTAAATCACTACGTGAAGCGATTCCCCTTGCAGTCGATGAAGTGGGTGGCCCAACAATATTGGCAACCTTTACTGTCATTGCAGCCCTACTGCCTATGGCCTTTGTCAGCGGCTTGATGGGCCCTTACATGTTGCCGATTCCGATCAACGCCTCAACAGGTATGCTGATCTCACTAGCCGTCGCCTTCATCTTGACCCCTTGGCTCTTTTTGAAGCTGTTTAGACGTCATGTTGAAACAGGTCATTCAGCGGACCATGGCCACTCTGAATCTCGCTTCAAAGGTCTATTTGTTAAGCTACTGACACCGATGCTGCGTCAGGGTAAAGGGGCGTTAAACCGCTACCTATTGCTGGTATCGATTCTGGCGATGATCGGTGGATCCGTCTACTTGGTTGTTAATCAGTCGGTCATTCTTAAGATGCTGCCCTTCGATAACAAGAGTGAGTTCCAGGTCATCGTTGATATGCCAGAGGGAACTTCTCTAGAGCAGACGCAGCGTGTCTTAACTGAGTTGGCAGATGATCTACAGGCACTTCCTGAACTGAAAGATTTCCAAATCTACTCAGGGTCTGCCTCGCCGATTAACTTCAATGGCTTAGTTCGTCAGTACTACCTGCGTTCAGCACCTCATATGGGTGACATTCAAGTGAACCTCAGTGATAAGGCGTTACGTGATCGTAAGAGTCACGAAATAGCGCTTGAAGCACGTGCTCTGCTTGCCGACACGGCTAAGCAATTCAACGCCAACGTGAAGGTCGTTGAGATGCCGCCAGGGCCTCCGGTTATGGCACCTCTAGTGGCAGAGATCTATGGTCTGGATAAGCAGGGTCAAATTGACCTAGCCAAACAAGTTCGCGCGCAATTTGAGTCTACCGAAGGGGTAGTCGATGTCGATGACAGCATTGAAGCCCAACAGACTAAAGAGATCTTCACGATTGATCGCGTTCGTGCCGCGCACTTTGGTGTAGCAGATGCGACCATTGTTGCGGCACTAAACAGTGCGATCCGCGGTGAAAGCCTGGGATACCTGCATGATGACCACTCACGCGTTCCCGTGCCATTAACGCTTAAGCTGGGTGACCAAGATAAGGCAAACATCGCTAAGATTGAGTCTATTCAAGTTCGATCAGATAAAGGCACCTTGGTCTCTTTAGCTGATGTTACTCAGCGTATCGATACGCAAGTAGAGCAGAGTGTTTACCATAAAGATCTACTGCCTGTTGTTTATGTCACCGGTGATGTGGCAGGTGATACTGATAGCCCGCTCTATGGTCTGTTTGAGATTGAATCGAAGCTGGATGACGTCGCACCCAGTGGTAATCCTATTGATCGTTTCTTCTTCTCAGAACCTTCTGATCCCTATGAGTGGAGCTTGAAGTGGGATGGCGAATGGCAGATCACTTTTGAGACCTTCCGTGACATGGGTATTGCCTACTCAGTCGGTCTGATCATGATCTACCTACTGGTCGTTGCTCAGTTCCGTTCATACGGTATTCCATTGATCATTATGGCTCCGATTCCTTTAACGATTATCGGAATCATGCCTGGTCATGCGATATTGGGACAGCAGTTCACAGCGCCCTCTATGATCGGAATGATCGCACTCGCTGGCATCATTGTCCGCAACTCCATACTCCTGGTGGATTTCATTCAGCAACAAGTGAAAGAGGGCATGAGCTTCCAAGAAGCAACGATTAATGCGGCTGCAGTTCGCTCGTTACCCATTGCACTGACCGCAGTCGCTGCGATGATGGGTGGCTTCTTTATCATTGACGATCCAATCTTCGGTGGTCTTGCAGTTTCATTGATCTTCGGTTTGATGGTATCAACCATACTGACCTTAGTCGTAATTCCGGTGGTCTACTACCACTACCATTGGAAGAAACATGCTTAATTGATGTTTGATTTGAAAACCCGGCTTTTGCCGGGTTTTTTATTTTGCAAAAGTTGGCACGCCATTTGCTTAACCTAATCAATCGCACCAACAATAATAAGGGGATTGATATGCAACTTTCACAAAACGATTCAAATTACTTAGCAAGCTTCGAACTAGAAACGCTGATGATGGACGCTAAGGATCTTAAAGAGGCAATGTCTAAAGAGATCGCCATTCTTAGTGATAAGGGTAACTACTCGTTAAGAGCCATTAAACGAAGCTCACTGCGCCTATTAGCTTACCAAACAGCTTTGCACAGCCAACAAAATTCGATAGAACGATATGCACGCGTTCATGCACCACTATTGGTGCATTAAGTCTGGCTGGCAATTAACGACCCTTCTCGGTCATTTCCAATCCACTCCGAGGCCTCTGTGTAGTCTTGTTTATGGGCTAACGTGGGGGTTAGTACACTTAGATTCACCACATGGAGTGCTTGATTGTCTGCAAGCAGTTCGGGGGCTCATTCCTGCTTCGGTCTTTTCAGAGTTAGCCAGCCATTGATCAGGCCAAGCTACATATGTGACATTAATGTCTAAAGGTGGCCCAATTCTTGCTTGTCACTGTGGCGTACAAGCGTCAGCCATATTTCTAAGAAAACTCGTGCTGAGCGCTAATTTATTGAAATATGCAATGCAATATGCGTTGCGTTTTGCTAATGAGTTTGCGGGTTTAACATTGCTTATGAGTTCACCAAAGTTTTTTCTGAGTGCTATTTGGGCCACATTTCTATGGTTGTTTTCGGCAGCCTCACTGGCTAACGCAGGAGAGAAACCATCCGGCATTCTGTTGGTGAATACGCTTGGGCCTGATCCGTTCACAACGCAGTTAATTAGCGGTGTAGAGCGTTCGATTGCGACCGAAAACAAGGGGCGGCAATTGTACGTGGAGAACTTGGATGCCTTGCGTCATACATCTTTTCCATTGGAAGAGACCGCTGAGTATCTACAGAGCAAATATCGTGATACGGATCTTCAGGGTGTCATCTTTTTTGGTCATATCGCTCGGCAGTTGGCTGAAATGCATCCCAATCTGCTCAAGAATGTGACCAAAGTCACCGACAACCTTGCTGGGCGCGCCACAGAGGTTCAGTCTGACCTAGTTTATGTCGATTACCTATTTTCCCCATCGTCATTCGTTGACGAAGCTCTTCGTCTGACTAAACCAGAAACTGTATATTTGCTGGGAAGTTCCAGAGATCCGGTGGGTGCTGCCGGATTTGACGCTCTAAAAGCAGTCCTAGCAAGCAGATCTCTTAATGTTGAGATACTGCATGATCAAAATGGTAAGCAGTTGGAGCAGCGGCTTAACTCGATTGGATCTGACAGTATCGTTATTGCAGTCCCCAGATTCTCTCCAATTGAATGGGGTCTTCAGCCTATTGGTGAGATGCAGCGGTTAGTCGCACAGCTTAGCGTTCCGGTCCTCTCTACAGTTTCGGTATTGATGGGTACTGGCATTTTAGGCGGAAAGCTCTTCTCGGTTCTTGGCTTGGGAGAGACGCTCGGGACTGCTGCCCTGGGCGGAGATCCCAGTCTCCTCAATCACCCAGCCCTTTATGATGGCGAAGCGCTATCAAGGCACGGTTTCACAAAGGGCGACCTGCCATCGGATGTTGAGCTCAGTCGACCGTTGACGCCAACATTATGGGAGGCGTACCGGTACGAGGCAGCTACAGTGTTCGGAATGCTTGTAGGGCTAGGCGCTTACTCGCTCTATTTACGTCGACGCGTTGCTGCGGGCTATCGGGAAAAGCTTAATTACCTTGTAGCACGTAGCGCACTGGTCAGCGATCTGGAGGCAAAGAACTCGCGGATTGAGGCGGCACAGCGTGAGACGGATCTGTTGCTAGCGACCGCTGAAATTGTGCTGTTTGAGCTGGATATCGAATCGGGCACTGCCCAATTGGTAGCTGGCCAGCACAAATTGATTCCAAGGAATCAGCCATTTGATCATGTTCAGATGATTCATCGTCTCTCTGCCTCGACCGAGGTTAGGCAGGCTTTGAAGAATACCTTTGCAAGCGATAATGCCAGTTACACCGCGCGTGTACAGTTCGAAACTGGTGATAAGCCGGTATGGGGTCAGGTGGTTACGGGGAGCCAATATAAACGCGAGGGTAGAGCTAAGCGGTTGTTTGCGCGGCTCGATGTGACTGAGCTTCAAGAGAAAAACGAACAGTTGCGCTCGGCTACTGAGAAACAAAAAGAGCTATTTGCCGTGATCGGTTATGAGCTGCGAACCCCCGTAGCTGCGATTGACATGGTGCTAAATGATACCGACCTAGACCTCGCTGAGCGTCTGACTAGTATTCGCGAGATATCACGCAGCCTGCTTCACATTCTGGAGGATTTGCGCACAGTTGTAGCCCCTGAGCGCGCTATTGAGGCTAAGGCGGTGATTGCCAATCCTGTTGATATAGTACAGCGCGCACTTGCGCCTCTGGCACCGTTGCTGAAAGAGAATCAAATTCAGCTTAATTTGCAGGCACCAGTTGGCGTTGAACCGGTATGGCTGAAGGACCAGGCGCTACGCCAATTGGTAACAAACCTAGTCAAAAATGCAGCCCTCCATTCGGGAGGCTCCAAGGTTTGGGTTTCCCTTGAGGCTGCGTCTTGCGGCGAACATTTAGAAATCCAGTTAGCGGTTGCTGATAACGGGATTGGTATTCCAAGTAATCAAGTTGCTAAGGTGTTCTCGGCCTTTGGGCGTGGCGACACCAGCAAGGATGGTTCGGGTTTAGGCTTATATATTGCGAAGCAGCTGGCAGCGCAGTTGGGCGGTGAACTAGAGTATCGAGAAAGGGCATCGAGTGGTGCTCAATTCAGTATGCAATTTAAGGCCGAGGCCGCAAATACTGAGGCACAGGCACAGGCACAGGCACAGGCACAGGCACAGGCACAGGTTAACCTTTCTGGGATGAGTATTCTATTGGCTGAGGATGATCGTGTTTTGAGAATGCTTACTGAGAAAACGATCACCAAACAGGGAGCTACCATCAGAAGTTACGAGAACGGGAGACTGGCTCTAGATAGCTTCCTAGCACAACCCGTTGATCTAGTATTAACGGACTTAATGATGCCCGAAATGAACGGTTTGGAGTTAATTAGAGGTATCCGGCAGGTCGATCATACAGTCCCCATCGTTGCTATAACGGCCGCCGTTGTTGGTGACGAGACTGACGAACTGCTTGAGGCTGGTGCCAACGCTGTTATCTCAAAGCCTATAAGCAGCGAAAAGCTAATAGATACATTGACCTCGATTCACTTGCAGAGCTCAGGTGTAGAACAGGCGAGCGTTGATTGATTTACGACGGGTTGAGCCGAGTGTGTGGCAGGGTGTGAAAATGAATGAGGTGGCGTTCCCGACCCTTCTCGGTCATTTATGACCACTGCACGCGTTGAAAAATCATTCCTAAATGTCAGGTTTGGGTCTATAGTTACTGGAAGCTAGAATTTTGGCGGATGTGCATTGTTGATTAGGTTCTTGATAGTTGGTTTGCTTCAAATATTTGTAGCACTTCCCGTATGGGCGCAAGAAGCGATCTGGGTATTCGAAGACACAACGGCTTCGCGAAGTATTGAAGACGTTGTTGGAAGTCCTGCTTCTTTTGTAAAGACCACCGATACCCATAAAGGGTTTAGTCAGTCGGTATTTTGGCTCCGTGTCGATCTGACAAACGAGACCGCGCAGAGGCAGACGCAGGTGGTGCAGTTCGAGTCACATCTGCTGCCCAAAATAGAGCTCTACGGTGTCCTAGAGAACGCCGCTGTAAGTGGTCTTTCTATCGATAGGGCTGAGCGCCCGCTCCCCACTCTGCTTCCCAGTTTTCCGATTGAGTTAGAGGCGGGCCGCTCTGCAACTCTACATTTTAAAATCACATCGTCCTTCGAAATTGAGCTGGCTTATGGGGTTAAAACCCTTAATGTAGCCCTAGCGGACAACGGAAGGTTTGAAAATCTTCGCTATGCACTAACGCTGGGACTTTTGATCTTGCTGGCTTACAACATAGCCTCAGCGATTATCATTAGACAGGCGTTACATTGGTTGTATGTAGTGTTTGTCTCGTTCATGCTCTGCACGCAGGCCATAGAGATTCAATTAATTCCTTTAGGCAGGCACTTCGCCGCAGTTAGCGGCGCTTTAGGTTTGATTTGCGGAACGCTTTTTCTCGCCTCTCTTTTCAATCAGCTACGAGATAAGTTTGTCCGCTCGGGCATAGCTATTTGCACCATTGCAAGCCTAATCCCCCTTGTGCTCTACGGACCCGCGGCTGCCTATCAGTCGTTGATGAGTTTGTCCGTTCCACTCAACTTATTGCTACTCAGCGCACAAGTGATTGTTTCGCTGGTTAAACGTAAACCTTACAGTAAGTTGGTTTTCGCGGGTTGGACGGCCTTTGTGGGTGGAACGGTTCTGGCCTTGATGGGCGGAAACGGAGTCCTACCGTTCGAATTTCAATCAGCCTACGCTGTTGGAAGCTTGCTTGAGGCCACCTTGTTCTCCGTTCTCCTTGCCTATCGTCTGCATGACCGTGACCAGACTGTCGACTTGTTAGCGCATCAGCGAGCGAACAATGAGCGCCAAAAAGAGATGTTTGCCATAATTGGCCACGAGCTGCGCACACCGGTATCGATAATATCTATGGTTGCTGATAACGCCGACATGCAACCAAACGATAAAGTCGCCCAGATAAAAAGTATCGCTGAAAATCTTTTGAATGTTCTTGAGGATCTGCGAATTGTGGTGGCGCCCGAACGTGCTTTGGTTGCCAAATTAGAGTTAGCAGACCCAGTCGAAATTCTGAAGCGTGCGCTCTCACCGATGAGTTCTATGCTCGCCGCAAATGGCTTCTCCCTGCATATCGAGTCCGCGCAATCCAAAGGTCAATTATTCGAGATCCGGTCACAGCAGTTTCGACAGTGTGTTACCAACCTAGTTAAAAACGCCGCATTACACTCTGGTGGATCTGAGGTTCACGTTAAGTACGAGCATCAGGTCAACAAAAATAACGAGGTAATCTGTCGCGTCAGGGTCGAGGATAACGGCACGGGCATCCCAGATACACTGAAAAATAAAGTGTTCGATGCTTTCAGGCGAGGCGGTACGAATCAAGAGGGTTCAGGGTTAGGCTTGTTTATCGTCAAGAATTTCGCAGAGCAGATGGGTGGTACGCTCGCTTATTCGGCGAGCGAGTACGGTGGCGCTTGTTTTGAGCTCACGTTCCCCGTCAAGGCAGTTAACTCTGAGGCACAGGCACAGGCACAGACACAGACACAGCGTGCAGGCCTCTCCAATATGCGTATCCTACTTGCTGAAGATGATCGAATGCTTCGAATGCTTACGATAAATATGCTGACTAAAGAGGGAGCAGAGGTTAGTGCCTACGAAAATGGAAGGCTTGCCCTCGCTGCATACTCACCAGAAAAGTTTGATCTCGTAATCACTGACTTGATGATGCCCGAGATGAACGGTCACGAGCTAACTAGAAAGATTCGATCATGGTCATCGGAGACTCCTATCATCGCTGTCACAGCTGCCGTTGTTGGAATTGAAACCGATCAATTTCTAGCTGAGGGAGCGGATTATGTCATTCCCAAGCCAGTATCTAAATCCGCTCTACTAGATGCACTTCATGAGATAAACAGTCGCCGTGCAGCTGGATCTTAGATGTCGCCTAAGTGCCGTTAAGAGACAAAAAAGAGAGCCGTAGCTCTCTTTTTTAAAATCACAGCATTCTGCTATGCAAAGTGCAGTGATGTTTAGTTGCTCATTATGCTTTAGCAGACATGAACTTTTTTAGTTCTTCGAACATTGGAGCTGAAGCGTAATCTTCTACACTCTGTTCCATCAGTTCAGTCAATTCAGCTTTAGCGGCTGCAAGTGCTGCGATCTCTTTCTCAGCAACTTCAGTCATTTTAGCTTCAGCTTCTTTCAAGTATTTAACTTGAAGTTCTAGAGCTGCTTTTGGATCTTTAACTTCAGTTAGAGATTTCATCTGTGAAAGAGATGCGTTAACAACCTCTGTTACATAAGATGATTGAAGACCAATTAGGGCTTCAGCAGTCTTCTTGTTGATCTCAGCAATCGCCATCATTGGCTTCATGCTATCTTTTAGTTCGTTCATCATGAGTCATACTCCTAATTTAATTTATTGTGCACTGCACCATAGGGTCAATATATTGTGGTTTTTGCTAACTGTCAAACCTTTTTGTGCACCGCAACAAAAATATATTTAGAAACTCCCACTGTGGTTTTTTTCACGAATAGGTATCATGGCGGCAACACAAGGAAACCGACATGCAACTCTCTATACTCTTCGAAGATGACTATCTTATAGCAGTAGATAAACCCTCGGGTTTATTGGTTCATCCGAGTTGGATTACAAAGCCTGATGAACCCACCTTAATGGGCCTGCTGAAAGAGCACTTTAATGCTGAAAAGCTGCATACTATCCACCGACTTGATAGGGCAACTAGTGGGGTTATGTTGGTTGGTAAAGAGCTTGAGTCATCGAAAACAATGCAAGAGCAGTTTCAGGCCAGAGGTGTAAAAAAAGAGTACGAGTGTCTTGTAAGAGGGTGGTTTAGTGAACCCCAGGGCAGAATTGATCATGCATTGGTGCCCAAATACGATAAATATGCAGATCCCCTAGCAAGCCAGGATAAAGAGGCCAAAGAGGCGGTAACCGACTTTGAAGTCATCGCGCAAACTGAGCTGGATATTCCGGTTGGGCGCTACTCAACATCCCGCTACAGCCTTGTAGCCTGTTTCCCGCACACAGGGCGTAAGCACCAAATTCGCCGTCACATGAAGCACCATCTTCACCCCATTATTGGCGATACCAAATACGGAGAGGGGCGTCATAATCGTATGTTTCGAGACCATTTCAACCTTCATCGATTGGTATTAATGGCGAGATCGATTCAGTTTTCCCATCCAGTGACTGATGAACTGATGACAATTCATGCCGATCTACCTGTTGATATAGAGCGGTTATACGAAGCGATAGGGCTGAATAAGTCCTAATAAATCGTGTTAGAATTTACACCTTATTAGTCCAAACCTTAAGAGTTTCAGATGAGCCGTCCTGACGATATCAATGCCAAGATCCAAACTGACAATGCCACTTCATCCAGTTTAGAGAGCGCACTTAAAAATAGCCCCGTCATCGCACTGATTGGTGCCATGGATCAGGAGATTGAACGCCTAAAAAACAGTATTCAATCTTTACAAGTAAGTGAAATCGCAGGCTTTACTTTTTTTTCAGGGCAGATCGACGGTGTCGACGTGGTGCTGCTTAAATCGGGCATCGGTAAGGTCAATGCTGCAGTGGGTACCACCTTGCTGTTAGATCACTTTAAACCAAGCTGTGTGATTAACACAGGTTCTGCTGGTGGCTTTGATCCAACGTTGAAAGTAGGGGATGTGGTGATCTCTGATGAGGTTCGTCACCACGATGTTGACCTAACCGTATTTGGCTACGAGATCGGTCAAATGGCTAGAATGCCAGCCGCTTACTTAGCGGATGAACTGCTACTTAAGGTGGCTGAAGAGTCTATAGCTCAGTTTGAAAACACCGCATGTCAGCGTGGTTTAATCGCGACCGGTGATGCCTTTATGAGCGATCCAGAGCATGTTGAGAAGGTTAGAGCCAACTTTCCTACGATGAAAGCTGCAGAGATGGAAGCGGCTGCCATTGCACAGACCTGTTACCGCTTTGAGGTTCCGTTTCTAGTTATTCGGGCGTTGTCGGATATCGCAGGCCAAGAATCTAATGTCAGCTTTGATCAGTTCATCGAAACGGCATCAGAAAATTCGGCTCAGATGGTTTTAGCAATTGTTGCCAGACTTGCAAAACTAAGCTGATCCGAAGAGTCGCTGGTTGCTATTCAGCAGCCAGCTCTTTCAGATAGTTGACGACCGATTCACTGTCCCATTCGCGCTCACCGATCACCTTATCAATCACTTCGCCCTCTTTATCGAGCACCAATGTCATGGGTAATCCCTCAAGACGCAGAGTCATAAAGGCCGCTCCCGGCTCATCCAGCCAGATTTCGGGTTCTGCGCCATCAAAGTTCTCCAATACGAAGGCCTCCACCTGATCACTCATATCACCTACATTGATAGCTACCACTCGCGCGTGACCTTCAACAGCCTCCTCTAAACGCCCTAATGCAGGCATCTCACGAATGCAGGGCGGGCACCAGGTTGCCCAGAAGTTAATCAAGCGTACTTCACCTTGGTACGCATCAAGCGTGATAGGGTCACCCTCTAGGGTTTTGAAATCCAGCGGTGGAAGTTGCGCGGCCTGTGAAGTGATCGAACAAATCGATAAAAACATTCCTAGCGTATAGGACTTAATAGTGTGTAAGCTCATAGTTATTAATACGAATCATATAGAGAATAAGGATCATATCATGGCAAACGTTGCTTTTATTGGCTTAGGTACAATGGGTTACCCAATGGCAGGGCATCTTACTAAGGCGGGACATGAAGTCACTGTATACAACCGAACCTTTGCTAAAGCAGAAGCCTGGGTCAGCGAATACGCAGGTAAAGCAGCTAAAACCCCACAAGCAGCCGCTGAAGGCTGTGACATTGTATTTGTGTGTGTCGGTAATGATGATGACCTATACCAGGTTACAACGGGCGACGAGGGTGCCATTAAAGGCATGAAGACTGGTGCAATTCTTGTTGATCACACCACGGCATCCGCTGAAGCGGCTAGAACACTCAATACGGTCTGCCGTGAACAGGGATTGGGATTCATTGATGCTCCTGTGTCTGGCGGACAGGCGGGCGCTGAAAATGGCGTGCTTAGTGTGATGTGTGGTGGTGATTCAGAGGTCTACAAACAGGTTGAACCAGTTATTGATGCTTATGCTAAATCACAAAGCTTGTTGGGTGATGCTGGAGCAGGGCAGTTGGCTAAGATGATGAACCAGATCTGTATTGCAGGTTTGGTGCAGGGGTTAGCTGAAGCGATCCACTTCGGCCAGAAGAGTGGCCTTGATGTTGCCGCCGTTATTGATGTTATACAGCACGGGGCAGCCGGTTCTTGGCAGATGGTTAATCGTCACCAAACAATGATCGATGAAAAGTATGACTACGGTTTCGCTGTTGATTGGATGCGTAAAGACTTAGGTATTGTCCTTAATGAAGCGCGCAGCAATGGCGCACGCCTTCCTGTGACAGCGATTGTGGATCAATTCTATTCGGAAGTTCAGGCGCTGGGAGGCAATCGTTGGGATACCAGCAGTCTGCTGAAGCGACTGCAGTCGATGGATAAATAGTTGTATATATCTTGCAGGAATTGATTTAGATCAATAAAATGCACTCTGTCTTAAACAAACAAATTAATGAGGTTTAGTCAGATGGGCTCAATCGATAAATACAACATGATTTCTCTAGCTCCAAGCCTAGTGATCATCGGTGCAATGCTTGTTATGACAGTTGTCGGCATTAAGCTTCTAAAAGGTGCAATTGCTAAAGATGCGGCGAAAGCTGGCGAATAAGCGACCTTGTTAAAAAAACCGCCTTCATTGGCGGTTTTTTTATCTCTGATTGATCATCGACTCTGCATTATCCACCCAGGCCTCTGGCACAACAAACAGCCTTTCCACTAACTGTCTTGAACAGCCTTTGCCCAACACCACGAACAGTTGTTGTGGTCGGTCGATCACACTCTTTGCTCTCTTTAACAGGTTGCTTTTACTCACTGCGATGTCATGGATATGTGAAGGGGAGGTCAACCATTCAGATCTCGATGGCATTAAAAAACGAACTGCGTCTGGGTATTCATCTAAAAAGCCTTCCAATTCGTTGATGCAAAGCCAGCGGCCACGAGAATGCTGCGGGTGAATGTTATCCGGTATCTTCGATTGGTTATCGCTGACATGGTAGAAGAGCCAGCCAAATATTTGTGCATAGCTCTCAACCGCCGAATCGACCCCTAACGATTGCAGAGTGCGTTTTGCTGGCTCAGACTCAAGAAGTTTTAACTGCTTGTTTTCTATATGTGTGATTTTTCTATCCAGAGAGTCCGTCAGACTAGGACCTAAATAGTCACTCATCTGACCGCTACTCCCAACACGAAGATAAAATTTTATGGCGACCTCTATATGCTGCCAAGCGCCATCTTTGCAGACTAGAAAATCTGCTTCGCCTAAGGTTTTCTTATCCTCAATTATTTGAATATGACTTTTTAAATCAGTTATTTGAGAAAATGTTTTAAGATGAAGCTCGAATAGGTCCTCAAAGTGAACACCTAGCCTGTGATGATGTTTAAGCTTCGAAATCAAGGAAGCGTTAATAGCGAGAGGGTCACGTCTAAACTTGTTTTCACCCACCAGTGTTTGGGCTTGGCTTAACCAGGCAAGTTCACTCGCTGTCTGCTCTGTTGTGTAGACGATCTTTTTCATAAAACACGCTGGCTGAATTTTAAATTCAAATTAACATTCTAGCGGCCAATACGGTACTCTATAGTCTCAATTTTAGTGAGCGAGTTAAGGAGCAGGGAATGGCTTTAATGACTAAACGTCAAGCTCTAGAAGCTGAAGCGGAAGCACGAATGGAGAAAACCACTCGTAGTCCACGTCTCTCTGATACGGATATTAATTACATCCTCATCAACGGTGCACAAATTGCACTGAGCAAAATGAAACGTGCCGATGCCTATGATGATCGTCTCTACTATCATGCGCAAATCAGTGCTTACCTTGAGGTGTCACTTTCACGTGGCGCAGGGATCACCGACGATACTCGCGATGATTTAAACAACCTCTACAAAGAGGCCACTTACATCTACATGGAATCGAAACGTAACCGTGCCAGGGATTAATTGATTGACGACGTTTGATCCTAAAGCCTTCTTAGCAACACTCCCTAACAAAGCTGGCTGTTATCAGATGTACGACAGTTCTGGTGAGCTGTTGTATGTCGGTAAAGCAAAGAACTTAAAGAACCGGGTCTCAAGCTATTTCAGAGAGACCGGTCTCTCTATTAAGACCCAAGCATTAGTCAGCAAAATCCAATCCATTGAGATTACGTCAACCGGTTCTGAGACAGAAGCACTGCTGCTAGAGCAGAATTTAATTAAGCAGTATCGACCGCCTTACAACATATTGTTGCGTGATGATAAGTCTTACCCCTACATATTGATCACCGATAAAGACGAATTTCCAGCCGTTAGATATCAACGCGGAAAACGTTCTCCCAACGGCACTCTATTTGGCCCTTTTCCTAGCGGTGGCGCGGTAAAAGAGAGTCTGAATCTTCTACAGAAGCTGTTTAAAGTACGTCAGTGTGACGACAGTTTTTTCCGTAACCGTTCTAGACCCTGCCTGCAGTACCAAATAGAGCGCTGCAGCGCTCCCTGTGTGGGTTTAGTTGACGATGCGGATTACCAGCGTGACGTGCGTCATACCAAGCTTTTTTTGCAGGGTAAAAACCCAAAAGTGATGAGTGAGCTCGCATCCGAAATGGAGGCTGCCTCTCGTCAATTAGCGTTCGAAAAAGCCGCTCAGCTTCGGGATCAATTGGCTCGCTTGCAGCACGTACAAGAGCAGCAGACCGTTATCGGTCAAAAAGGTGAGGCGGATGTCTTTGGCGTAGCCGTTCAACCTGGCGGCGTTTGCGTACACGTTCTTTTTGTCCGTCAGGGGCGAGTTATTGGCTCCAAAGTGTATTATCCCCGAATTGCTATCGAAGACAGTGCAGAGGATGTCTTAAGCGCTTTTATTGCTCAGTTTTACTTGGCTGGCGGGCGCGAGATACCAGAGTCTATTATTACGGCGATTGAACTGCCCGAGTCTAACCTTCTCAGTGAAGCTCTTAGTCAAATGCGCGAACGTAAAGTCTCTATTACTAGTAAAGTGCGTTCTGATCGCAACAGTTGGCTTAAGTTAGCTCAGCAAAATGCCGAACAGAATTTACAGTCACAGCTGGCCAATAAACAAAATATCTATAACCGATTCCTAGATCTTCAGTCAGCGCTAGGCATGGAGGAGATCCCCTCAAGACTTGAGTGTTTCGACATCAGCCACTCCAGTGGAGAGGCTACTGTGGCCTCTTGTGTAGTGTTTGATCGCAATGGCCCGCTGAAACGTGACTATCGTAAATATAATATCGAAGGTATTACTGGGGGTGATGACTACGCCGCCATGAACCAAGCCTTGCACCGTCGTTTTGAAAAGGCGACCAGTGCGGATGCAATACTCCCTGATATCCTGGTTATTGACGGGGGTAAAGGACAGGTAGCTCAGGCTGTTGAGGTGCTTAATGAGCTCAATATTCAAGGGATCAAGGTAATTGGTATCGCGAAAGGCCCAACACGTAAAGCGGGCTTTGAAATTCTGATTGATGCCGAAACAGGCAGCGAGAATATATTGCAGTCTGACTCTCTTGCGCTTCATTTGTTGCAACACATCCGTGACGAATCCCACCGATTTGCCATCACGGGTCACCGTGCGCGTCGTGCTAAAGCGAGAAAGCAGTCACTACTCGAAGGCATTGATGGCGTCGGCCCTAAACGCCGTAGAGAGCTACTGAAACATTTCGGAAGTGCGAAAGCGGTTGAGTCAGCAAGTGTTGAAGAAATCGCAAAAGTCTCTAGTATTAGTAATAGTCTTGCAGAGACGATCTATCTCGCTCTGCACCCCGATAGCTAAAGGTGCTTCTCTGCATGAATCTACCCAACGTATTAACTCTGTTACGTATTGTTTTAATTCCATTTTTCATCATTGCATACTACTGGCCGACACCTTTTGCCGGTTGGATATCAGCAGGAATCTTTGCCTTAGCGGCCGTTACTGATTGGTTGGATGGTTATCTCGCTCGCAAATGGCAGCAAGAGAGCAGCTTTGGGGCATTCCTTGACCCTGTGGCCGATAAGTTAATGGTCGCTGCGGCTTTGATTTTACTGGTCGATACCTATGGACGTCTCTTTTCTGATTGGCCTGCCATTCTCTCGATTCCAGCCATCATCATAGTCGGTCGTGAAATCGTGATCTCTGCATTGCGTGAATGGATGGCTGAAATAGGGGAGCGCGCTCAGGTTGCCGTCTCTATGATTGGTAAAGCTAAAACAGCCCTTCAAATGCTAGCCATCTTTATCATGATTGGTGCTGCGCCCGGAACGACTCTGGCCTGGATCGGGGTCGGTATTCTCTATGCTGCTGCGCTACTAACGCTATGGTCTATGTTTGTCTACCTGCGTGCTGCTTGGCCACACCTTAAACCTAATCAGTGATAGGCCTTAAAGTCGAGTAAGTGGTTATTTTTTAAGCAGATCTAATTTCAATCTAGCGATTGACAGGGTGGGTGAAGCGTCTATAATACGCGCCACTTGTTCAGCAAGTGCGGGAATAGCTCAGTTGGTAGAGCGCAACCTTGCCAAGGTTGAGGTCGCGAGTTCGAGCCTAGTTTCCCGCTCCAATATGGCGAGTTGGCAGAGCGGTGATGCAAATGATTGCAAATCATTACTAGGCCGGTTCGACTCCGGTGCTCGCCTCCATATTCTCTTCCTAAAGATCTCTCTTTAGGGATGTATCAAACGATACACATCATCAATGCCCTGGTGGTGGAATTGGTAGACACAGCAGACTTAAAATCTGCCGGCCGTTAGGCTGTACCGGTTCAAGTCCGGTCCGGGGCACCATTTTTATCTACTTTTTCTTGTCTACTTTCATCTTCTTGCTAAACTAAATTTACGTTTAACATTCTTATTAAGTAGTTGAGATATGTCTAAAAAAACCATCCTTTGCATTGACGATGACTCGTTTACCCTTGCCCAGATCCGTGATGCTTTGGAGTCTGATTATAAATTGGTCTGTGCAGTTGACCCTGAAGTGGGACTTTCATTAGCGGTCAAACGCCAACCCGATCTGATTCTACTTGATGTCAATATGCCGGGAATGAATGGATTAGAGTTGGCTGATCTGCTCGACAAAATCACCATGACCAGCAATATACCTGTGATTTTCCTGAGTGCATTTGCCACCCCTGAGATACAGGAGCGTGCAGAACAGTTAGAAGCAAAGGCGTTTTTAACTAAGCCATGTAACGGTCGTTACATTAAAGAGATGGTCGCTAAGTTTTTAGAGACTGAGTAGATACTTTGTTAGATCGCACTCTCTAAGCTGAGTAGCGATCTAACATCTCCTGCGAACTTAACGGTTTGCTGAAATAGTAGCCTTGAATGTAATCGCAACCCAGCTCTTTCAGAGCAAGCAGTTGCTCCTCTTGTTCCACACCCTCAGCGATCACTTTGATTCCTAGCGATTTTGACATCTGAATAATCGCTTTACAGACGGATAGGTTTCGACTGTTTTCGGGTAGTCCGTCGATGAATACTTTATCGATTTTCAAATAATCAATTTTAAAGTCCAGTAGATAAGATAAGGCAGAGTAACCGGTTCCGAAGTCATCCAACGCCAGCTCAATCTGATTTTGTGAACAGTATCCCATTAAATCATTGAGCTTTTCAGACGGAAGAAAGAGCGAGCCTTCCGTCAATTCAAGCCGTAACTTGAGCAGTTTTCCATGGTTTAAGTTAGAGAGGAGATTGATGATATCTGAACTACTATTTTCACCAGTATTAAGGCTTCGCGCAGAGACGTTCACAGAGAAAACGGGCAAAGGGTCGATAACGGTTTGCCACCGCTGAGCGGCCTCAATCGTCTTATGAAAAACTCGCTCATCCAATTGCGCAATAATGCCTATCTCTTCTGCAATTTGGATAAATTCATCTGGTGAAATCTGGCCATAGTAGGGGTGTTGCCACCGCGCTAGGGCTTCAACACTGTATAACTGCTCCGTATCACAACTAATAATTGGCTGAAACATCACCTCGATTTGATCGTCTGCAACCGCCTGTTTTAGATCTGCGATGAGTGTTTGACGCCTAATCGAAGCGGTCGTCATTTCAGGTGAATAGAAAACAAATTGATTGTCTCCGAGCTGTTTTGCTCGATAGAGCGCCTGCTCAGTAAACTTCAGCAGGTCGGTTGCATCAAGCGCATCTGATGGAAATTCAGCCGCACCAATACAGCAGGAGATATCGTATTGCTGATTTTGATAGAAAAATGGTGCTTGAATGTTGGATCGAATTTTAATCGCTAAATCGACTATGTTGGTTTTATTCTTTTGATTATCGATGAGCAACAGGAACTCATCACTACCGACTCGCGCCACTATGTCATGGTCAGACACATTATTATGAATGCATTCAGCAACATGAATCAGTATCGCATCGCCGCAACCATGACCGTAACTGTCATTAAACGATTTAAACCGATCTATATCCAGTGCAAGTAGTGTGTAGCGGTGCCCAGTATTAGCCTCGTGAATAGATGAATTCAAACAACCCACAAAGTAATTACGATTAGGTAGTCCAGTCAGGGCATCATAGTTTGTGTGTTGCCAGATGAGCTTTTCACGACGCTTATCTTTGGTGATGTCTCGACCAAAACCAATCAACCCGACAATTTTTCCATCACTGTTCCTAAGGGGTAACTTTGAACAAAGATTAAATGTCTCACCGCCCTTAGGCCAGGTTTCAGTATAGAGTTTGGCAAGCAGTGGCTCACCAGTCTGCATAAGGTCCAACTCTTCCTGTCTCATCGCTTCTGCATGTTCAGCAGTGTAAAAGTCAAAATCACTCTTGCCCAGTATTTGGTCAACCTCTTTTAGCCCATAATGTAGGGCTAGGTTCCTATTTGCGTAAATCAAGGTTGACGAGAGATCTTTAATAAATACCTGATCGAAACAGTTTTCTAGTATCACGTTCAACAGTGGCTGATCCCTGAACCACTCAGTCGTTAGGGAATCCACAATTTGTGTTGTGTAGCGCGACATATAATCAGCCTTGATGGTTAACTACCTTAAGCATAGTCGATTATTAGAAAGTTGCTTACCTCTTTGCTAAGAGAAAGAGTATTGTCTATTCGCGCTGGTCACTAATGGCTGCGGTGGGAACTCATTTGGTAGTAGGGGTGCATCAAATAGATAACCTTGTCCCTCTTCACACCCCATATTTACGAGCATTCTGTACTGCTCTTTAGTCTCTATACCCTCAGCGACTACCACCAGATCAAAGGTATGCGCTAAAGCAATGATTGCTTGAACTAAGCGTCGCGATTTTTCAGAAAAAGTCATCTGATCGATAAAGCATCGATCAATTTTTAACGTATCCAAAGGTAAATTTTGAAGATAAGAGAGAGAAGAGAAACCTGTCCCAAAATCATCCATCGCAATGGATATGCCTAATTGACGAATCTCATTAAGAACTGAGATTGCATAGTCGACATTAGAGATGAACATAGACTCTGTAATCTCAATTTGAATTTGAGAGGGTGAGACGCCATGTTTGACCAATGTTGATTGCACAAATGATATAAAGTTTGGGTTGAATAGCTGAATAGGCGATGCGTTTATCGCCAATGTAAAGTCCATGCCGACTCGTCCCGATTTAAGCCAGCTGTTAAGTTGTTTGACTGACTCATCAAACGCCCATTCACCAATTTCATTGATCATGCCAATTCGCTCCGCAATGGGAATGAACAGCTCTGGTGAAATTTTGCCAAGGTTGCTATTTTCCCATCTTAATAACGCCTCAGCGCCGATGACAGATCCTTTGCTGATCGAAACCTTAGGTTGGTAAGTTAGATAGAGCTCTTTATTGATGATGGCACGTCTCAATTCAGATTCAATCTTTGCTTCGTGATTGTTCGAGTCATCCATCTGTTGGTCGTAGGCATCATAATCTAGGCCGCTATTAAGACAGGGAACAGCCAGTACCGCTCTCCGGATTAATTCACCGGGTTGTTTAATCAGTCCTTTAGATACAGCGAATCCAATTCGGACAGAAAGTTTATAGTGCAGTGTGCCGATTTCATGAATACCGGTTAACAATCGATGCATGCGTCTTGCGAATTGCTCTTCGAAAGCAGGGTCAATTTCAGTCTCTTTAATCGCGATAAATTGATTGGCATTCCAAGCACCGATCATTGCGACCTGATTAGCAGCTGACTCCGATATAAGCTTGGCGAGCGTTTGCATGGCTCGATCGTATATCTCATAGCCGTACGTTTTTGCTAAAGCATCCGCTCCATCTATTTCAATAAAGTAGGCCGTTAAGTCCTTCTCTAGCGCAAACTCTTCAAAGATATGTTTCTGAATTGCTCTTCGGTTAGGCAATCCAGTGGTTTCATCGGTGTAACCCAGGGCTTTCAGAGAGGCAATATCATCATCCGCTATGTAAGCATTGACATAAGTTGAGTCAGAGGCTGTTCTAACCGAACCCAATGTCGTTTTTAGAATATTGCTGATGCGTTCAATAATCAGCTGATGATCAAAGGGTTTATTTAAAAACTCGACCGCCCCTAATGCCAGCGCTTTTGTGCGGGTCTCCATATCAGTTTGCGCGGTTAGCAATATGATGGGAGGATGTTTGTTGGAGAATGCTTCGTCCAATTGTTGCATGACTTCAAAGCCATTCATGCCAGGCATTCGAATATCTAGAAGTATCAGGTCTGGCAGGCTCTGTTTTGTCTCTTGAAGAACCTGTAACGGGTCTGTTAAAGACCTTAGGTGGGTAAAACCCTGATCCTCTAATAGATCTTCTAAAAGAAGTACGTTCGCTTCGTTGTCATCAACTATGAGGATATTGGCGTCAAGAATGTTTTCGCGGCTCATTTAATTTACCTCCTCAAAGTAGTCATCAATTAGGTCGTAAAATTTAGGTATATCGATCGGCTTGGTTAGGTAGTGATCAAATCCCTCGTTTAAGCCTCGTTTAAGCCTCGTTTAACATCGTTTGGCATAGCATTGGCCGATAGCGCGATGCAGGGAGTGCCCTCCAAACTTGGCTCCTGTTTGAGGCGTTTTAATAACTGAAATCCATCCATTCCCGGCATATTGATATCAAGAATAATAAGATCAGGCCGATGGGTTTTAGCCATCTCTAAACCCAGGAAGGGCTCATGAGCAACGACAAGATTTATGCTTTCAAAATCTTCAAAAATATCCTGCATGAGTCGCTGATTGGCTGGATTATCTTCAACGTAAAGAACAACCTTTTCTGATTGGCTGGTTAGATCAGTATTGAGTTGATCATTTTGTACCTTGCCGGATGTGAATGAGTCACTCTTAACCTGGCAGTTAGCCAGTGGTAGCGTTACAGTGAAGGTACTTCCGGTGTGATCGCTTTTCACATCGATCGTACCATTCATATATTCGACAACCTTTCTTGTTAGCGCTAGCCCGACACCGGTTCCCTCTATGCCAGAGTTTTCTGCATTGCTTCGATTGAATGGCTCAAATATATGATCAATCTGATCATCGCTGATACCGATCCCGGTATCCTGAACATGCACGAGTACTGATTGGTCAACCACCTCCCAAGACAACTCAACTGAACCTTGTTGGCGGTTGTATTTAATGGCGTTGGAGAGCAGGTTGATCAGTACCTGTTTGAGTCTGGTGTAGTCTGCCATCGCCTCAATATGCTGTGCGTTAGCTTTAACCAGAATAGAGATACCACTCTTGTCCGCTAGTGGCTGCAGCACCTCTAGGGTTTCATTGGCAACGCTATCGACCAGCGTAGGTTCTAGTGAAATTGAGAGCTTACCCGCTTCAATTTTGGCAAGATCTAAAATGTCATTGATCAGTGTCAGAAGATGCTTACCACTCGAGTTGATTTGGTGCACCTGTTTTGACTGCTTCTCATTGAGAGGGGTCTTTCTATTAGCTTGGAGCAGTTCTGAGAAGCCAATGATTGAGTTCAGTGGTGTTCTTAACTCATGGCTCATAGAGCTTAAGAATTCACTCTTAGCACGGCTTGCATCTTCGATTAGATCCTTCGCTGCTTCAAGCTCCGCTGTGAAACGTTCCCGCTCATTCATCTGACGGTAGAGCTGAATCAGTAAAGAGCAGGTGGCAACAAAGGGTTCTAACCAATTGACCAGCTCATCATTCAGCTCTGATTCTGAGTTGGCAATGGCGATCATGCCTAGCGTTTTATCACCTTGTTTAATAGGCATTCCTAGCAAATTATGCAGAGGAGGGTGTCCATCAGGTAGACCGCGTCGACCCGGTGCTGTGGCGGGTGATTCTGTTAAGACCACCTCGCCTTGAGCAAACACACGACCTAACAGGGATTTCGTGTTAGTTACCCGACTCGAACCTGCTAAGAATTTTTGCATCAAACTTTTCGACTCTTTATCCCAGGAGAGATCAGTTAAAGAGTGAACGATCAGTTCAGGTTCTGACTTGCTTGGATCCACCTCACCAATCAGCGCATATTCGCTATTGGTTAACTCGCGTAATGACTCCTGCAGAAAAGACCATATAGAGTTACCACTGATCAGCGCTTCATAATCAGTTAGACCTTTATGAAGCTTATCCAACAGCATGCTTTGTCGCTCTAACTCACGCTCTTTGCGCTTAGTTTCACGAAGATCCGTCACTATCCCAATGAACTCATTTTGAGATTGGTCATCAATAACCACTTCAATGACGGCCAGATGTATGGGTATCAGCTCGCCACTTTTACTGATGGCTGATACTTCACGACCTTCACCGATCACCGAACTGTTGTGAGTGGCATTTTGGCGCTTATCACGGTCGTAATGTTTTAGGTATCCATCATGGTGTTTAGCAATATCCTTAGGCATCAACATTGATATGTTTTGACCTACAAGCTCGTCGATAGAGTAGCCAAATAGAGATTCAGCTTTTTTGTTAGCATCCTCGATAATGCCGCGGTGACTGATCCGAATAACGGCAGCGGCTGCATTCGATACAAGGCTTGATTGCCTAGCCAATTCACGGCGAAGAAGATCACGTGAACTAATAATCTCTCTGTTTTTCTCTTCGTTATCTTTTTGTCGCACATGTAAGGCGATGAGAGCCTCAGCCTGCAGGGCAAAAGAGTTTAGAAGCTCCTTCTGCTCCTCAGTAAACTGGCGTGGCTTTGTATCAATGACACAGAACGAACCTAGACAGAAACCATTAGTGTCGTGTATTGGGGTGCCGCAATAGAAGCGTATGTTTGGCGCTCCGATCACCAGTGGATTATCATGAAAGTCAGGATGTTCAAGGGCATTACGCACCTCGAGTAGTTTGTGATCGTGAACCACATGGGAACAAAAAGCTTCATCACGACCGGTTTCACAAACATCTAATCCGTAAATGGATTTAAACCACTGTCGCTTACTATCTATTATTGAGACAGCGCAGATAGGGGTATTAAAAATATGAGCCGCCTGAGCTGTAAGCTGATCGAAATAGAGGTCACTGGGCGTATCGAGTAGACCAATGGATTTTAAGCTAGCAATGCGTTGAGTTTCATCTTCAGGGTGAGCGGCGATTCTCATAAACACCTTTTATCAATCGGTTTAAAGTTCACCCAAACTGCATGTGTCGTAAATTCACATATAAGGTGTTTATTAACAAATTAGTACAAAAATAAAAAAGTGCTAAAAAATTTTGAGGTAATTATGTCTAAGATCTCTTTTCTTGGGATTGGCCTAATGGGCTTGCCTATGGCAAAGCGCTTGTTGAGTGAGGGTGTAGAGTTAACCGTCTGGAACAGAACGCAAGAGAAATGCTTGTCCTTAAAAGAGGATGGCGCCGCTGTTGCCGAAGACCTTAGCGAAGTCGCACAGAGCGATATCATTATTACCATGCTAGCTGATGGCCAGGTCGTCGAAGAGGTTATCTCTATGCTACTGCCTCAACTCACGAAACAGCATCTGGTGATCGATATGAGCTCAACATCGCAAAAAGAGGTCATCAGCATCGCTGACAAAGTTGAATCAACCGGTGCACGTTTCATAGACGCACCTGTGTCAGGAGGAGTGAAAGGCGCCGAAGAGGGTACACTGGCCATTATGGCAGGAAGTCGTGATGAGCGAACATTCGAAGAGGCCAATGTCGTTTTTTCATCAATGGGGCGAGCCACAAGAGTAGGGGATGTAGGATCTGGTCAGCTATCTAAACTGGCCAATCAGGCTATAGTAGGCGGTACCATCGCTATTGTATCGGAGGCTGTATTGCTGCTGGAACGAGCAGGCGTTGATTCTGAAGCCTTTAGACGCGCACTGTCAGGCGGGTTTGCTGATAGCACCATCCTTCAGTTACACGGTAAGCGTATGAGCGAACGAACATTTGAACCGGGCGGCAAAGTCACAACTCAACTCAAAGATGAGAAAAATGTTCTCGAAGCTGCGCAATCATTGAACTTAGAGCTGCCTGTTACAAAAGCCATTTATGAGCGGTATCAAGATCTTTCTGAGAATATGGGTAAAGGTGACTTAGATCACTCTGCGCTTTTCCTACAGTTACTCAAAATTAATAATTTAGGCTAGAATGCAATAAAACACTCTAGGGGAAATAGCATGCAGGGCAGTAAAGTCGTAAGTAAAAGCGCTTTGAAAGTGTATGTCCGTATGCATGATGGGGCCCGTCTAGTCGGAGCATTCTATCTAGCCCCAGGGGAGCGACTTCAAGATATTATGAATGATGACCGCTCCTTCATCCCACTCTACCTAGACGACACCAAAGAGAACAACCCGGTTGTGATGATATCTAAACGTTATGTCTCTCAAGTTGAAGAGATAAAGGACAGTAGAGACAATTCATCAACAACCACGAACACCAATCGTCCGATGAACTTTACCCTAGCGGATGAGCAAAACTCGCCTGACTCATTAAAAAAATTAGAGCTCGAGTAGCGATTGGCATAATTCCTGCTATGTTTTAACTAAAGTTATTAGTTAAAGCAGTGACCATTGAAGCAGAATCGATCAAACAATCATCAAATCGAGTCAGACACGCAATATACAAAGTTGTGTAAAGCCTTTGATTCACTCGATGAATCTCAATTTGATATTGTCATAGACTCTAGTACTGAGAAGGTTCATTTAGATGCCAGGGCTCAGCAGTTTTTTGTCTTATCAACACCTCTACCTCTGAATCAGTTCGACGCTTATTTCACCCCAGCTAATAAACTCATTGAAACGGCACCAATACGGTCTGGCACCAACTTTCGATACAGAGGAATTGATAAAGAGGTGCATCATCTGTCAGCCTATGAAACGAGAACAGAAACTGCGCCTCATTTAAAACATATTCGCTTTAAGCGTATCGATCTCTTTGATCCATCAAAACTGACCGAAATCGAAGAGAAATTGATTAATCAGAGACAATTGTTCGCCATCATCTCTCACGAGATGAGAACGCCTGTCGCTACCCTGCAAATGCTTATTGAAGATCTAGAGCAGGGTGCTCCTAGTCCAAAACATACAGAACAGATGAAAAATACCGTTGATCATCTGATGTCTGTACTGCAGGACATGACGCAAGCCGTTAATCCTGAAAGGGCGCTGCCAATAAGCAAGACAGCATTCCATCCTAATCAGCTATTAATCGATGCTCACTCACTGTTGACAAGGTTAGCTGAGCTCAACGGCATGGTTGTGAAATTAGAGCTCATAGATAACGAAAATATAAGGCTTGAGTCAGATAAACAACGCATAAAAATCATAGCGTTAAATCTGATAAAGAATGCAATACATCACTCTAAAGGCAGCACAATTAATGTGAAGGTTGAGTGGATACAAAGAGTAGATAAGGGTTACTTGGTGCTCACTGTATCTGACGATGGCCAAGGAATACCGAAAGAGGCAACCAATAAGATATTTGAGCCGTTTGAAAGGCTGGGCACAAAGGTTGATGGCAGTGGCCTTGGTTTGTTTATTGTAAGGCAATCACTCAACGAGCTGCATGGCGACGTTGATGTCGATCGAAATGAGCAGGGTGGCGCTCGTTTTGTTGTCAAGATACCTATGGTTGATCTTAATGCAAAGCAGTCTGAGCCAGTGTTTAGACAAGAATCTAAAGATACTGGAGATCTGCTTAAGCGCCTTAACCTACTGGTCGTTGAGGACGACCCCATCATAAGAATGGTCTCTAAAAACCTACTGGGTAAATTAGTAAACCAGGTGGATGTCGCGGAAAATGGCCATCTAGGATACGAAATGGCGACTCGCAAAGAGTATGACCTCATTCTAAGTGATTTCTTTATGCCGGTACTGGATGGCCGGCAAATGATCCAAAAGCTAAGAAAAGAGGGTGTGTCTGTACCCATAGTGGCAGTGACTGCCGCCGTCATGGGGCAGGAGTCTGAGGCACTACTCGATGCCGGTGCGAATAAAGTCATCGCAAAACCCATATCAATGAATACCTTTCTGGAAGTTGTTGAGCAGTGTGTTGCTAGATAACAGCTCGTCTTATCTATATAGTACGTATTTTAAATATGTATTATGTATCAAATGACCAGTATAAAACGCGAACAAGTCTACGAAATTGCCGACGAACTGCTAAGGCAGGGCATCAAACCCACCCAACAAAATGTCAGAGACAGACTCGGGTCTGGCTCATTAACCACAATTAACAAAGCACTCAATGAGTGGTGGAGCGGGTTAGGGCAGAGATTAGACGCGCAAGCCAGTGGCTACGATCTTCCAGAGCCTGTTATTAAGCTCGCCAGCAAGATCTGGACGGATGCGATTGCCTACGCAAACCGAGCCAGTGAAAGCAAGCACAAAGAGGCTGACGAAGAGCGCAAGAAACTCACAGAAGAGCTGTCAACAATTGACAGTAAATACACCCAACAAATAGTTGATTTAAATACTATTATTAGCGAAAGAAATAACGAGATCAGCAAGCTTAAAATGGAATTGAACCAGGCTGTAACCAATCTTGGTAATGAGCGAGATCAGTCATACAGGGCAGCCAAAGCCTTAATGGATGCTGAGACCAAGCTAAAGCAATCCGAAGCGGGCGTACACAACAATGAGGGCTTGCTTGAAGCACAAGTACGGTTGAAAATACAGGCCGAAGAGATTGCGCGCCTTAATGCTGAAGTGTTGAGATTATCGACAGAAAACGCGCAGCTGAAGCTTAAATAGAGACCGGAAATAGCATGCTCATTCACGTTAAACCCTGTGCGGACACCGATAAGCTCAAGAAAATTGTTACGAACAGCAATCCTGGAGACAATATCAATGTCTCTAGCTTGCAGCAATTTGAGCAGCTCAAAGGTCTAATCATTGATGCAAGGGCGATAGATCTTAAGCTATCACTGATTGATGATGATGGTTATGTGCTAAAACAGATCTCCACTAAGCGTCGAGATATCCAGAGTAGCGCCGCAAAGAGCCCAGGCTTCACAGCACGCCAAATGTCCGTTATCTCTGCGCTAGAGCGCGTCATGACGCTTCTCGACAAGGAGGGGATCAACCTAATCGGCTACAGTGACGAGCTGGTCGCAACCATTGCAGATGACTCATCATTGCAAACTGGTGAGCTTGCTATCGACATAGACACCAAGGGCATCTACAAAGGCGCTTTGTAAGGTTCTTATTCGCTTTGTGGCAAAAGATAGAGGTAGGGATCTCCTGCCTTTTATTTATAATACTATATTTAACATAATATATATTATACGTATCTTTATATATCGTTATTGCGGTAGCTATGTTTAGGTAATTATTCGCTAACCTATTACTGAAAGACCGATAAAAACCATCAGATCAACACATCTAATAGCGCCTAAAAAGAATCAATCACCACCCTTAAGGCTTAATAAGCACTGAAAACCGATTGACCCCAACCAAACCATTGGCTGTTGATAGTTGTGTTAATCAATCTGAGGATCACTTGTGTGCAAACAATCACATTCAGAGCTTGTAGCGCCTTCCGTCATATATTTGCGTAAGGGTTAAAAACAGTTGAGCTTATCTAACCTTTAACGAAAATTGCCTTATCTCCTTTATTTAAATATTTAAAAACAGCTGTTTACCGAACAAAACAATAATCAACCTTATTTTTATACCCCTTTATCTTCGCGCGTATCTAAGCCTGCTAACCGCCGTTATTTGGCTCTATTAAAATGATTCATGATGCTTTTAGGTGAGGATTGATGCGGTTTTTCAGTGTGGATAACTTTTATGAACTGCTTTAAATCAGGTATGATTAATCCCTTATTTTTATTAAGGAATTTCCGATGTCAGACTCATACCCAGCTTGCCCTGAATGCTCCTCTCCATATGCCTATGAAGATCAAGGACAACTTGTCTGCCCTGAATGCGGATATGAGTGGGATCCCAATGCAGCGGCTGAGTCTGAAGACCTGCTGATTGTTAAAGATGCAAACGGTAATCAGCTGCAAGAAGGTGATTCTGTAACCTTGATTAAAGATCTTAAAGTCAAAGGTGGTGGTACAGAGAAAGTTGGCACTAAATTCCAAGTTCGACGTTTAGTAGACGGGGATCACAATATCGATTGTGGCAAATTGATGCTGAAATCAGAGTTCGTTAAAAAGGCCTAAAGTATTAAGGTGTCAGGCTTTTGGCCTGACACCCTGCCCTGACTGTTTAGTTCCCAGTTTCAACACCCCTATTGGGATCTCTAATCCACTCAGACCAGGATCCTGGGTAGACACTGACTGGTGGCAATCCCGCCAACTCAATGCAGAAACGACTTAAACAAGCGGTTACACCAGAACCACACATCAGGATTGGGTCCTGCGCTTTATAGTCACCCAGCTTGTGGCGATAGATCTGTTGTAGTTGGTCTGCAGATAGAAATTGTCCTTCAGCGTAGTAGTTATCAGACAGTGGAATGTTCTTTGCGTTTGGAACATGCCCTGCGACCGGATCAATGGGTTCTACCTCACCTCTGAAGCGCTCGGCTGCACGTACATCCGCAATAATACGATCCTTCAGTTTAGAAGCCTTAATAACATCATCAACATCAACAACGGATTCCAAACTCTCCTTAACCGTCAAATCACCCTTTTGATTTATATTAGGCGCTTCTGTTGTGACCTTTCCGCCCTGCTGTTTCCAAGCGTTAATGCCACCCTCAAGAATAGCCACTGATTCATGGCCTATCCATCGACACATCCACCAGAAACGAGCCGCAAACAGACCAGCCGAATTATCATAGGCAACCAGCTGTGTATTCTCAGAAACACCGCAGGACCTTAGAAACTGTGCGAACGACTCCTTTGATGGCAATGGGTGTCTTCCGCTTGTGGATGTGATTGGAGAGGACATAACCTCATCTAAGTTAACGTAAATAGCATCTTCAATATGCCCTTCATCGTACTCTTGCTGCCCTGTTTCTGGAGTCATCAGATCAAAACGGCAATCAAAAATAACCGTTTCACAATCCAATGAAATCAACTCTTTCGTACTCATTAACGTCGTCAAAGGGTTAGTCACTTTCTGTTCCCTGCTCTATGATAAATGGATAAGAAATTTAACATTTGATTAATCTCTTCGTGTTAAGTTAAAGCAAATAGATTGAGGTGTATATGGGTATTATTACTGGTTTTTTTGATTTCATTCTGAGCTATCTACCGGGCGTTATCCTTCTGATTTTTGTCTCTGGCCTTATCTTGCTTTATGTCAGTGATCGTCATCAGGTTGACCACACCATTCGTCGTAACTACCCCGTCGTTGGGCGACTACGTTACATGTTTGAGGAGATGGGCGTCTTTTTCAGGCAGTATTTCTTTGCTCAAGATCGTGAGGAGATGCCCTTTAACCGTGCCGATAGAACTTGGGTATATCAAGCAGCCAAGCAGGAATCTACTCTTCAAGCCTTTGGTTCTACGCGCCTTCAACATGAAGGGGATGTTCTCTTTGCGAACTCGGTCTTCCCCTACACAGGCAATGAAGAGCCTCAACAACAAGTATTTGGCCCCTACTGTCCCAACCCCTACGCCACAGACAAGGTGTTTCATATTTCAGGTATGAGCTTTGGTGCTATTTCAAAACCCGCTGTCAAAGCGCTTGTCGCAGGCGCACGTGAAGCCGGTGTTTGGATTAACACGGGTGAAGGAGGAGCCTCCACAGAGCATCTTCAAGGAGGAGCGGATGTGGTCTACCAAATTGGTACCGCAAAGTATGGCGTACGTAACTCAGATGGCTCATTAAGTGAAGAGAAGCTGAAGGTCGTTGCAGAAAACTCAAATGTGAAAATGTTTGAGATTAAGCTCTCTCAGGGCGCCAAGCCCGGCAAAGGCGGCATACTGCCGGCTGACAAAGTGACTGCAGAGATTGCTGCACAGCGAGGCATTCCTGAGGGTAAAGCCAGCATTTCGCCTCCTACCCATCAAGAAATTCAGAGTTATGACGACCTTTACAATTTCATAAGGCACGTCAGATTAGTGACCGAAAAACCTGTAGGTATCAAACTCTGTGTGGGTAATATTTCAGAGTTCAGGGAGATGCTTACCGCCTTAACGAGTAGAGCTTCGGCGGCTGCCGCAGATATAGCTGATAGCCAATCAAAGCAAAGCGCGTTTGATGATGTGATTAACGCCTATGCCCCTGATTTTATCACTCTAGATGGGGGTAACGGCGGTACAGGGGCAGCGCCCATGTCTCTTATCGATGCCGCGGGTATGAACTTGCAAGAATCACTCCCCTTAGTCTCTAACATTCTGACTGAGTTAAACCTAAAAGAACGGATAAAATTGGTCGCCTCAGGCAAGTTGATTACTCCTGTTGATGTAGCTTGGGCCCTTTGTGCCGGTGCAGATGCTGTCACAACAGCCCGAGGCTTCATGTTCTCGTTGGGATGTATACAAGCTTTGCAGTGTCATAAAAACTCCTGTCCAACCGGAATCACGACGCATGATAAGCGACTTCAAGCGGGTCTAGATCCCGTCAACAAATCAGTTCGTGTTGCTGCTTATGCTAAAGAGATGCACAAAGAGCTTGAGACCATCGCTAAGAGCTGTGGGGTCTCTTCCCCCTCTAAACTGAGCCGAAAAAATGCTCTGATCTACACCTCTAATCAACACGCTAAGCCAATGGATGAAGTGTATCGATAGTTTTTGACCTGATATTGATTTTGATCATACATCTAATCCTTGATACACATTAGAATTATCTAATATTAATCAATTAAAGGGATTTTTATGTCGAATCGCAAAGTCGATACCGTCATCATTGGTGCTGGAACGGCTGGTTTATACGCTCTTTCAGAAGTCAAAAAGAGCGGTCGTTCCTGGCTGTTGATTCAGGGTGGTGAAGATGGAACCACTTGCGCTCGCGTTGGCTGCATGCCTTCGAAAGTACTGTTAAAAACCGCTGAGTTATTCAGTAGTAGAGATCAGTTTGAAAGCCAAGGTATTTTAGGCAGCTCGCATCTTGAGTTGGATCCTGTCGCTGTAATGACGCACCTTAGGAAGATGCGCGACATGTTCACAAATGGTGTACGCGGACGCACCACTGAGAGAATGGATGATAACCATTTAATCCGTGGTTATGCTGAATTCACAGGTAAAAATAGCCTTAGGGCTAACGGCCAAGATATCACGTTTAATAATGCTATCGTCGCTACTGGGTCATCCCCTGTTATACCTAAACCTTGGCAGGACTTTGCTAACCTATACACGACAGACACTTTTTTTGAGATCGAGAAACTCCCCTCATCAATTGCCATCATAGGGATGGGTGCTATAGGCCTAGAAATGGGTCAAGCTTTAAGTCAATTGGGTGTTCGTGTTGCAGGTTTTGATCAAGCTCAAACGGTTGCCGGAATTCAAGATAATGAACTACTCGAGGATGCACTAGAATCACTATCCACGTATTTCCCAATCCACCTTGGGGAGCCCGTGACCCTTAATCAAAATGATTCTGGCGGTGTCAATGTTATATGCAACGGCATTGAAGAGTCGTTTGATGCGGTCTTGCTCGCACTGGGTCGACGCTCAAACAGTTTGAAAATGAACCTTGAAGCAGCGGGAGCAGCTATCTTAGATGGACAGGTGAGCTTTAATGAGCAGACAATGGGCGTCGAGGGTACATCACTTTATATTGCAGGTGATGCAACCTCAGAACGCGCGGTTATGCATGAAGCTGCTGATGAAGGTCTGATTGCAGGCTATAACGCTAATCAAACAACCGCTAAAAGGTTTAAACGCAAAACAGCGCTTGGCATTGTCTTTACACAGCCAAACATTGCACGTGTCGGCAATTTAGTCGAGGATGAAACGACTCTCTCTTCTCTCGTTAAACTGACAGCTAACGGGCGAGCAAAGGTTAAACACGCCACTGTTGGCGGTATAAAGATAATCGCAGATAGAGAGACAGGGACTATTAGAGGGGCCGAGATTGTCTCGGTTGATGGTGAGCATCTGGCCCATTTAATGGCCTGGGCGATTGAGCAAAAACAGACAGCAATGCAGCTATCCAAAATGCCGACATACCATCCTGTGGTCGAAGAGGCTCTATCAGCCTGTATCGACTCACTCACTCATCAATTAAATCCTAACAAGAGCATAGCCGAGCAAAAATTAAGCATTTTGGATTAATGGGTTGTTCTATGCAGTTCAGATACCCTCTCCTCTAAGGTTTGGGTATCTATCTGCATCAACAGATCCCAGCTTAAGCGGCGGTACTTGTAAGTCGGTAGTTTAAAGCCATATTCATCAAGAATGTGCCCATTCATAATCGATGGCTGTGAGCGGTAGTCGGCCCATATTTTACCGGGGCAGTTTGGATCAAAACGAAAATTGATCTGAAGTGCGAATTTCGCTCCCTCGCCATTCACCCATGAAGATATAGTCGTCAGGATATCTTTACCATCTTCATCGATCTGCTCCGTGATCCATACATCGTTCAGGTTACATTGGCTGTTAGTTAAGCTATCAACATTAAAAACCGCTTGATCCGTTAGCGACTCACAGATTTGTCTATTCATAATGCACCCTTAAATTCGTCCAATATCTCTGTTGATCTATACAACCCATCAACTAGCAATCAGCGTGCCAACTTTAATTATTTAAAGAGGACTAGAACTGATTGACGCTCTAGACCGTTCGGTCTAGTATGGCTAAAAATTGGCTATACACTTTGCTATGAATGACTTAAGCGCTAAAGAGAAGCTGTTACGAATAGGCACCGAGTTAATGACCTCACAGGGTTTTGCCTCAACGCCGCTCGACAAGTTACTTAAACAGTCCGGGGTACCAAAGGGCTCTTTCTATCACCACTTTGGTTCTAAAACTGGCTTTGGGTTAGCGGTAATCGAAAGTTACAACGAATTCTTTAAGCATCAACTGAATAAGCAGTTTCTAAATGCCGATCTATCCCCTATTGAGCGATTAAAAGCCTTTGTTACCTCCGCCGCTAATGGAATGCAGAAGTACAACTTTCAACGCGGCTGTTTGATTGGCAATTTAGGGCAAGAGATTAGCGCGTTGGATAATGATTTTCGTAATGCGATTGAATCGATTTTTAATCAATGGGCTGATTTAACAAGTGATCTATTTGAGCTAGGTAAACAAGCGGGACAAGTTGTTCGAAGTGCCGATTCTTCTCAACTCGCTCAAGCGTTTTGGATCGGTTGGGAAGGTGCTGTGTTGCGAGCAAAACTTCAGCAGTCAGCCACCCCGCTCTACCTGTTTTTTAATCAATTTATATCCAGTCGAACCTTTCTAGAGGAGTATCCATTCGATGAAAGCCATTCTCATTAACAAAGACGAAACAGCTGGTTACACCTGCAAACTCTCTGAGGTAGATGAAGCGCAGCTTCCAGAGGGTGATGTTCTGGTGCAAGTTGAGTACTCAACCCTTAACTATAAAGATGGTTTAGCCATTACGGGTAAAGCGCCTGTAGTCCGCCGCTTTCCAATGGTTGCCGGAATTGATTTTGCAGGCACCGTTATCGAAAGCACAAACAGTCGTTTCCAAGCCGGCGATCAAGTCATTTTGAATGGCTGGGGTGTTGGCGAAACCCACTGGGGTGGTCTAGCAGAGAAAGCGCGAGTGAAAGCCGATTGGCTAATCAAGAAACCTGAAGCACTCAGCGCAGCCCAAACAATGGCCATTGGCACGGCAGGTTACACTGCAATGCTCTGTGTACAAGCGATTCAATCAGCAGGTATTACACCCGAGTCGGGTACGGTGCTGGTGACGGGTGCCAATGGCGGTGTCGGTAGCTTTGCGCTTCGCATTTTGAAACAACTTGGGTACACCACCTGTGCATCAACAGGACGCCCTGAAGAGGCTGAGTATCTTAAATCATTGGGCGCATCTGAAATTATTGATCGTGCCGAGCTCTCTGAGCCGGGCAAACCTCTGCAAGCTGAACGCTGGGCAGCGGTTATCGATAGCGTGGGTAGTCATACTTTGGCGAATGCCTGTGCTCAAACCCAGTGGGGTGGCGCTGTGGCTGCCTGTGGCCTGGCACAGGGCATGGATCTGAAAATGACCGTTGCTCCGTTCATCTTGCGCGGGGTATCGCTTTTGGGTGTCGACAGTGTGATGCAACCTATCGCTCAACGTGAATTCGCTTGGGCGGCTCTTGCAGAGATTATCAATCAAGATGATCTTAACACCATGACCAACGAGATCACTCTAGATCAGGTCATCGAAACAGGGGCTGCTCTACTGGAAGGTAAAGTGCGTGGCCGCGTTGCAGTGAAGATTTAAATCATGGAAAACAGATCACTCATCTATGTTATGGACCCCATGTGCTCGTGGTGCTGGGCCTTTTCAAAGACGTTAGATAACTGGCTGCAACAGCATCCAGATCTCGACGTACTATGGGTGATGGGTGGTCTGGCACCAGACTCTGATGAGCCTATGCCGCAATCGATGCGTGAGGCGATTGCATCGACCTGGCAACGGATTGAGTCGCAAACAGGTACTCGCTTCAACTACGATTTTTGGCACAACAATACACCAAGACGATCAACCTACCCTAGTTGTCGAGCCGTCATAGCAGCCGGTGAACTTCATCCACAGGGTCGACAACTAATGAGCAAAGCCATTCAGCAGGCTTACTACCTAGAGGCTAAAAATCCATCTGATACAAACATCCTGATTGAGCGCGCCGCGTCGATTGGGCTTGATGAAATTCAGTTTGCTGAACTGCTAAGCAGTGAACTGATAGACTCAAAATTGAACAGTGAACTAGAGTTGTGCAAATCCCTGGGCGTTCAAGGATTTCCTGCCCTACTTTTGGTCGACAATGAATCGATAACACCCCTAGCCTTAGGTTATTCAACTCTAGATAAAATCGAGAAACGTTTTCAAGAGACGCACTAAACGTTCAATATTATCTAAGACTCTAACCCTTTGATCTACCAAACTTCTAGCTAAAACGACTCATCTCCATTAGCATTATCGATCGCGAAATTTCAGACTCTTTTATTACCCATGGAAATTATTAATTTCACACCTTACAGTGCACTCCTTGGTGGTGCCTTAATTGGCCTGTCGGCTGCCGTTCTTCTGCTTTTTAAAGGGAGGATAGCGGGTATTTCAGGGATAGCCGGTGGTGTTATTCTTCCCGAAAAAGGTGATATCCCATGGCGTATTCTATTTTTAGTCGGCTTAGTTGTAGGCGGTGTGCTTTACCAATTATTTGGCATCTCACCTGGTGTAGAGAGCATTCAGCCCGTTACTGGAAAAGTGGGTTTGATCCTTGCCGGTCTTTTGGTCGGCATCGGCTCAGCACTTGGCACTGGCTGTACCAGCGGCCATGGCATATGTGGTTTGGCTCGTAGAAGCTTTAGATCTCTTGTAGCAACGCTGATCTTTATGCTGACAGCGATGATAACAGTGTTCATTGTTCGCCATCTTGTAGGGGGCGCTTAATGAACATTAAATCCTTACTAGTCGCTTTGATATCAGGCACCCTATTTGGTCTTGGTCTCTCTGTAGCCCAGATGATCGATCCCGCCAAGGTGGTCAACTTTCTTGACGTTACAGGGCAATGGGACCCCTCATTAGCCTTTGTCATGGCAGGAGCCTTAGCTGTAAACATAGTGGCTACACCCTTGATTCTAAAGCGAAATAAACCGGTCTGCGACACACTATTCAGAACACCACTTAAGGAACAGATTGATCGCCGCCTGATACTTGGCGCGGCTCTGTTTGGCGTGGGTTGGGGAATCGCTGGCTACTGCCCAGGACCAATGATCACCGCGGTCAGCTTTGTTAACAGTGATATTTTGATCGTGTTAACAGCTTACGTTATCGGCACACTGTTAACACGCCTGTGGATGCGCAAACGAGAATCACACCTGTCTGAGCAAGAGCGACAAGCTCAATCCTGTATTGAGTAGTAGATATTTACTCTATACCCAGGAAACCGCCGGTTTGATGGGCCCAGAGTTGCGCATAGATCCCACCGGAATTGAGTAGCTCTTGGTGTGTCCCCTGCTCCACAATTTGCCCTTCATCGATCACAATCAGTCGATCCATTGCTGCAATGGTTGATAGACGGTGCGCAATGGCGATGACGGTCTTACCTTGCATCAATTGGTAAAGACTCTCTTGAATAGCGGCCTCCACTTCAGAGTCCAAGGCGGACGTTGCTTCGTCTAGGACCAAAATAGGCGCATCTTTAAGCAGCACACGCGCGATGGCGATGCGCTGACGCTGCCCGCCGGACAGTTTGACGCCACGTTCACCCACTTGCGCATCCAAACCACGATTACCCTCAGGGTCTGTTAGGTCATTAATGAACAGATCCGCTTGAGCCTGCTTTAAGGCTTTCAACAGCTCCTCCTCACTGGCATCAGGGCGTCCATAGAGAATGTTCTCGCGAATCGTTCGGTGCAGTAGAGATGTATCTTGAGTGACCATGCCAATCTGCGCTCGAAGCGAGTCTTGCGTCACATCGGTAATGTCGACACCGTCAATTTTAATCTGACCAGAATGCAGGTCGTAAAACCTCAACAGGAGATTAACCAGCGTTGATTTACCGGCACCTGAGCGCCCCACAATACCGACTTTCTCTCCCGGATTGATGTGTAAGCTCAATTTATTCAGCACAGGCTTTTCGACATCATAGTTGAACTGAATCGCATCAAACTCAATCTCGCCATTCACGAGCGCCAATTCAGACGCGTCAGGCTTGTCAATGATATCGATCGGTTTAGAGAGCGTTCTCATGCCGTCAACTGAGCTTCCGATATTCTCAAACAGCATGCTGATCTCCCACATAATCCAGTGAGAGATGCCACTTAATCGCAGAGAGAGACTCACCGCGATCGCTATCGCACCCACTGTAACAATTGAGTCTGACCAGAGATAAATGGAAACGCCGGCAACACTAAAGGTCAGAAGGTAATTGATGAGGTTAACCAGCACGTTAAACCCGGTCCCTAAGCGCATTTGGCTGTAGACCGTTTTTAGGAAGCCATCCATGCTCTCTTTGGCATAATCTGACTCACGCTGAGTGTGGGCAAACAGCTTTACCGTGCTTATGTTGGTGTAGCTGTCGACAATACGGCCTGTCATCACTGAACGAGCATCGGCCTGCTCAGTCGCAACCCGCTTTAACTTAGGAATAAAAAAGAGTTGAATGCCGATGTAGCAGATCAACCAAACCAGCATGGGAATCATTAGGCGCCAGTCTGATTGAGCCACCAGCACCAACATACTGATAAAGTAGACAAGCACATAGACCATCACATCCAAGAGTTTCATCACTGCTTCCCTAACGGAGAGCGCTGTCTGCATCACTTTGGTCGCTATACGACCCGCAAAGTCATTCTGATAGAAGCTGACACTCTGTTTAAGCAGGTATCGGTGAGACAGCCAGCGAATCGCCATTGGATAATTACCCAACAGTGATTGGTGCATCACCAAAGAGTGGATTAGCGTTAGCAACGGGAACAGGATCAATAGCACAGCTGCCATCATCCAGAGTTCTGAGCTCTTTTCAGAGAGCAACTCAGCTGGTGTCATGGTCGAAATCCAGTCAACCAAATCACCCATAAAACTGAATAGAACCGCCTCTAGAATCGCAATGGAAGCGGTACTTAACGACAGGATTAACAGCGGAATCTCAAACCCTTTGGTATAAAAACGCATGAACGCAAACAGCGTTGAAGGGGGCTGTAATTCACCCTGTTCTGGGTAGGGCTGAGTAAAACGCTCAAAGAGTCGAAACACAGTAAAAACCTTAAGCTAACAGATTGATATAGGTAAAAACTTGACCCACAAGATCAAGTCGTTAGAGTAACAGAACAGCCTATCAAAGGGTGGTATTTATACCCATAAGTAGAGATCTACTATGAACCAAGATTCAAACACCGGCGCCATTCGTCAACGTAACCGCCAACTCATTATTAACGCTGCGGTACGTGAATTTGCCCAAAAAGGATTTTCAGGCACCACCGTTCAATCGATAGCGGATAGAGCCGAGCTTCCAAAGCCCAATGTACACTACTACTTTGGCTCTAAAGAGGCTCTCTACCAAGAGGTGTTAACTCACATTCTTTCACTTTGGGATGGATCCCTCGATCTACTGGTCGCCGAAGATGATCCTAAAGCGTTCATCACGGAATATATCTCTAAAAAGATCACCTTTTCACGCGAAAACCCGGAAGCTTCACGTATCTTTGCAGGGGAAGTGATCAACGGCGCACCGCACATGAAAAAGCGCTTCGGTAAGCAGTACCATGAGTGGTTTACCGGCCGTTGTGACATCATCAAACAGTGGCAATCAACAGGCAAGGTTAATCCTGACCTCTCTGCAGAGCATCTACTGTTTATCATCTGGGCATCTACCCAACACTACGCCGATTACGAACTTCAAGTGAAGGCCGCTCTGGGGCAAAGACGACTCAATTTAGAGGTCTATGATCAGGCTGAGAAAACGCTGACGGCACTGGTTCTTGCAGGTATGCAGATCAGCTAAACGCCTTAGTTAAGGTTGTTTTCATTCTCTTTTGGCCCAATAACTAAACTTGAGCATTCACTACCAGGGAGCTGGCCATGCGCGTACTACTTGTCGAAGATGAATTGGCATTAGCTAACGCTTTAACAGAACATCTGGAGCTGTCAGGCATGGCGGTTGATGGTTTCGATCATTTGCGCCAAGCCGAAACCGCTCTACTAACAACAGAGTACGATATTGTTCTTCTCGATTTGCAGCTGGTAGACGGCGATGCCATCCCATGGCTTAAAAAGCGTCGCCAAGCAGGGCTTACAACCCCCGTCATCATCCTGACGGCACGTGATCAAATCAGTGATCGAATTGCCGGTCTTGATGCCGGTGCCGATGACTATGTGATCAAGCCTTACGATTTGGATGAGGTCAATGCCAGAATTCAGGCGGTAACACGCCGAGGAGCCGGATTAGCAACCAATGCGGTCACCTTTGGTCGAATCACGGCCGACCTTCAAAAACACTCACTGCAGGTCGATGAGCAAGATGTCGAGCTGACGGCTCGTGAATGGAGTATCTTAGAAACACTCATTAAACGACCCGGACACATCGTCAGCAAAGAGCAGATCGAAGATCGTCTCTACGCCTTTGGACATGAGGTAGAGAGTAATACCGTCGAGGTCTACATCAGTCGCTTACGCAAGAAACTGGGTAAAGAGCTGATTAAAACGGCACGTGGCCTAGGCTACCGTTTAGAGGCCTAGCGTGTTTATAAAACCCAAAACCTTAGCCGCTCAGCTCGGCGTACAAATTGCACTGAGCTTGGTGCTGGTTTGGTTATTGGCAACGGTGGTCGCGCTATGGGTACTCGTTAAAGAGCTCAATTCAACCTACGATCAAAGCCTAAAAGAGACCGCACAACGCGTTTTGCCCCTCGCTATATCCGACTACCGACTTAACCAATTCGGCCTGCTTGATCTTAGACCTGAGCTAAGCTTGCTGGGCACGCTCAATCTAAGCGTTGGTCCAAGAATTTTGGGCGATCAACCTGAATACCTGATGTATCAACTGCGTGACTTTAGGGGGCGAATACTGGTGCGTTCGAATAATGCGCCCATGACGCCAATGCTTGATAGTTTGCAGACAGGGTTTACCCATGGCAAAAATTTCAGCATCTATACAGCTTCATCGCTAGATGGTCGCTACCATCTCCAGGTCGCAGAGACCGTCGATCACCGCTACGGCGTCCTATTTGATACCGCCCTGCTCTTTTTACTGGTCTTTACCATTGCGCTACCTTTGAGCGTTTTGCTGGTCTACATTGCAGTGAAACGACGTTTAGTGCCCGTTCAACAATTTGCTGAGAATATGGCGACCCGCGGCGGCAGCAATTTAGAGCCGATGGCACAAGCCGAACTCCCTGAAGATTTTACAGAGGTACAAAAGGCTACCAATGCCCTGCTTGAACGACTCAGAACCGCACTGCTAGCTGAACGTGAGTTTGCGGCCAACAGTGCGCATGAGTTAAGAACCCCACTGGCTGTAGCGTCCGTTCAACTGCAAAGACTCTCTGATGAGCTTGGTTCGACGGATCAAGCTGAGCGACTAAAGATTGTTCAATCCAGCTTAGCACGCCTAACTCGTCTGATTGATAAGCTGCTTCAACTCGCGCGTGCCGAATCGGTAACCCTATACAAGGGTGAGCCAACCAATCTTGAGCTCATCGTTAAGATGATTGCTCGCGAGCTAGACCCTCGTAATGATCGAGTCGAAATAATCAGCGAATCACCGCCCCTGTTAGATATCGATCCTGACGCTCTAGCCGTCATACTCAGCAACCTAGTCGAAAACGGCTTGAAGTATGCACCCAATGAGAGCCCCGTCATCATCCGATTAGAGTCGAACGGTGCCTTTAGTGTTGAGAATTTGGCACCCGATTTAGCGCCAGAAGATCTAAACGGATTGAAGCAGAGATTTGTTCGCGGTAATCAGCGATCGCAACCAGGCAGCGGTTTAGGCTTGGCCATAGTCGGTGCTATGGTTGATCAGTTAAATGGCGATCTGGATTTAAAAATCGCCGGAGAAGGTCGCGGCAAGCGGTTGATAGTAAAGGTTAAAATATAACCTAAAGGACCGATTCTCCCATCACATAGGTCTGTGCGATTGATCGATCATCCCCCAGAATAGAGAGTGCAAATAAGACATCTTCAATCTGATCAGCCCGTTTCATCCGCTCTTCGATCACCGGTGTAGAGGCCAAGTCGAGTAACACCATATCGGCCTCATACCCTTCCGCTAAAGCACCAATTCGATCATCCAGCCCCAATGCCTTAGCACCGGCCAGAGTGGCCATATAGAAGGCTTCTAAAGGTTTAAGAAGATGTCCCGCCATCTGCTGAATTTTATAGGCGTCACCTTGGGTGCTCAGCATAGAGAGCGACGTACCACCCCCAACATCAGTACCCATAGTCACATTAACGCCAGCCTGTTGCAGACGCTTCAAAGGAAATAACCCCGATCCTAAGAAAAGATTGGAGGATGGGCAGTGACAAATAGCGGAGCCACAGTCATGAAGACGTTGCATCTCAGCGTCATTGAGGTGAATGCCGTGAGCAAACACCGAACGATCGGTCACGAGTCCAAAGTGATCATAGGTATCTAAATAGCCCTGGCGATCAGGAAATAACTCCCCTACCCATGCGATCTCATCGACATTCTCAGAGAGATGGGTGTGTAGGTAGACATCACTATTCTCTTTCATTAGAGCACCAGCGACCTCTAATTGCGCGTCGGTCGATGTGGGTGCAAAGCGAGGTGTTACCGCGTAACCCAACCGTCCACTACCACGCCATTTGTCAATTAACGAACAGGAGTCGTCATAGGCCGATTGAGGGGTATCACACAGATCATCTGGTGCATGCCGATCCATTAAAACCTTGCCGCTGACCATACGTAGATTACGACGTAGGGATTCTGCAAAAAAGGCATCCACTGAGTTAACCGAAGAGGTCGCAAACACCAGGGCGGTTGTCGTGCCGTTCGCCAATAACTGGTCGAGAAACCGTCCAGCCTGCTCTGTCGCGTAATCAATATCGCGATACTTTAATTCCACAGGGAAGGTGTATCGATTCAACCAATCCAACAGTTGAGTCCCGTAGGCACCGATCATTTCAAGTTGTGGGTAGTGAACATGGGTATCGATAAATCCAGGAATCAGTAGATGCCCAGGACGATGCTCGATTTGAAGATCAGAGGGGATATGCTCTCTTAAATCAGTGTAACTGCCTACCCGTTTAATCAATCCATCGACTATCCAGATAAGCCCATCTGAGTGATAGAACCACCCTTCATCATCTTTAGGTTGAGAAGTACAACTCAGGATCTGACAACGTAACGCCCAGGATTGACTCATAATTCACCCCGCTGTTGCTGCAGCCGAGTCATGACATCAGCCGCAACCGAAATCGCAATCTCTACCGGCAATTTAGTATGCAAATTCTGCAAGCCTATAGGCGAGTGAATGGAGTCAATGATTTCCTGAGAGATACCCCGCTGAGCAAGACGCTGTCTGAATTTCAATGCCTTAGTTTCTGAGCCTATCATGCCAGTATAGGTCGGCAGACCTCCATCGATAGCTGCCAGTAGAAGATCCAGATCCAGTTGATGATCATGGGTCATAATCAACATCCATGCATCATTCGGAATATCTCGCGCCACATCAATGGGATCACGTTCAATGCGGGTCACACCATCTGGAATAGGCTGAACAAAGAGCTCATCTCGGTCATCCACCCAGTTAACGGCAAAATGCAGTTGCGCGAGCAGAGGCACTAACGCTTGAGCTATGTGGCCGGCACCAAATAGGTAAAGAGGCTGTAGAGAGGTATTAAAAACCTCAAACAGCACCCTAACCTCTCCACCGCAGCACTGCCCAAGATTACCGGCCAGAGTGTACTCAAGTTCGTGCAGACCATCTTTCTGCTCTGTCAGTAGCTGTCGTGCGAATTCAATCGCCTGATGCTCAAGATTACCCCCACCGAGTGAATCCACCGTGGCGTTACTGGTGACCAACATCTTGGCACCTGACGAACGTGGACTGGAGCCTCTCTCACCGACCTGTGTGATTAAAACAACCGGTTGCCCCCGCTTTAACAGCTCAGCAAGTTTGTAGCTCCAACGTTGAATCACAGAGAGTCCTCAAGGGTAGTAATGGCGTTTAAAATGGCCTCAGGGGTTGCCGGTGCATCTAAGGTAGGCGATATACCATAGCCGGAAACACTCGAAATTGCATCGCGAATTGCACACCAGACAGAGATGCCAAGCATAAAGGGTGGCTCACCGACTGCTTTAGATCTTGCTATGGTTGCCGCACTGTTCGGTTTATCCAGTAATTCGATAATTAGCCTAGTGGGTCGATCACTAATCGCTGGGATCTTGTAAGTTGCTGGGGAGTTTGTCAGTAGACGCCCTTTGTCATCCCACTTAAGCTCCTCACTGGTTAACCACCCCACTCCCTGAATAAACCCACCCTCTATCTGTCCCTTGTCCAAGGCTGGATTCAATGAGCTACCCGTATCGTGCAAGATATCGACTCGTTCGATATGAGTGGCGCCCGTTAGTCGATCGATAATGACCTCCGAGCAGGCGGCACCGTTAGCGTAGTAAAGAAATGGGTTGCCTTGTGCAGAAGCTCTGTCATACCAGATATTTGGCGTTTTGTAGAAGCCTGTGGCAGAGAGCTGAACACGATCCATATAGGCTGCTTTTACAGCCTCGGCAAAAGTGATTGAACTGGCACCCCAGCTCAATAGCCCCTGTTTGAATTCAATCTCTTCGGCACTAATCGATTCGCGATTGGCAATGAAATCTGCAATTCGACTCTTCAGGGTGGTCGCTGCGTCATGGGCTGCCATACCATTCATGTCGCTGCCGCTTGAAGCTGCTGTCGGTGACGTGTTGGGAACCTTGTCAGTTCGAGTGCTGCTCATCTTCACTCGATCGATCTCAATGCCCAATACTGAGGCAACCACTTGAGCCACTTTAGTGTAAAGTCCCTGCCCCATCTCAGTACCCGCCTGACTGACCAGAACGGAACCGTCTGTATAGATGTGAACAAGCACGCCCGCTTGATTGAGATGCTTAACAGTAAAGGAGATACCAAACTTCACCGGGGTTAACGCCAGCCCTTTAAGATAACGAGATGAAGCTAAGTTATGTTTAGCTATTTTCTGACGACGACGGTCATAGTCAGCACTCTCTCTAAGGCGGGTCATGATCTCCCGCAGCGTTGTTCCGTCGACGGTTTGACCATAGTGTGTCTGCTGACCTGAATATAGGTTCTTAAGCCGTGTATCTAAAGGATCCTGTTTACAGGTGCGTGCAATATCATCCAACATCGCTTCAGCCGTGATGACCCCCTGAGGCCCGCCAAAGCCACGAAACGCCGTGTTAGAAACCTTATCGGTTCGCCAACGCTCACCAGTGATTTTTGCAGCCGGGTAATAGTAGGCGTTGTCACTGTGGAACATCGCACGATCTACAATGGCATCACTCAAATCTGGAGAGCAGCCACAGTCGCCATTAATGTCAATCTGTACCGCTTCGATTTGACCATCACTACGGAATCCCACTTGATATTGGTTAATAAAGGGGTGTCGTTTCCCCGTCACCGTCATATCAGTTGATCTAGGTAGACGAAGTTTTACCGGTCTGCCTAGCTTGTGCGCCGCCAGTGAGGCTAAACAAGCCCAAGGCGCTGCCTGTGTCTCTTTACCGCCAAAAGCGCCTCCCATGCGTCGTACTTCAACAACCACCTCATGAAATGGAAGGCCCAACACTTCAGAGACTAGGGTTTGCACCTCAGTTGGGTGCTGAGTAGAGCAGAGAAGATGAATACCTCCCTCCTCTGTTGGCACTGCCAAAGAGGCCTGCCCTTCAAGATAGAGATGTTCTTGACCGCCAATTCGCAATTCACCAGAGAACTGATGTTCAGATCTGTCCATTGTGGACAGATCGCCTCTCTGCATCACATGAGGAGGACGTACTCGATACGCCTGGGACTTGGCCTCTTCAATAGAGAGGATTGGCTTAGACTCTTCGTATTGAACCTCAGCCAATAATGCCGCAGAGCGAGCTTGCTTCTCATCCGTAGCCACCACAAGAAAGATCGGTTGACCGTGAAAAAGCACGTCGCCATCCACTAAAAGTGGGTCACCCGGAAAGACAGGACCGATATCTTTGATTCCAGGAATATCCTTGGACGTCAGCACGGCAATAACACCTGGAGCCTCTTGCACTGCACTCAGATCCAAAGATAACAGACGGCCTCGGGAGATGGATGCTTGCCCGATGGCAGCAAACAGGGTGCCTTCAGGTAAGGGAGTATCATCCACATATCGTGCTCTACCCGTCACATGCAACAACGCACTGTCGTGAGTGACTGAAACGCCTACAGGTTTCATACAGACTCCTTCGCACTGATTAGATGGAAGTGAATGACACGGGCACAGGCTTTGAGGCGATAATCAGCGCTGGCCCTGAGGTCTGATAGAGGCGTTAACTCGCCTAACGCATCAGTGACCTGATCAAGGGTAATGGATGAGGGGGCTGTACCTTCAAAAGCGGCCATAACACCCAGTGCCAAAACCGGAGTGGCTGCCATACCCCCTAACCCTATGCGCAATGAGGTTAACCGTCCCTCATGCATCCTGTAATGAGTCGCTACAGCGACGGCAGAGATATCATCATCCAGGCGCTTGGACACCTTCTCAAAATGCACTTGGGCCTGATCAGCAAGGTTGAAGTTAATCTGGCTGATCACCTCATCCGAACTCAACGCGGTCTGCTTATAGCCTAAGAAGAAATGTTTTAGCGCAACCCTTCGCTCTTGTTGAACAGAGCTCAAAACCAACTCTGCATCTAAAGCGAGCATCAACGGAGCTAAATCGCCAATTGGAGAGGCATTTCCGATAGAACCACCCAAGGTCGCGCGATTACGGATCTGTTGTGATGCAAATCGACTGAGCAGCTGATCAAGAGCATTAAAATCAGACGCTTTTGCACGATCTTTAATTCGACTCAAAGTGACCGCTGCACCGACTGACCAGTGGCCACCCACAATAGTTAATTGATGTAAGGCGGCAACTCTGTCAGTACTAATAAGCGTCTCGACCTGTTCAAGCCCCTGAGTCGCCCGCAGCATCCAATCAGTACCACCGGATAACAAAATGGCCTCTGGATGTTCCGATTTTAATTCACAAAGCGCCTCTAATGTTCGAGGTTGATGGAAACCGGCAACGGATGCCGTTGAGTGTTGTAACTGCTTTAGGGAATGGATTAACTCAACTTCACATTGAGCAAATCGATCATGGCTGCAATCGGCCAATTGAACCGCTTTAACAATCGGTGAATAGCCGGTGCATCGACAAAGATTGCCGCCTAGGGCTTCATCGATCGCCTCCACATCAGGATTGGATTCGTGCTTTTTCAATGCAAGTGCAGAAAGAATGAACCCTGGGGTGCAAAATCCACACTGCGATGCGTGCTGCTCTATAAATGCCTGTTGCAGTGGGTGTAGATCATCGCCTTGCGCTAGATCTTCAATCGTAATCAGCGCTTTACCAGCCAACTCAGCAGCCGGCATCAAACAGCTATTGACCGCCTCATACTTAAGCCTTTTATTATCATCTAAAGAGACAAGCACAACCGTACAGGCACCGCAGTCACCAGAGGCACACCCCTCTTTGGTCCCTGTGAGACGTTTAGATTCACGCAGGAATTCCAATAGAGTCTCGGTATTGGAAAGCGGACTATCCTGCTCAATGGAACCATTTTTCCAGTAACTGATCATATGAATGCTGCCTGAAGGGTCATATATAATAGACTTATTGTGCTAAAACCTAACCAAGTGGTCAAATAAATAAACTGACCTTGAAGTTAATTTTTATTTGATTTTTGAGTCAAATATTGGGTTCAATAGACGACTATTTTTCAATTATTAACAAGCTTTGAGATCCGCCAAAGTATGACAGACAATCTTCGCATCTGGTTATCCAATCCATTAGCCATCTACACGGGAAACGATGAGGATGCTTCTGGCGGTATTGTTGTCAGTGGCAAGACGATCGTAGAGCTGGTTGCCAAGGGTGAAACACCCGTTAATATTGATCAAACGATTGATGTCAGTAATCAAGTAGTTATTCCCGGTCTGATTAACACCCACCACCATTTCTATCAGACACTGACTCGCGCACTGCCCGCAGCGCTCAATAAAGAGCTTTTTCCTTGGCTTCAGACGCTCTACCCTGTCTGGGCCAATTTAGATCCTGAGGTTCATCGTGCCGCCACAAAACTGGCACTGGCCGAGTTACTGTTGTCCGGCTGCACAACCGCTTCTGATCACCACTATCTGTTCCCAGCTAATCTTACTGATGCCATTGATCATCAAGTTGAAATCGGCCGTGAGATGGGTGTGCGTATGGCGATGACCCGAGGCTCTATGAGTCTTGGCCAAGATCAAGGTGGATTACCACCAAACACCGTGGTTCAAACGGAAGATGAGATCTTGCAAGACTCTGAACGTCTGGTCGCTCGCTATCACGACAGCGAACCCTATTCGATGTCACAAATCGCATTAGCACCCTGCTCACCTTTCTCTGTGACGACCGAGTTGATGCGTGACACGGCCAGTCTGGCCAAACAACTCAATGTTCGACTCCATACGCACCTAGCAGAGACCATCGACGAGGAGAACTTCTGTGAACGCTCTTTTGGTATGCGAACGGTAGATTACCTAGAGTCTGTTGGTTGGCTATCCAGTAACACTTGGTTGGCGCACGGCATACATTTTAATGACGAAGAGATTGCCCGATTGGGTAAAGCTGGCGTCGGAGTCTGTCACTGCCCAAGCTCGAATATGATGCTCGCATCGGGAATAGCTAAAGTGAAAGAGCTTGAAGCTGCTGGTTCACCGGTTGGTTTGGGTGTCGATGGTTCTGCGTCGAACGATTGCTCGAATATGATTCAAGAAGTTCGCCAAGCCATGTACATCCAGCGCCTGCGTTACGGATCCTCTGCGGTCACCCATTTTGACGCCTATCGTTGGGGTACCAAAGGCTCAGCGCAGGTATTAGGCCGTAACGATATAGGTGAGCTCGCGGTGGGCAAAGCAGCCGACCTAGCTCTATTTAAGCTTGATGAGCCGCGCTTTAGCGGTGCTCACGATCCATTAGCCGCCCTGCTGTTGTGTGGGGCACATCGCGCAGAAGCCGTAATGGTGAATGGCGAGTGGCGCGTTAAGGCCGGTGAGTTAGTCGGTCAAGATATTGAACAGATCATGCATGAACATAAAGAGGCTGCTAATACGCTTGCGGCTCGTACGATTTCTTAGGAGAAGATAATGACACCCTACAGCAAAGACTTTCCCGTAAGCTGGGATGAACTGCACCGAAATGCACGTGCACTGAGCTGGCGCCTTCTAGAACAAGGGCCTTGGAATGGCATTATTGCCATCACTCGCGGCGGCTTAGTACCAGCAGCCATCCTAGCTCGAGAGATGGATATTCGCATGATCGATACGATCTGTGTCCTTAGCTACTCAAACTCAGACAGTGGTGAAGCTTCTGTTCAGGGGCAGATAGAGGTACTAAAAGGCATTGAAGGTGATGGCGAGGGGATGATTTTGGTCGATGACCTGGTTGATACCGGCCGCACCGCAAAATACGTTCGCGAAATGCTTCCTAAAGCACACTTTGCAACACTCTATGCAAAACCGGCTGGCAAACCACTGGTTGATACCTTTATTACTGAGGTCAGCCAAGATACTTGGATTCGTTTCCCTTGGGATATGGTGCAAACCTTTGCACAACCACTATCAGAAGTTATCGATAAGTAACTGATTTTAAATAAAGTATTATTTTGATTGGACGTTCTATTTTACACAAATAAAACGTCTTAAAAAATCCTGCAAAATCAAAATCCTCTGCTAGGCTTAAGCTTTCATTATGTTTGGAAGGGTTTTGTATGGGTTTTAGTTACCTAGTTTCCTGCCTATCTTTGTTACTCATTAGCCAACCTCTTTGGGCTAATGAGAGCTCTCTAATGGCTGAGATAAGACTCCACCCCGTCATCTTTTTAGTCTCTGTTACACTTATCATCATTGTGCTGGCCACAATGACTCGAACCCTGCAGCTATTTCGTTCACGTGGACATAAGCAGTTTAGACAGCTTAAGCGTGAGCGTCACAAGACACAGCGACATCTTGCCATCATCGACAAACACATCTTAATGGTAAATACCGACCCAAACGGCAAGGTGACTAAGGCATCTAGCGCCTTTTGCGATCACACGGGATATACAAAAGAACAACTTAAATCAGGCACATTAGCTCGTTTAATTCCAGACGAAAACAGCGCACGCCTTTTGCAACAACGATATCAAGAGGCAAGTCAGAAAGGGGTCGTGAGTGTTGAAACCCAAGAGAAAAATGCCTACGGTGGACTCTATTGGGTCAAGCTTCAGATCGAGCCTCAATACGACCGAAACGCTAATCTGATTGGATTCACCGAGATTCGCGAAGACATTTCGACTCAGAAAAAACTGGAAGAGCTATGGATGACGGACCAGTTAACCGGCCTCTACAATCGTTCGAGGCTAGATGAGCTATTTGAAGCAGAGCTGCGACGTGCAAACCGATACGGCACTCAATTTTCGCTGTTGCTGTTAGATATTGATCACTTCAAACAGATCAATGATACCCACGGGCATCTTGTAGGCGATGACGTTCTCTATGCCGTCGCTAACCTACTTCAGAATAATATTCGTGATGTGGATATATTGGGTCGCTGGGGCGGTGAAGAGTTTATGATCATTTTACCCAACACCAACCAATCTGAAGCGTTGATTCTTGCAGAAAAACTTAGAAACACACTAAGAGATCACCCATTCACACCCGTGAGTAAGGTAACGGCTAGTATCGGTATCAGTAGTTTTATTGCCGGTGTCGAAGCAGATGAGCTATTTAAACGGGCGGATGATGCGCTCTATCGAGCCAAAGCAAAAGGAAGGGATCGGGTAGAGTTAGGCATGGTCAGCATACCTAACCCTAATGAACAGAGTCGCGATCGCAGCGCTTAACTCCAACCCTTTATTTTGCGGTAGAGTGTAGAGGGGCTAACCTCAAGTAACGCGGCCGCTTTAGGGACATTGCCTTTACAGAGTTTGACGGCATTTTCGATGATTTTTCGCTCTAATACATCCAGAGGTTCAATCTCGTCTAAACTCTGAGCCATCACTTTCGAATAGGGTTTAGACTTCTTAGCGGATTTACTCGTTTGAACCTCTTCTGGCTCTTCTGTTTTGACGGGTTGTGGTGCCACAATCTCCTGCAGCGAATTTAACGGGGCCGGGAAATCGGCCACACCGACCATACCCCCCTCGTTTAATACAACGACATTACGAATCACATTCTGAAGTTCGCGGACATTACCTGGCCAGTGGTACTCCAGCAGTCTACGCTTAGCTTCATCTTCAAAGCCCTCGAAATACTTGGTCTCTTCACGCGCGTAACGGTTAAGGAAGAATTCGGCAATCATTAGAATATCATCACCGCGATCCCGTAACGGCGGCAGGTGAACAGGAATCACATGCAGGCGATAGTAGAGATCCTCTCTAAAACGACCCGCTTGCACCTCAACCAGAGGGTCTCGGTTCGTTGCGCAGATGAATCGAACATCGACCACCTCATCTGAATTACTTCCTACTTTTTGGATAATGCCGGTCTGAATGAATCGTAGCAATTTGGTTTGCAAATCAAGACTCATTTCACCAATTTCATCTAGAAAAAGTGTACCGCCATTGGCTTTGCTGGCTGCGCCCTCACGATTGGCACTGGCCCCAGTAAACGCACCCTTCACATGGCCAAAGATCTCACTCTCCATAAGATCTTTAGGAATAGCGGCACAGTTAATAGCAACGAAAGGACCTTCAGAACGCGCGCTCTGCTTATGCAGGGCTTCTGCAGTGAGCTCTTTACCTGAGCCACTCTCCCCTGTCACAAAGACAGATGCCTTACTGGGGCCCGCACGCTCGATAAGATGATACATATCTTGCATCGCAGGACTGGCACCAATAAAGCTATGGAAGGTCTCACGCTCCCTCTTCTCTGCCAAATCGACAGGAGCAAAGTTGAGTTTTGCCACCTGTGCAAATGCTGAGCTGATCACTACCTTTAGTCGACGCGCATCAAAAGGTTTTTCTAGAAAATCATAGGCGCCTAAACGAATGGCATCGACGGCCACATCGATCGAGCCATGCGCGGTCATAATGATCACCAAAGAGTTAATCTGATGCTCAATAATTCGTTTAAGAAGCTCAAAGCCATCACCATCAGGCAGGCGCAGATCCAGAAGAACGACCTGATAAACCTTGGAATCAAGTGCGGTGTGAGCTTCAGCCAGTGTGGCGGCGGCATCAACTAATACCCCCTCCTTCTCAACGTACTGTGCATAGATACGTCGCAGACTGGCACTGTCTTCAACAATTAATACTTGATTCTGAGACATCAGAAATTTCCTCAATTAACTCTATTAAGCCGATAGCGATGATGAAAACCGGTTCAACTCTGCAAGGACAGATTCCAGCTGCGAGGGTACAGAAGGCACAAACTGATCAACCGTCGCTTGATCGCCAGATTTGGCTGCTTTTTCTATGCGCTCGGCGGTAGAACGAAGCGTTTCGGCACCAAAGGTTGCTGAGGTACCTTTCAGTGAATGTGCTTCGATACCTAATGTCGCTAAATCATTTTCAGACATCGCTTTACTGATGTTCTCTAAACGCTGTGAAGATTCTGATTCGAACACTTCAATAAGGCTTGGCAAGAAATCGATCGACGTGTCCTCTAAAAGACGCTCCAGTACTGCAAGATCCAGTACTTCAGAAACCTTTGAAGCAACCGCCTGATCCATTGAATCGATGATTTGTCCCATTTAACTATCTCCTTAAAATAATCCTTCTAAACAGTGAAGGCACATCAAGAGAAAGCAAGGTCCATGCCAACTCTTCTTACCGCTTATAAAAAGATCTATTCATAGTGATTCGCAAAATGCAAAAAGTCTAGATATTTGATTCAGAGCTGTTGGCACGGTTTGTGCTTACCCTCATGCAATAGGAACTAAACAGACCGAGTTTTAAAATGAATATTGCAGTATCAGTTAAGAGTAGCGAACAAGACCATTTTGATATCAATAGAATCCTAATGGTTGATGACAGCCCTACCGAACGAGCTCGCCTTGGCGGGATGTTAAAAGACCTAGGCTATGAAGTCGTTGAGGCCTGTGATGGTAAAGAGGCACTCGCACTGCTGGAGAGAGACCAATTTCAATTGATCCTCTCAGATCAAGTGATGCCAGAGATGGATGGCAAAACACTCTGTCGCACTCTGAGAAGCAACGAGCGTTACGGATCACCCTACGTCGTTATGCTGACCGCAGAGAATGATCAAAATGAGCTGGTCACCTGTATGGATGCAGGCGCGGATGATTTTTTGCGTAAACCCGCTGTTAAAGAGGAACTTCGTGTACGGCTGGCTGCAGGAGCTCGCTTGGTAAGCATGCGTAAAAGTGTCACCGACCAGAACGAGCAACTCAACGAAACCGTGACTGCACTGGAAGCTGCGCAGAAGCAAAATGAGGAAGAGTTGCAATTTGCGACGCATCTTCAAGAGGAGTATGTACCAAAGAATCAGTGGTTATCACCCACCCTAGAACTCGCTACACACTTTAAAACAGCACGTGGCATTGGTGGTGATTCAATGGGATATGTCACAACCAATAACAATCAAGTACTGATCTATCAGATCGACGTAATGGGACACGGGGTCGCATCGGCTATGCTCTCCTTTACCTTACAAAATGCCATTCAACAGATGCTGGGTTACTACATCAATCAAAGTGTCTTGCCACCACTTCATCAAATCGTTCGCAGACTGAATGAGCGCTTTCCTAGTGAGCGTTTTTCAGGCCTCTACTTCACTATGTTCCTTGGCATGATAGATGAACAAGCCAATACCCTAAGGTACTGCCAAGCAGGACACCCTCACCCCTGCGTGTTAAGCGAACAGGGTGATATGATGCAGATAAGCCGCGGCAGCTTTCCAGTTGGAATGTTTGAGTTTGCCGACTTTGAAACACGATCCCTTCCCTTTTTACCAGGTTCTTCATTGCTGTTAAGTAGTGATGGACTGTTTGATATTGTTGATGAAACAAACTCAGCCATAGGCCGTAATGCGATCGAAAACATACTGAAACGTGAACGCAGTAAAGATGCCGCAACTCAGTTAGATATCATTAAGCAATTTGCCTATGATTGGGGTAACCAAGAGACCCCAGAAGATGATGTATCGGTCATGTTGATTAAACGCTCCTCGGAAAACAACCAAGAGACAGAGTTGAACGTCCAGCCATTTCTGACCAGTTTACGCCCTACAGAGAGCGACGTAGAAAATACACTGGATCGTATCTATCTTCACTTAAAGCTGCTTAATACCGATGATCTAATCCTCTCTAAGGTACGAACCGCGCTAGCTGAACTACTGAACAATTTTGTTGAACATACTGTTTGGCCTGAAGATTACGCGGAGCTTCCAATAGAGATCATCACAACGACCTCTAAAAGCTGGATTGAGTTCAATATTCAAGAATATTCCGTTGAGCTTCCTCATCTATGCCCACCTAAGCCCTATTCAGGTGAATCAGAGTCAGGGCGTGGCCAACACATAATGATGAGTTGGATCGATCAAATCAGCTGTAAGCGTGCCAATGATGCAAACCTATGGCGACTGCGTTTTAAAAACAGCTAATAACGTCACTCAAAATAAGCCGCATCTATTGCGGCTTATTCATTTCCAGAACTGATCGCTCTATAATCTGAGCACATTTTGAACCGATGGAATTGACGTGAAACCTCTTTTGATTGCCGTTGCCGGTGCTTCTGGATCTGGGAAAACCACCGTAGCTAACGCCCTCTTGCAGGGCATTCAATCACAGGGATTAACGGCCACGTTGTTTAGCCAGGACAATTTTTACAACCCTGTTGGCAACCCGCTGAGTAATTACGATGAGCCTCAAGCGCTAGAGCTTGATCTACTGGCCGAAAAACTACACGAGCTTAAACAGGGATTAGCAACTGAAATTCCAACCTATGATTTTGTCGTTCACAGACGCCAGCAAGAGACACTGATCATTGAACCTTTGGATGTGATCCTGGTTGAAGGTCTTTTTCTACTGTCACAACCGAATTTAGTCTCAGCCTTTGATGTCAAAATCTACTTAGATGTCCCTCAAGAGATCTGTTTCCAACGCCGTTTTGATCGAGACCAAATTGAACGTGGTCGTGAACCAGACGACATTCGTCGTCAATACAACGACCAAGTGCGACCTGGATTCGAACGTCACATTGCCCCATATCGCGATCAAGCCGATATTAGAATTGACGCTCTCCCCTCAGATGTAAAAAGTTTTATTAAAAATAGACTAAAACTGCCTCGATAATCGGAACAACCCCCTAAGTTGGCACACCTATTGCTAAGGATATATAGGTACATAATTAACTTAGGAGTTACCGATGAGTTTTACAGTCAGTTCTTACGATTCAGCTAACGTCGTTCACATGCCAGAGAAACTTACTATGGCCAATGCGAACAGCGTGAAACAGCAACTTACAGAGATGATCGATGAAGGAAAAACCAACCTTGTCATCGATTTGGCAGGCATGAGCTTTACCGATTCAAGTGGTTTAGCCGTGCTAGTCGCTGTCTACAAAAACATTCAAAAATTGGGTGGTTCAGCGGTGATCTTGTCACCTCAACCAGCGGTGCAATCTCTGCTGGAACTGACACGCCTGCAAGAGCTATTCGAGATCTATCAAGATCCGAATGCTGCCATCGAGCGAGTTAGCAAAGCGGCTTAACTGATGTACGAAGCCCTTCGTGAACACCTAGACTCCGCCGTGCTTACACTGGCGGAGTCAAAGGGATCAAAGCTACCCAATGCACTTATTGAGTCGCGCATCACCTCAATTATCTTCTATAAGGCGGCCATTGAGTTGATTGAACGGTTCAATAACGGACAGATGAACATCCTGGACAAACTTCCAGAAGATGTCCGTCGTTCGCTCCTTACGCCCAACTGCATGATGAGTTATGAGCACTGGTTAGATGCCATTTCTAATCTGCATCTTGAGCTAGAGAAGGTCTACTACAGTGATACCCATTTAACGCACGAATCTTTGGCTAACATTCACCGCAATGCGATCGATATTGAGCAGTTTGTACTCAGTGCGCCTTTTAGCGGCAGAGCCAACCTGTTAATGCCGGGTTTAATAAAACGGGACCAGAAACTTAAGTGTTTAGCGGCACCCTTTTTAGTCTTTAAGAGACTAGGTTTACTGACCCCGTTGAAATCGGTTGTGAACGGATAGGAGTGATCATGAAAAAATATGACGGCCTCATGCTAGGGTCATTGGTCAGTTTACTCCTGTCTGGTTGCAGCCAACAACCGATACAAAACGAAAACGAGACAATCTATTTTTCGCACTCGTTGCCGAATATCGCCACGCCTTTACAGCCTCAAGCAGTAGTCAACATTGTGCTACCGATCATCTACTTCGCCAACGACAGTCATGAAGTGACGCCAACCGAAAGGGTCAAACTCAAAGAGTTTGTTAAGACACTGGGTGAGCAGCGTCCGTCAATCATTTTGAATGGGCATACCGATTGGAATCGAAGTGAACAATACAATGATCAACTGGGGTTAAATCGATCCGAGTCCGTCCTACTAACACTGGTTGATATTGGCTATCCAGCTGAAAAACTGGCCACAGCCTCCATGGGCGAATCCCAACCCGTTGCAAATAACCGAACCGAACAGGGCCGTCAACTGAATCGACGAGTCACTCTATCACTATTCTAATAGAGCCAAATCATGACACGAGAAGAAGCGATTGCACGTGATCTAACGCGAAATGTATGGACCGTTATGGGCCTGCCGTTTGACTGCACAACAGAGCAAGAGACGACAGATCATCTGATTGATGCGATGCTAAAAGAGGAGCGCTGCTTCTTCACTACACCGAACCTAAATTTTGCAATCACTGCACAAAATGATTCGCAATTTAGAGATTCAGTCATCAACTCAGATTGGGTGGTCGCAGATGGCATGCCGCTTATCTGGATTGCAAAAACTCTAGGGATTCCTTTGCCAGAACGCGTCGCTGGCTCTTCAGTGTTTGAAAGGGTTAGGCAAGAGTATCGAAACCCAGATCGCCCCATCCGAGTGGTCTTTTTTGGTGGCCCCGATGGTACCGCAGCTGAAGCGTTCAAAAAGATCGCATTAGACAACAGCAGCATGGAAGTCGTTGGTTTTTACAGCCCCGGCTTTGGATCCATGGATGAGATGAGCGACCCCAAGGTCATAAAACAGATCAATCAGTCAGATGCGGATCTATTAATTGTTGCGTTAGGGGCAAAACGAGGCCAGCAATGGATCGAACTAAACCGCCACGATCTTGATGTTCCGGTCATTTCACATCTCGGTGCGGTCATCAATTTTGTTGCAGGAACAGTAAACAGGGCCCCTCTTTGGATTCAACGCAGCGGTTTAGAGTGGTTATGGCGTATATGGGAAGAGACGAGTCTATTTAAGCGGTATTGGCATGATGGTCGTGCATTTATTTGGCAATACCTCACCAAAATACGTCCCTATAAAGATCTAATGCAGAAGCAGTCTCAGCTACCGCAGATACCTTTGGAGTTTAGTTATCTAAACGACTCAAACACCCTACAAATATCGGGTGATGCACTTCACAGAAACTTATCAAATCTTAGAAGTGCATTAATTGAGTTAATTGAAGAGGAGAGAGTTCGGGTAATCGATCTCAAAGGCCTATCTCGGCTGGATGGTTCATTCATCGCCCTGCTACAACTGGTGCAAAAGCAGATCAATATAAGCGGTCACAGCTTGACGCTTAAAAACCTTGATTCAGTTCATCTGCAACAGTTTGAATACGCTTGCGTATCTGATCAATTCACTATTATTCAACATCCAAGCCCAGTGGATGACGTTTCACTAGCGCCCACTCAATCATAGCGATCAATAACACCAGTGCAGTTGAGATAAGATAAACGTTCACCACCATTTCAAAATGGGTAAAAGGGTCTTTCTCTTGTAAAAACTCTACCAAAAAGATCACTGCGGCAATCCCAACTCCGGGCAACCAAGAGTAGGCTAGATTTCTTAGCAGTCGATAGAGTCTGAATCGAACTATCTTCTTAGAAGGGTTTATTAGGGCAAAGCAGAGGTAATAACTGAATGTGTGGAACGCGCCAACACTGAGCATCAGTAAGCCAAGGTAATCCAGATAGTAGGTTTCATAAATTGCCTTCCCTACAACGAATTCGATGCCAAAAAAGATAAGCAACAGCATCACCGATCTCATTAAGTATTCAACAATCAGCACAACGACCAATGGCTGATTCTTAAACTCACCAGCCTCCGCTTTTTCCATAGTCTGTAGATTAGACGCTCGAGGTGGTCCGATAACAGATAGATATCCTAAGATGAATAAAATTTTCGACAGAGCTCTCATCTAATTCCTCTCTATGTGGCACACAAATTGCTTTAACTAGCTGGGTGCAAACCCATTACTTGCCAAGTGATAAGCAATTTACAGGCCAACTTGAGAAATATTATGAGTAAACAGACACTGTTAATGATCAGCATAGAGCTTCCCTACCCCGCTAATAGCGGTGGGCGAGTCAAGAGTTGGAATATGCTGAAGTACCTAACCAACCACTACTCTGTTGCCCTGGCCTGCCCACTTAAATATGGGAGTGAACATGTAACTGAATTTTCGCAGTTGATAGATCTAGAGGAGTTACTCTTTGAAAGGGTTGAAGAACCACGTTCACCTAAAAACTTGGTTAAGAGCTATCTGAAATCGATCCCTCTTAATGTCTTAAGGTCAGGCTCAAAAAAACTGAAAGAGCGTATTGCAGAGATCGCGAACGATTAAGAAATCATATTGGTAGATCACTACGAAGCAGCTCAATACATACCCAACCATTTTACAGGCAAAGTAATATTTCATGCTCATAACGCCACCTACCTAATGTGGGATCGTTATGGCAAAGAGGGTAATAATTGGGTTATGCGTACCATCGCAAATTGCGAAGCCAAACGCGTTGCAAAGTTTGAATCTGATGTCTGTCGTCGCTCTGATCTATTTTTTGCTTCTCCCAACGATATAGACAATCTCTCCAAAATCGGAGCAGACACCTCTCTAGCAAGAGAGACATACCACCTTGGGGATGATACTCAACTTGCTCTCCCTAGCATCAGATTTGAAGAGACAGAGAAGCGACTTCTCTATGTAGGCACACTCAGTTGGGAAGCCAATGTTGATGGCTTACTCTGGTTTATTGAACAAGTGTGGCCGGAGATAAAGGCCAACAATCCTAACCTGATTCTAGACATCGCAGGTGGTAATCCTGCACAACGTCTTGTCGACAGAGTTGCACAGATCCAAGACATTCACTTGCTAGGCTTTGTTGATGACCTAGAGCCACTGTTCAAACGCTCTCGTGTGTTTGTTGCACCACTCACATTTGGTTCAGGCATTAAAGTCAAAGTGCTCAACTCAATGTGCAGAGGACTTCCCATATCAACCACATCGGTGGGTGCCGAAGGCATAGATGCGGACCACTTAACCCACCTATGCATAGACGATACCGCTGCAGATATGGCGAACTCAATTGATCGCTTGCTGCATGATCAAAGGCTATGGGAGACACTGGAACAAAAGAGTCGTGAGCGGGTACGTGAAAAGTACACCTGGGATAGGGTTCTAGGTTTCATGGTCAACGAAATCAATCTGCTATCGGCTTAATCGACCCTGTGTTCATCTCGACTCGAGCCCTTATCACCTTTGCACTGGCTGTCATCTTCTATACAGCGTTTAAGGGTGCCTATTACTTTATGGCCAATAGATTACAGGAGGTCGGTTTTCTCCTAACCTTTATTCTATTTGGCTACTCTGCACTGGTTGCAGCACTGAACGTTAAAGAGCAAAACCTTCGATGGAGTTTTTGGGTGTTCACCACCCTGCTATTTGTGGCTTACACCTTTGTGCTACCGGCCTATCAATTCTCTGTGAATGCTGGTGTGTCAATGCTACCCAGCATGATGGCATCACGTGAATTTCTGATTGTGTTTATTGCCCCTACTCTCTACTTCTTGTACCGAATTGGTTACAAAGTTGAGGACATTAATAGAGTCGTTCTGTTGGTGTTTGCTGCCATTGTTTTTAGTTATGTATTTCACTATTTCCGTATCGATCTTGAAGCTGCCTACAACTCCTCTGACCCAACTATAAAAGGGATGACAACGCATGACGAGCATCGAGGATATCGATTAAAAGCGCCACAGGTAGCTCTATTTCTAACGACCATAATTTCAGCCTATCTAATGGTGACTTCCGAAAGCTTAAGAGCAAAATTGGGTTGGGGCATCACATTTTGTGTTTCCGTTTGGATATGGTCCATTATTCAAGCAAGAGCACCAACGGCAATGATGATTCTGGGTGTTCTTCTCTATCACCTATGGTTTGCAAGAAAGCCACGCATGGGATTGCTTTTCCTGGGTATGGCTCTAATCATTCCGCTTTATACACTGGCCATTCAACAATATTTTGCCGTTATGGAAGGGGCCGATGATGGTGTTCGCTATCGCTCCTACATGATTGCTCTTAACACTGTGATGGACCATCCATTTTTTGGATTTGGTCAACAAAGTGCAGCGACAATCACAGAGCAAGAGATCTTTTGGTATAAGTTCTACAGCTCAGATCTCGGTTTAATAGGTGTGGCATTTAAATTTGGCATAACGGGTGCTTTGCTCTATGTGGCACTGATGATCTATACACTCAAGAAAGCAGTGACTACCAACTGGTTAATTATTCAGCATACGGGGAAAGCTAACATATTTTTTGTTGCATCCATTGCGAAACTAATTACCGATATTTTCAACTCTTTACTGTCCGTGCACTATATTTATATCCATGGTCTAGCCCATGCATCAATAATCATTGCCCTGAGTGTCATCTATAGACTCGAGTATCAGAATCACAGATAGACACTATAGAAACTGGCGAATGCATAGAGAGTCTCTATTTATCAATCCACTCTTCAAAAGTCTGAGATGTAACCTCATCACCAGAAATGGGCTTTGCTTGAACCTTTCCAACTCGGGCTTTGTATTCAGAAAGTGCAGCGTTCATTTTTCTTAGAATGACGAGCCCAATTACAAAGAAGAGGCCTAAAAATAGCACCCCTACAAAAGCTAATACGGTCCACTTTTTTCGGCTCGGGTATGACTTGTAAAGCGGTGGATTAGCAGGCTGTATCATCTCAAAAGGATAATTCTCTCGAGCATGGATCATCGATTCGACACCCAACTGTGCTTCTAATAAACGATAAATAGAACGTTGCACTTCGATATTATTTACCTCACTCAGACGGCGTTCTAAATAGTCACGACGAGAATTCATTGTCTCTACAGAGCGCTGTTTAATAAACGCATTAAAATCAGCAAGGTAGTGATTAACAATCTCTGCAGAATAATCGGATGAGTGAGTGGTCGCATAAACGGTCAAGAGACCACTTTTTTCATCATGAGAGTGGCCAACGTGCTCTTCCCTAAAAATCTTAGTGGCAACTCGATAATCTGGAACAAACCCCTCACGAAATGAGGCAGATTCTGCATTCCATTCGTTGGGAAACAACATCGGCAGCAGTCCGCGCTTATCAATAAAATACTTTGTAAACTCAAAGCTATTTAACTTAGCTAACAAGCGATCAAGTTCATTACTAGGTGCAACATCAATAATGAAGTCGTGCTCTAATAATCCTAAGGCATCGCTACCTCGATAACTTTCTGGGGCTACGCCACCTGGATTTTCATTGATATTCACAGCCGCGATTCCTGATGCGGTAAACTTATCATCCACAAACTTTGATAAACCAAAGACAGCAGCTGCTGAAAAAATGGCCGCGATCAACAGACGATATTTCGAGCGGAGTACAGCGTCTAAATACTCTAAAAGATCCACCTGTTGATCGATATGAATAGGTGGTTCATTTGTGTTCTTCATAATTAATTACCCTTAAAAAGATAACTGACGCTTGAGGCTGATAAGGTCAATTTATAGAACAGATCGACCCAAGATTGTGTGAACTCTCGACCATTGATTCGATCGACACTCAACGGCACATAGATAGTAGACCCTGGAGTCACTTTGACGTTTGAAGCGCTACCTAACCAGCCCCAACTCGATGCTTTAGAACGAACACTCATCACCTCTCCATTAGCTTGTACCACAAAAGCATGCTCATGCTGCGCTAACTCTTTCATACCACCGCTTAGATTGATGTAGTCCAATGAGGCTCTATCTTTTCGATATTTGTGTGACGTTGGAAAATAGACCTGACCGACGACAGAGACCTCATCTTGGTATTTTGGAACCCTAATGCGATCTCCAGACTCTAGAACCACATCAGACAGCTCTGAGCAGTTTTTAACAGCGGCCTCCATATCAACCACCATACGTCCTACTGCACGCTTAGGAGCCAGTTGCTTGATGATTTTCAAAGTTTCCTCTGCGCCGTTGTTTTCGGGCTGTTTATCCTGTTTTTGGTAACCTGGTGAAAGATGTACATCCGCTAACAGATCATCAAGCTCGCCCATCATGCGATCAAGTGCCTGTTGTTCACGAAGACGGACAGATTCACGCGTAAATACCGTACCGAAGAGATAAGCGTCCTCTGTAAAGCCACCGGCTCTCTGCAATAATCCACAGAGTGTTTCACGCTTATCAACGGTGTATGTGCCCGGGAATAGAACTTCACCTTCGATGGTCACCTCTTTACGGTTACTGATCCATTCAGGTTTTTGTCTGATGACCAGATGATCCGAGGGTATCAACACAGTGGTTAAATCTTCGCTTATACCTTCTCTTTGAATTAAAGAGACATCGTATTGATCTATGCGCGAATAATCGCCTTTGATAATTGAGCGACGGGCTAGCGTTGCCTCTGAGTTGAATGCTTGCTCTTTTAGGCCACCTGCAGCAACCACAAGATCCTCAATACGCATTCCAGCCACTAGGGGATAGAGGCCAGGAGAACGTACTGATCCGCTCACTTTAACCACTTGTGTAGGAGTATTGATCGAAGCTTGCTGGCGAAGCTTCTCAAGTAGACCTTTTAAAATCTCAGATCGTTTACTGTCTCGGCCAAACAAGAAGAGTTCATCCCCTGCTTTCAATTTAGGGTTATAGCGATTCTCTGTTAAATCCAACGCTGTCACATCCACCTTTAAGCTGTCAGCATCGGTGCGCGACAAAATTACATAGGAGCGATCACTACCTACCTGGAAGCCACCAGCATACTCAATCAAATCGGTTAAGCGCATCTCATTGGCGATTGGATAGGTGCCGCCATGACGAACGAACCCTTTGATCCGAACCAGAGGTGAAAGCTCTGATGCAGACGCCTCGCGCTCCATTCTCTTAACCAGATTATTGAGTTGATCTGCACGCTGATCGTGCGTATTGAAAACGACAATTCGATCTCGCGCCTGCAAAGTCAAATTATCTTCTGAAAATGGGTTAGAGAGTGCATTACCTAAATTAAAATAGAGTACCTCTGTTCTCTTGCTAACAGGATTTTCTCTCTCTACCAGTGCGGTTGATAAGTCAGCGCCCTGTTTAAGAGTGGCAACATCCTTAATCAGATCAGTGACTTTAATACCGCTTCGCCACTGCATTGCACCGGGTTTAAGCAGATGACCATCAAGCAACACAACATTTTCAACACGATCTATCACTGGTAGCACCTTAACCAGATCGCCATTGATCAGACGAATATCCCCACCCTGCTTCGTCATATCGGCAGAGATCAACTCATAGGACTCGCTTGAACCTATACGTTCTATCATAACGGTGCTTTTGGCAGCCGTCGGCAACAGTCCACCAGCCAGTTTGAGCAAGTCAGTAACGCTCTGCTCTTCCTCGATTTCATAGATTGCTGGTCGATGCACTTCTCCCGCAATACCTGCCGTCATTCCGATAGGTTTGATAAAGATGATGTCGCCTTGGCGCAGATACGCATTTCCGCTGTCATCACCCCGTAGAAGCAGATCATAGAGATCAAAATCTGCAACAACCCGGCCCTGACGCTTAACCTGAATGGAGCGTAGTGAACCAGTTCGTTTAATCCCCCCTGCCTGAATCAACGTATTCAGTAGCGAACTCATACCACTCACCGTGTAGGTGCCTGGTTGATTGACTTCACCGACCATTAGAACCTGAATGGAGTGAAGCTCAGCTAGCGTTACGATACTTTTCACACCGACTCGGACGCGATCAATGGACTCTTTGATTAACAGTTTAGCGTCTGAAAAATTGAGACCCGCAACTTGAATGGCGCCAATTTCTGGAACCAGGATTTGACCCTCACGAGTGACGACAAGTCGATACTCCAAATCGGTCACACTGAAAATCTGCAGCACAAAGGTATCACCTGGCCCAATGATGTAATCTTCAGGAACAGGAATACCTGCAACGGGTGCAAAGGTTGTGGCAAGCGTAGTGAACATGTCATAGCCAAATTGCTCAAGCGAAGGCTGAGTTTTCAAATCGCGGCTTTTCTCCGTTAACTCAACCGGCTTCAGCGTCTCTGCAATCTTTTTCTCTATCTCAGAAGGCTCTTGTAACTCATCGATGATTAAGCTTTTCACAACCCCCAAAGGGACCTCCTCTAAGGGTAAGTCCTGACCGGTTGGAGCCGCATTAATCGCTGCTTGACGCTGCTGACGCTCGGGCAGTGAATTGGCCGACGCGTTATTGACCGTGAATGCCATTAACAGACAGAGAGCGCTCAGAACAGAGCTATTCGTGTTAAACATATTCATTACCCTCTTACTCATCAGCAAACTTCTCGCAACCGTTAAAGTTGACCAGCGCATTTAAAGCGGTGCTTGGACACTGATCTTTGTAATCAAAAACACCATCGCCATCACTATCTTTAGGTCCTTTATAAAGTACTCTCTCAACAAAATGCGCCATTTGTTCAGGCGGCATTATTTTGTCTGCAGCACTTGAAAAACCACAGTCTCCGATCTGATCTATAAGCGATCTTGATAAAGAGTTACTGATTCCAATCAAATAGATACAGCTACCTTTTAACTCTTTTGGCGACATCCATTTAGGCGTTTTTGATTGAATAAGGTGGCCTTCTGGGTAGCGATATGCCTGACGCAATCGATTAATGGCATTGACTAAATTTTCATCAACGACACTCCAATCCGTCAGAATCACTATCGTTTGAAAACCCCTCACCTGTGCAGACTGTTGATGTAAAGCGTTTAGCAGAGAGATCAAATCCTCAGCGACGAACTGAAATTGCTCACTATCTAATTGATAAGGATCGAGCTTAGATAGTGGCTTAAAGCTGAAGTCCGAGGAGAATTGCGCCAGGTCATTGGCAGCTAGCAAACGGCTTTCAAGGTTTGTCTTGGGTGCCGTTACCAGAAAACGACGCACGACCTCTTCGGCATAATCTGTACTGGGCACACCTCGATACTCTTTACCCTTTAGGGTTGTCCAGTCAGCAATCAGGGTAAATTGGTCAGCTCTTCTCTCAAGCTGAAGTTGATTAACCCGCGGCTCAATATTGAGTGGATCAAAAATATGCAGTGAGCGTTTATTCAATGAAGTGTTGTATTCGTCAATCGACGTTAACAGTGTTCTCTCTGGTACATCGATGGTTCGTTCAAAACCAGAACAACCCGCTAAAAACAGCGTTGTTATCGGTAACAAAAGCTTCAGTAGATCACTTTTCATTTGACGTTCCTTTGAGACCTAACAGGTCCTTAGCCTCCTGAAACAGATCAAAAGGCAGATAATCACTAAGATGAGAATTGGGCATCAAATCGATACCAGCAAAGCTTTTGATTAGATAGAGAGCTGCAGCCAATACAATAAGAGCGGTCATCATTAAACTGCCAGACACCAGCAGGTAGACAGTTCGTCGTAAACCAATGGGCAAACGCTCGATCCGGTTCAACTCTAAATTGTGTGTTTTACGTCTTCGATCACGACCTGCAAACAGAACGAGATAGTAGGCTCTAAAAAAAAGCGGGAGTCGAATGCGGATATCTAGACTGTGTCGTGTTTCGGTGGACTGAGCGACCAGTGCCGACCTGACGTCGTTGAGTTGTTCAACACTGAGACTAGAGAGAGTTTTATGAGGAATTCGACTGATCGTAAAATCAGCAAATACTTCACTACTCTCTCGGGTTTTATCCTGCACACTGCTACCTAATCATTAATTCTCAGATAGCAATAAGCAAAAACCTTGCCAGTTTTGCAAAGTGCAAATCAAATAGCCTGATAGAGTTCACTGTATTTAGAGAGCATTTCTCGGTTAGAGTAATTTTTTGCTTGTTCTAAACAGTGCCTAGAGAGTGTTTCGTAATCCAACTGACCAAAGGTTTGCAGTGCTGATTCAAACTCTGATTGGCTGTTAATATCTATGACAAGACCTGTCTCTCCCTGCCTGACGAGCTCGAGCAATCCACCAGCACCATGAACCATTACCGGTATGCCATGGGCATAGGCTTCAATGACAACGCGCCCCATAGGCTCATACCATAAGGAGGGAACAATCAGCACATCGATCTCTGCAAAGAAATCAGCAGGTTTTGTAAATCCTCTATAATCAATGGCTGGATCACTCTCCAGTTGTGACTCAATCCTTTTCTCACCAGTTCCGGCAAAAACGAAGCGGTAATCACTCCCTTCAGGCAGTTGTTTCACGCGATCAACCAACTGCATTACACCCTTGTCGTACTCCAAACGACCAATGTAACCAAAGACTTTCGCCTCACTCGACCGAGGAGTCTGTGACTGTTCTTCAAAATTGTCATTAGGGGAGATGCTGTTATAGATAACTCGCTGATGACTCTTCTTAAAGTAACCGTCTTCGGTGTGGCTATTTAAGATGAAATTGCTAATCCCTACGATGCCATCGACTCGCTCAGAACCCCACCTTTTTGGCGTCGAATAGCATCTACACTCCTTGCAAATTGCTTCGCAATTTATCTCATTTTTTCTTCTCGACTCTCGATGACACTGTATATAGTAATCCCGCAAGGTATGAACGACCTTGCAGCCTCGTTGCTTAGCAATCTTCCAAACCAATACACTGATTCCTTTAAGATTGTTGGTATGCACAATGTCTGGCTGAAACTGATCAATGACGGATAAAATATCTTTTCGATAACGAAAATTACTAAGATCCAGAAGACGTTGTGCAAGCTTCTGAGCAACACGTTTAACTTTGTTGGGTGTTTCTAGCGTTACGAAAGGCCAGTAGATGTTTCTATCTGGGAAGTAGAAGGCTTTTACGCCATTTTCTAAACGCCGAGAACCAACCAAGCTGGGATCTTTCACGATACTGGCTACTGCCACCTCATAACCCATGGAGACCAGACCATCCGCTAGGTTATAAACTGACTGTTCAGCACCTCCTAGCTTGGTAGGAAAGAAGACAGAATTAAATAGCAGAATTTTCATCATTGGGTTCCTGTTAAATCACTACAGCGTTTGGATTTTTGGTAGACAAACAGGATTAAAGTCCCGTAGAGAAAACCGTTAGCAATGCTTAAATAGATGATCGATTGAAGTGGGCTTTGTGCTAGCACGCCAAGGTAGATGGCTAACACCCGAACAGAGAGTGAAACGATTTCATGAGCAAGCAGATGAGCCTGCAGACCTAGAACGGGGACTGATGCAATGGCAGGCCTTGAGGCCAGCATCATCAATAACCACAGGGCAATCCATTGTGCAAATTCTCCCGACGTTTTCCACTCTTCGCCGTAAAGCAGAGCGAAAATGCTAGGCCCAAGTAGAGCGATGAAACCAAAAGGAAATATGCCCAATAAGAATAAATTTCTCGTCGTTCTATTAAGAAGTGCGGTGATAGTCTGTTTTTGCTCTACCCTATCAACAACCTCTTTGTAGAAGACGTCCCCTACACTTTTCCCCAACAAGGTTGCAGGTACAGTCAACAGCGCGAAGGCGATGGTGTAATAACCTGCAGCAGCTGATCCGAACGCCCAGGCAAACATCAACGTAGGCGCAGCCAACGAGACTGAGTTTAATAGCACCTGTGGTGCGCGATAGATTGGAAAATCGTAATAGCGTTTGAGCAAATCACGATAGGAATCTTTAGTGACATACTCAGTGGATAGACCAGATCGCTTCGCTAGATAGAGGTTTTGAATCATCATACCCAGGGTATAAAACAGGACTAACCATCCACCGGTGGCTTTAATCAAACCCATCAAGGTTTGACTCACTCCAATAAACAGCGCCCTAATGTTGAGTGATTTTGCCAGGTTGGAGAACTTCTTAGTTCTAATCTGCCACTGTTCATTAACCTGGAATATCGCAGCAATAAAAATAGCCACAGGTAGTAGCCAACCCAAACCAATAAGGGACTCGGCATTTATTAATGTCAGGACCTCTTTTTCAAAGATCAGCAAACTTATGAGTAAAGTGGTCGATAGAGATAAGCTTATAAACAGCGATAGCTTAGCCAATTTCCAAGCCTCGGCATCGCTTTTCGCCAGTACGATAGACATAGGTAAGGTCAGAGCAATGGCAGGGGCAAACATATAAATTGACGAGGTGAAAACACCTAAATAACCATACTGTTCAGGACCATACAGTCGTGTAATGACCAATGAAAATAGAAGCGTTAAAGCATTAGACAGCGCCGTGCCACTGGCCAGCACCATTATATTTTTTAAAAAAGCATCCTTATTTAGAAAGTGCTTAAGTCGAGAAATCATCAGTCGTAAACCCAAACATTGATCGATTGAACCTCTACAGCATATTTCGTGCCAATGTATTCATATAAATGAATATAAGTTGGCACGATTAATGCTAATCACCAGTAAATGCATACTGGAGTGAGTAATGAGTTCAAACTCTCAATCTGATCAACTGGCGCTAATCACCTGTTCGTATGGTCCGGACTTAGATCGTTGTAAACGATTGTGCGAATCGGTGGATAGATTCGTTGATTCAATCTACGAACATGTCTTGATTGTTCCTAAACGTGATCTCAAAAAGTTTTTAACGCTCGTAAACGAGCGACGCAGAGTAGTCAGTGTTGAATCTGTCGTACCAGACTCATTTATTCAACTCCCATTTTCGAACAAGTGGTGGTTGGGGGCTTGGGGTTTTCCAACACGCGGTTGGGTCATGCAACAGATTACAAAACTAAGCGCAGGCTTCTCCACTAAGGCTAAAACCTTAATGTTTGTGGACTCAGATCTACAGTTCATACGCCCGCTTGACCTCTCTTTAATTGAACAGTCAGGACGCACACGTCTGCACTCTATTCCAGGGGATATGGACTACGGTGTTCACCTTAAATGGCATGCGAAAGCTGGAGAATTGCTCGGCTGCGACACAGCTTATGCGGGTTCTGATTACGTTGGACAGTTGATCACATGGGATCGAGAGACGTTGATGGCTATGTTAAGGGACATTAGCAGAGAAACCGGTACTCACTGGACAAGAGCGATTGCGCGCTCTTTGACTGTGTCTGAGTACATTCTGTACGGCATGTATGTGACACGAGTGCTAGGTATTAACCGATCAAACCACTACGAAACAAGCAAAGATCTTTGTCACTGTTGCTGGGATTCTGAGGCCGCTAAGGCAGTTTCCAATGGAACCGCCAAAGTTGATCCATCGGCTATCGCCGTTCTAATTCAATCAAATTTAAGCTTCACAACGGATGAAGAGGCCGAATTGATTGATAAGGCATCGAAAATTTCAAACGCAAAGGTTGGTGCATGATATGCAGATATTAGAATCAATCACTCCAATCAATGAATCAGATTTTCGTCAGTACATTGAACTCTCACTTCGCCAAAGCAGTGGCAGTCAAACAGTCTCTTTCATTGACGCTGCAGGGCTTTCAATGGCGAATGAGCAGGCAGATCTCAAGCAGGCATTTTCATCTGTCGATCTGCTCATCCCTCGCGGGCGTGGTATCAATGTATCGATGAACCTGATTAATCGTGGACAAATGCCGTCAGCAAACAGCTCATCACTCTATCGAGAGCTACTGCTATCACTTGAAGCGTTTGAAAAACCGGTCATTTTGTTCACAGACAATAAAAAAGCCGCGCATAAAACAGAGCTCGAGATTACTAAACTTTACCCTAACCTAAATCTCCAGATCACTATTTGCGATACACAATACGATAAAAGCACACAATGGTTTTTAGATAAGATCAAAGAGAAAAACCCAAGCTCGGTACTATTCGCTCTCGAGACTCCCCTTCAAGAGCGTTTAATGTCTCGAGTAAAATCAAAGTGTGAAGTACCTCTGTTGGTCACTTTGGGGCATCCACTGTTTGATGCTATTTTTGAGGTGAGTGAGGGCTTTAACTTATCTCGCCTAAGACACAGCGTCCTCTTCTCTCCAATGCGATTTTTTAAAACCTTCGTAGGAACGCTTTATCAAATCCCTAACAGTGACGAGAAACGAAACTCACGTATCAATACGATTTTAAGACAGTGGGGATGGTCAACCCGCATTAAGCGCCTATCAATACGAACCAAGTCATCTCTGTGGCTATTGCGATGCAAAATGCAAAGCATTTTAAAACGATCTATTGACTTATTAGGCGCCGGTTTGGGGCTGCTATTGCTATTACCGCTGTTAATTCCCGTTGCTGTAGGGATAAAAGTCACTTCGCCTGGACCTCTCTTTTACTCTCAAGTCCGGGTAGGACACCGAGGCAAGCTGTTCAGAATGTGGAAGTTCCGTTCAATGTATATCGATGCCGACGCACGTAAAGCGGCACTAATGGAACAGAATGAATCATCTGACGGCGTCATTTTCAAAATGAAAAAAGACCCTCGCATTACACCGATAGGTCGCATCATCCGTCGACTCAGTATTGATGAGCTACCACAACTCTATAACGTGTTGATCGGTGATATGTCGCTGGTTGGCCCGAGACCCGCTCTAGAAGCTGAAGTCGCTCAGTACCCGGTGCTAGCCCGCGCTCGTTTAGAAGCTATGCCTGGTTTAACAGGTCTGTGGCAAATCTCAGGTCGATCAGACCTCCCCTTTGATAAGCAGGTTCTGTTGGACACTGCCTATGTAAACCAGCAATCAGCAATGAATGATGTAAAGCTGATCGCTAAAACCATACCTGCTGTAGTTAGCGGTAAAGGAGCCTACTAATGACCATTGAACGTGCCATTCTTTTCGCTGATCGAAAAGGGAAAGAGCTAACTCCTCTCAATGATCGCTACCCTATCTGTTTGCTACCCATTGCTGGTAAAACACCCCTAGAGTTCTGGCTTGAGCAGCTCTGTGATATGGGTGTTAAAGAGGTAGATATTGTGATCAATCAGTTCGCTGATCTGATTAAAAAAGCGGTACCCAATGGTGATCATTGGGGGCTAAAACTTAACTACCATTTATCAACCGGTGAAGAGCCGCCTCTCGCTTTTTGGAGTAGGATGCACTTTTCAATGACAGGTAAGATGATTGCTGCACGAGCCGATGTTTTGCCCGTCAAAACAGAACAGGGAGCGATTAGTAATCTATTAACGCTGGACTCTGAATCGGTTGAACAGCTAAACACCCTAGAGTGGAATCGAAGTGAAGATAAACAGCGTGATTCCAACTCACTCGCGTCACTGGATGCATACGTAAAAGCCTATTTTGCTCTGCTAAACGGCGATCACTATGGCCTAGTTCCTAGGGGGTTGCGTGCAGACGATGACAAATGGCTAGCGACACCGACCTTCAGTTCAAGTCGCTCAGACTCAATTGAAGGACCTCTCTACATCGGCAGAGATGTAATGATTGATCAGAACGCAACCTTGTCTCAAACGGCGGTTGAGGCAGGCTCTATGGTCGATAAAGGCGCTCAACTGAATCGAGCTATTGTATTTCCAGGTACTTATGTTGGACAGGACGTCAGTTTAACGGACTCAATTGCGATGGGCAGTTTACTGGTCGACTTGAAACACCAGAGTGTTATACAGATTGCAGATCCTGCATTAATTAGTCCGATCATACCCAGCAGCTCATTGGTTAAAACGAATACCAGCGAACGATTAGTGGCATCTATGCTTATGATCTTATCAGCACCCGTCGCATTGCCACTGGCATTGATTACTCAAAAATCGGGGGTATTAAATAGAGAAGATCAGCTCTCAAACCGAGGATCTCGTCTACACCCGCTCTGGTTTACCAAACTTAACTTCACATCAAATATTGGTTGGGTAAAACGCTGGCCTGAGCTTTTAGGGGTGATCGATGGGGATCTAAAGCTATTTGGAAGCGAGTATGAGTCCATCGAAGATGAGCGCACCCTAACAGAGCTTCCAATTTCCCAGGGTCTGTTTACGCCTCAATCGGTGTTTAAAAATCAATCACTCGATGAGTTTGAACGACAACTTTGGGGGTTAGAGCTGGCGAACGAGAAGCTTGGTCCTTTTCGACTCTTTGCAAGAGCCATCAAAGTAAGCTTAAAGAATATTTAAATAGGGCCACTCTTTTACCGGTCCAGTAACAACAAAAAAGGTGGCGAGCTATTTAGCTGGCCACCTTTTTTATTAGTTAAAAACTAACTGTCGCTATTGAATATATCGCGGGTAAAGACTTTATCAAGAACGTCTTCTAACTCTTCATCCATCCGGTTACAGACGATCACATCCGCATCGGCTTTGAATGCATCCAAGTCTTTGTAAACGATGGAGTTGAAGAATAGATCCTCTTCAAGCACTGGCTCATAAACAACGACCACAATGCCTTTTGCCTTCAGGCGCTTCATCACCCCCTGAATAGCAGAGGCGCGGAAGTTATCCGATCCAGACTTCATGACAAGACGGTAGAGCCCGACAATCTTTGGATTGCGCTTAAGAATAGAGTCCGCAATAAAATCTTTACGGGTGGTGTTGGACTGAACAATCGCACCGATTAAGTTACTGGGTACGTCATTGTAGTTAGCCAGTAGCTGCTTGGTATCTTTTGGCAGGCAGTAACCACCGTAACCAAAGCTTGGGTTGTTGTAGTGAGTGCCGATACGCGGGTCTAACCCTACCCCTTCTATGATCTGTCGCGTATCCAAGCCGTGTGACAGCGCGTAGGTGTCCAACTCATTGAAATAGGCCACACGCATTGCAAGGTAGGTATTGGCAAAGAGTTTGATCGCCTCAGCTTCGGTACTACCGGTGAATAGTGTGTCGATATCCTCTTTAAGAGCCCCCTCAACGAGCATTGCAGCAAACTTCTCTGCACGCTCAGACCGCTCACCTACCACGATACGTGATGGGTATAGGTTGTCGTACAGCGCCTTACCTTCACGTAAGAACTCTGGCGAAAAGATAATATTGGGTGAATTGAACTCTTCACGCAGATTACGAGTGTATCCGACAGGTATGGTCGATTTAATGACGATCGTCGCTTCCGGGTTAATGCGAATAACATCTGAAATCACCGCTTCAACTGAGCGAGTGTTAAAGAAGTTAGTCACCGGATCGTAATCGGTGGGTGTCGCGACAATGACGTATTCAGCACCTGCATACGCCGTTTCCGGATCCGTTGTTGCAACCAGATTTAATGCTTTTTCGGCTAAATAGAGTTCAAGTTCAGTATCTTCAATAGGCGCTTTACGGTCATTGACCAGGGCTACCCTATTCTCATCAAGATCTATGGCTGTCACTTCATTATGTTGAGCCAAAAGAACGGCGTTGGACATGCCCACATAACCTAGGCCTGCAACCGCTATCTTTGTCATATAAAAATCCTAATCGTTAAGTCTGTATCTCTGCTAACAGCTAGCTAGAGTCACACACTCAAATTACAAATGCGTTAAGAACGGCCGTAGAGATCTTCAAAACGGACAATATCATCTTCACCTAGGTAAGAACCTGACTGAACTTCAATCAACTCTAGTGGGATCTTGCCTGGGTTCTCTAACCAGTGAACACAGCCAACCGGGAGATAGACCGACTCATTCTCGGTTAGCATGATCTCTTCGTCATCGCGCCCGACACGAGCCGTACCCGACACAACAATCCAGTGTTCAGCACGGTGGTGGTGCATCTGAACCGAGAGTTTATTACCCGGCTTCACGGTAATGCGCTTAACTTGGTAACGTTCGCCGCTATCAATGGAGTCGTATTTACCCCATGGACGGTAGACTTCACGGTGCAGCTCATACTCACTGCGACCCTCTGCTTTTAAGCGCTCAACGATCTTTTTAACGTCTTGCACCTGATCCTTGCCTGCCACCAACACTGCGTCTTTGGTTTCAACCACAACAATATCTTTAACACCGACAGTCGCAACCAGTTTACTGGTCGATTTGATCAAGGAGTCTTGGGTGTTGTGGGTCATGACATCACCACTGACGGCATTGCCGTCGCCATCCTTAGGGGTAACTTCCCAAAGCGATGACCAGGCACCCACATCATTCCAACCGGCATCCATTGGCACGACTACAACATTGTCAGCTTTCTCCATCACCGCATAGTCGATCGACTCATCCGGACAGGCTTTAAACGCCTCTTCATTAATGCGCACGAAATCTAGATCCGGAGTAAGAGTTTCTAATGAAGCGGTGCAAGCATCTAGGATATCTGGACGGTGTTTACCCAACTCTTCGATGTAACGTGACGCTTTGAATAGGAACATACCGCTGTTCCAGTAGTAGTCACCCGAATCTACATAAGCTTGCGCACGTTCAAGATCTGGTTTCTCAACGAATTCCGCTACCTGATAGCCTTCTGCTTCAGCAGCGCCACGACGAATGTAACCATAGCCGGTTTCAGGACCCGTGGCGACAATACCAAAAGTCACTAAAGCACCCGCTTCAGCAAGGGGTTTGGCTCTGTTCACTTGCTGCTGGAAAACCTCGACATTCTCAATGACATGATCCGCCGCTAACACCAGTAGCAAAGGGTCATCTTCGGTAGTCAGTGCCTGCAGTGCAGCCAATGCAATGGCCGGTGCCGTATTGCGACCGACTGGCTCCAATAGAATATCGGCCTGGGCATCCATCGCACGCATCTGTTCTGCAACGATGAAGCGGTGCTCCTCATTACAGATCACCAACGGCTTTCCATCGCTGATACCGTCCACACGTGAAGCCGTTGTCTGCAGCATGGTTTGTTGGCCTGCCAAGGCTAGAAACTGTTTCGGATAGAGGGAGCGAGACAGTGGCCATAAACGTGAACCGGAGCCACCGGCCATAATTACAGTTTTCATTTAATCCATTCCTTTTATGATCTATCCAAAACACTAAGCAATGATTGTGCCAAAATTAAGTCTCCATTGCGCGCTTTAGTGCCAAATAAGTCCCATTCGTCCAACCGAAACCATCTTGAACGGCATATTCACCGCCACCGGCGATCTCACCGGGTGTGACTACATTGTACTTCTCCAACATTTTGCCCGTTTGGCTAAAGACTAGCTCTAGGGTGCTCAGCCAGCGTTTAGCGCCCTCTTCTGCCAACTCATCAAACTGGTAATGTTTTAAACCTTGGAAACAGATCCACTGCAAAGGGGCCCAGCCATTCGGCGAATCCCACTGTTCTCCCGACTCAACATTGGTCGTTACCCAACCGCCCGGTTTTAAAAACTCTTCATTTAACTTAGCAACGACGCAAGCGGCTCTCTGTGGTGATGCAATACCTGCAAATAGCGGGAAACTCATCGCCAGTGACTGATGGTCTCTCAGTTTAAACCCATCTAGGTCCAAATCGACATAACAACCAAGGTCGTCATTAAAGAAGTAGTATTCAATCGCATCGGTACGCTGATTAGCCAACTGCTCATAGTGGCTGGACAGTTCTGGTAAACCTTTGATCGACGCTGCTTTTGCAATGACTCTCTCTACCATGACCAATAGCGAGTTAAGATCCACAGGAATAATGTTTGACGTTGAGATGGAACCGAGATCCTCACCATTGAACCATCGAGATGAGAAGTCCCAACCCGATTCAGCCCCCGCTCTTAGATCTCGATAAAGGGTCTCTTCATCTCTATCAGAAGCCTTAGCAAGCGACTCATCCTCTCTGAAGCTCTCCTGACGCGGTGTGGCGGCGTCATCCCAGTAGCGGTTCAATGGCCCTTTTTCGGTCATAACAACACGACGATTGGATTCACCAACAGAGAGTTTTGCAGCGCCATCCATCCAGAAGAGAAGATGCTCACGCATCATATGGGGTAGAAATTCAGCCAATACCGATTCATCGGTTTGATTCGCTAGCAGATCGACCATCAAAGCAAAAAACGGTGGCTGACTTCGTGTGGCAAAGTAGCTTCGGTTGCCGTTGGGTATAAAACCGAGTGTCTCGATAAGATGTGCAAAGTTCTCCACCATATGGCGAACAGTTTCCACGTCACCTGACTCTACTAAACCCAGCTGGGTGAAGTAGCTATCCCAGTAGTAGATCTCATTAAATCGCCCACCCGGCACGATGTAGGGATTAGGCAGTGGGATACAACTACTGCCCTCTACATGCTGATCTGACGGGCGCTTCAACACAGACCAGAGCTGTTCGATGTGCTCATGAGGATTGATACTCCCCCGCTCTGATACCGAGGATTCAAGGGCTTCTCGCTTAAAGAAACGTGGAATAAAGTCAGCCAGCTCAAACCCAACTTCACTCTTACACTCTATGAATGCTTGGTTTATTTCATCAGATGAGGCCGTAGGCACTAGATCAACAAAGGTTTTAGAGTCAGGAAATAGACCTGAACGTTGAATGGCAAGAAAGAGTTCCGGAAACATAGCGTCCGGTGGGGTTGGCAATGACACAGTATCCCTCCAATAATCACAAACGCCATTGTAAATAAAACTTCGAGAAAACCCATAACAGGTCTATGCTTAAGTTATCTAAACAGTGCTTAATTTGTTCGAGAGACCTTTATGAGCTACGAAAACCCGAAAGATCTTCAACTGAAACTGCGCAACCTAACCCTGGACGATCTGGATCAACTGGTCGAGTTGATGGATCGCGTCTACGATGATCTGGGTGGCAGTTGGCCAAAAGAGTCCCTTGCTCTTCTTCTAAAACAGTTTCCTGAAGGGCAAATTGTCATTGAAGATAGCGGCACCATTGTGGCTGGCGCGCTCTCTGTTCAATGTGCTTATAACCGCTTCACTCGAGCCCACACCTACGACGATTTGATCGGTCGACGTGAGACCTTCCAACACGATAAGAAAGGCGATGCACTCTACGGTTTGGACCTATTTGTGCACCCAGACTATCGTGAATATCGATTGGGCAGAAGATTATATGATGCTCGAAAAGAGATCTGTATCCAATTGAATTTACGATCAATTTTAGCGGGTGGGCGCATCATAAACTACTACAAGCACGCTGAAGAGATGACGCCTAAAGAGTACATCGAAGCGGTGCGCAAACGTGAGGCTTATGACCCCATTCTAAGTTTCCAGTTTGCTAACCACTTTGAAGTGAAACGTATTCTTCGAAACTACCTGCCAGAGGATGAGCGATCTAAAGGGTTCGCGACTCTGCTGGAGTGGATCAACATCGATTACGAACCAGAAGATGAGTCTCTGCAAGCCGAAAACTTCAGAAAACGATCCGTTCGCGTCAGCGCCATACAGTGGCAGATGCGCACCACAGAATCCTTTGAACACTGGTTAACCCAGGTTGAGTACTTTGTCGACTCTATGGCCGACTACACGGCCGACTTCATTATGTTCCCAGAGTTCTTTAACGCCCCGCTCATGGGGCTCGGCAATCAAGAGAATCAATATGAGGCGATCAGATTCCTAGCAGGCTATGCCGAGAGAACCATTGAAGCGATCTCTGGCTTTGCCGTCGCTTATAACATCAACATCATCTCGGGCAGCATCCCGGTACTGGAAGGTGACACTCTCTACAACAATACCTACTTATGCCGTCGTGATGGCAGCATAGAGGTGCAACCGAAGCTCCACATCACACCGCACGAGCGTCGTGACTGGGTCATTGAGGGTGGTGACACACTGCAGGCCTTTGATACTGATGCGGGTCGTATCGGTATTCTGATCTGTTACGACGTTGAATTTCCTGAGTTGGGTCGACTGTTGCGTGATGAGGGCATCGACATTCTTTTTGTCCCTTTCTGGACAGATACAAAGAACGGATTTCTTAGAGTACAGCGATGTGCACAGGCGCGCGCTATTGAGAATGAGATCTATGTTGTCATCGGAGGCAGTGTCGGCAACCTACCGCAGGTACACAATGTCGATATCCAATATGCTCAGTCGGCTGTCTATTCGCCGTCTGATTTCGCCTTCCCGCACGATGCGATCATCGCGGAGAGTACACCTAATACTGAGATGGCACTGATAGCCGATTTAAACTTGGATTCGTTGTACGACGTCAGGGAGAAAGGGTCAGTGACCAACGGAAAGGACCGTCGAACCGACCTCTACTCTTTGGTGTTGCGGAAAAAAGCGACCGATGCGCTGAAAGAGAGTGAATAAACTTGTTGGAGCATCGCGGCCTTTTCAAGACCGCTCCAACATGCCAACCTTATTGTAGGAGCTAGCCCAAAGGGCGAAGCGACCTGTTGGAGCCTTATCGAAGATGAGGCGAACAGGTGTCAAGCTTAGCAAGAAACCTTGAAGGAGAGCATCGCGGCCTTTTCAAGACCGCTCCAACAGGAACAGCCATGTTTCGACGCAACCTGTTGGAGCCTTATCGAAGATGAGGCGAATTAGCCTACTTAGCCGTCAACACACCTTCAGGTAACTGAACGCCAGCCCAACCCGAATTCATGAAATTACGAATATTGCCGTGATCGGTTCCTTCAGGATTACCCAACACATCATCGCGGTAGTAAGTACCAAAACAGGCCAGCGTCTCTGATTCAGAAAGATTATTCAGCTTAGCAAAGCTCAAAATCTTAGCCGAGCCCTGGTTTTGCTCTGCTGAGTTTTCTAGATCACCGTTTACAAAAGCAGAAGGTTTATGGTCAAACGATGCATCAATAACCGCCATCACCTCAGCGAACTCTACGCTCTCAGGTGCCTGTTTAATCTGTTCCAATAATTCATTCATGTTCATTCTAATTACCCTTAACCTGTAACCTGTGATTTATAATGTGACCAGAGCATCTCAAGCTGATCGACCACCTGAATTGATTGGGCCAGCCAGTGGGTTAACGCCTGCTCGTCAAAAGCGTTCAACAGAGGCAACTGCATCAACTCACTTGCGGTAAAGCCTAGATCTCGAATTAACACCGCGTAATCCAACCATGCGATTCCAACGCCTGCGTACTCCCAATCAATAATGGTGGCGTCGCCATTCTGCCAGCAAATATTACCCGGGTGAAGATCATGGTGAACTAACACCCTAGGCATGTTAGGAAGGGAGAGTAGTTGCTGCTCAGTCTCATCAGTTAACTGTTGATGTCCTGAATCACGCAACTCGTCTCGATACTGCTGAAATAGCGCAGCATAATCTAACATGGGCAGTTCAGTAAGGCTCTGCATCTCAGTGATAGCCTTCAATAGAACCGTTTTTTGAGCCGATGAGAGCACGCCTGAGCACTCTCCTGCGTGACGCATAATCAACACACCCTGCTGAGGCTCGTTGATCATTAACTTAGGGGACCATTGAAAATGAGCGATGGCATCAAGAATGTTTCGCTCACGAAACGGGTCCACCCCTGGGAGGGTCTCTTTGTCAGGTTCTGCCCTAACAACAAACCGCTCCCCTTTTTCCTCAAGTAGATACATCCTATGACGCGTAGCAGACGTATCAAGAGGTGCTATCTGACTGTTCAAAGGAATTTTGTCTGAAATTAATTGCGACAAACTTCCCGAAACCGCCCTAGATGCAATGACAGCCTCTAGCTCACTTAGTATCATTCAACGCCTAACTTAATAATGGATGTTTAAGTTTTTTAAATTACAGGAGTTTCTTGATGGATTCAGCAACCACACTCAAATTATCTGTTGCCGGTGCAATGTTAACTGCTTCTTTTGCGGCAGTCGCTTCCGATAAGCCCGAACTTAACGTGTACACCTACGACAGCTTCGTCTCTGAGTGGGGTCCAGGCCCTCAGCTCAAAACAGCCTTTGAAGCACAATGTGGTTGTACTCTTAATTTCGTCGCAGCAGAGGATGGTGTCAGCATTCTGAATCGCGCACGTGTCGAGAAATCCAACACCCAAGCCGATGTACTGCTTGGCCTTGATAACGGTTTGATGACAGAAGCTACGCAACTGGGTCTGGTTCAATCTCACAGCGTCGACACCTCAAAGATCACCAGCGACTTAAACTGGAACAATAATCAGTTTGTACCCTTTGACTACGGCTATTTTGCATTCATTTATGACGCGCAAAAGATCCAAGCGCCAGCAACAAGCTTTGCTGAACTCTTAGCTTCCGACGCCTCAGTTATCTACCAAGACCCACGTACGTCAACGCCAGGCCAGGGGTTAATGACCTGGGTTAATAAAGCGTACGGTGAGGAAGCGGCGACTGCATGGGCAGATCTAGCTAAGCAGACCGTTACCGTCACCAAAGGTTGGTGGGAAGCTTACAGTCTGTTCCTAGAGGGCGGTTCTGACTACGTTTTGAGTTACACCACATCGCCTGCATACCACGTTGTTGCTGAAGGTAAGGATCAGTACAAGGCCGCAGAGTTTACAGACGGACATGTAGCACAGGTTGAAGTGGCCGCGATCAGCGCATACAGCGATCAAACTGAATTAGCGAACCAGTTCCTTGAGTTTCTAATCTCAAACGAAGCGCAGCAGATCCTACCAGTGACCAACTGGATGCTACCGGTTATTGATAATGTGGAGCTACCAGAAGCGTTTGAGCAGTTGGTAACCCCACAGCAGATCAACCTTGGCAGCGACGAACTGGCCGAAAACCGTGCTCGCTGGATTCGTGAGTGGCGTACAGCTGTTTCACAATAAAGCGAACGCGTGAACCACTTCTGATGTTAATAGGCCGCACTTTCACCCCACTGATGAGTGCGGTTGCTTATCTGGGCACCCTCTCTCTGACGGTGCTCGCCTTTTGGGGGTTGATCGGATTCGAAGAGACCCGATTCACCCCCGAACTGTTACAAGACACATACCTACAAAACATTTTAAGTTTTACCCTCTATCAAGCTCTGTTAAGTGCCTTGGGCTCTCTTCTACTGGCAATACCCATCGCAAGAGCCCTGCATCGTTTGCGACCCGCTGGTAGAGATCAGTTTCTAAGACTCTCACTGCTGGCGTTCGTGATGCCATCACTCATATTGATTACCGGCATCGTCAACCTGCTAGGACCGCAATCGCCATTTATAGATCTGTTAAAAGAGTGGAAACTCTTTGGCCTCAATGGAATCTTAATTGCTCATATTTATCTGAACTTTCCGCTAGCCGTTCGTATTCTCTATCAGGGCTACAGCTCTATCCCTTTAAACCGAGAGCAATTAGCCGACCAGCTTAAGTTCAGTTTTTGGCAACGCCTTCGACACATTGAGTGGCCTGCTATTAAGAGCCAGGTCGCAACACTGGCGGGCTTAATCTTTATTCTCTGCTTTAACAGTTTTGCGATCGTATTAACGCTCGGCGGTGGACCTAAAGCCACCACCTTAGAACTGGCCATCTACCAAGCCCTTAAATACGACTTCAACCTCAACGAGGCGCTAACCCTTGCCTGGCTGCAGTTTGCGATAGCCGGTCTTATCTATCTTGCCCTGATCTATGCCAGCAGAGTGAACTGGCTCGGTTCCACTCGAGAGCAGCCTGCTTATCGATTAGAGCAAGGGGTAAAAGTGCCTATTCAATTGGCTTTCTACCTGCTGGGGTGGGTCTATCTATTAGGGCCGTTAATTGCACTGTTCATCACACTCAATCAAGAGGCACTAATTAACTACCCCTACGCTGCCATGTTGAAAGCAATGGGCGTCTCACTGCTCATCGCATTAAGCGCATCACTGTTGGCACTTCTCACCGCCATCGCACTGCTGACACCCATCAGAAAAGCAGCCCAACAAGTTAAGCCGATACAAGAGACGCTATTCAGTTGGTTAGCCAATCAGTCACTGGTCGCTCCAGCCATGGTGTTATCGACCGGTAGTTACATTTGGCTGATCAGCCGTGGGCTACTCGAGACTTACGCCACACTGATGCTAATACTGCTTAACGCCTTTGTTCTGCTACCCTTTTTGCTCAGCCAGCTACGCCCAAGATTCATTCAATTTGATTCGCAATATGCAAAACTAGTAGGCAATTTAAAACTCACACCGCTGGAGAGAGTGCGCATCATCTACCCGTTTATTCGACGCTCACTACTAGCCGCTTTCTCTTTGGGACTTCTGTTGGCCTTAGGTGATGTCTCCATTTTTGCTATATTTGGCAGTTATGAATCACCGACCCTCCCCTGGCTGATCTACACCTTTGCTGGTACCTATCGTATGTCAGAGGCCGCTATCACATCGGTCATTCTGTTGGGACTTTGCTACCTGCTATTAATTCTACTGGAGCGCAGTGTTCACCATGAGCAATAACCTTGGCCTGCAGATCAACAACCTCATAGTCAGCTACCCCGATTGGGAGTACTGTTACGACTTGTATGTCCCTGACCAATCCAGAGTCGCACTGCTCGGCCAAAGCGGCATTGGTAAAACAACCCTGCTGTTGGCTATTGCCGGCTTTGCACCGATTAAATCAGGTGAAGTGCGCTTCAATGATCAGGTCATTACTAATCAGCCTCCAGAAGAGCGTCCTGTCGCGATGCTGTTTCAGGAGGATAATCTCTTTGAACACTTAACCATCCAGCAGAACTTGAGATTGGGATTGGATAAACGTCAAAACCCGGACAAACGCATCCAAGAGGCGATGCAAGAACTGGATCTGCTCGGCTATCTCAACAAGATGCCTAATCAGCTCTCTGGCGGGCAACGTCAGCGTATTGGCATCATCAGAACCCTACTGCGTCCTGAACCGATTATTGTCCTGGATGAGCCTCTAACAGGCTTAGACAGCGAAACTAAGCAGAAGGTTTTGGACTGGATCGATAGACAATTAACCGAACAACAGAAGATGTTGATTATGGTGACCCACCAGCGCAGCGAAGCTGAGCGATTGAGGTGTGAAATCAAGAGTGTGTGACTAGCACCAAATAATGTTGGAGCGGTCTTAACAAGGCCGCGATTACCTTCCTAGAGGTGTCTGGCTTTAGCCTGACACCTATTTCGCCTCATCTTCGATAAGGCTCCAACATTGCAAACCTGTAGTAGCTGAAAGAGCGGATGACAGGCTAAAGGCCAGTCACCCACTGCCAGTATTAAGGCAACAACACCGTTGAACCGGTCGTTTGACGCGACTCCAAATCGATGTGAGCTTGTGCCGCATCAGCCAAGGGGTAACGCTGATTGACCTCAATCTTCACCTGCCCTGATTCAACGCGCGCGATCAGATCCTTGGCCATACTCTCCAACATAGGACGATCATGAACATAGGTCATCAGTGTCGGGCGGGTCACTTTAAGGGACCCTTTTGCTGCCAACATGCCAATCTCAAACGCAGGGACCGCACCGGTTGCGTTACCAAACGAAACCATCGTGCCACGCGGCGCTAGGCAGTCGAGTGACTGCATAAAGGTATCTTTACCAATAGAGTCGTAGACCGCTTGCACCCCTTTACCGTCCGTCAGCTCACGAGTACGAGCAACAAAATCCTCTTCGGTGTAGATGATCGTCTCATCACAGCCAAAGCTCTTAGCCAAATCCGCTTTAGCCTGATTGCCGACCGTACCTATAACACGCGCACCTAATGCCTTAAGCCACTGCACAGCAATCAAACCGACACCGCCTGCTGCAGCATGAAGCAGGATGGTATCACCCGCCTGCACCTTGTAGCTGTCATTCAGTAGGTACTGAACGGTTAGACCTTGCAGCATCATTGCAGCCCCCTGCTCGAAGCTGATGCTCTCTGGTAGTTGAATCAACGTATCCTGCGGCATTACGCGCTTTTGACTGTAGGCGCCAAGAGGTTGCCCCGCGTAAGCCACTCGATCACCGACGCTGACATAGGTCACACCTGAGCCGATTGCCTCAACCACACCACTGCCTTCCATGCCAATCTTGCCTGGCATCTCTTGCGGGTAGAGACCGGTACGGAAGTAGACATCAATGTAGTTAAGGCCTACCGCTTCATGACGAACCAACACATCAAACTCACCCAGTTCAGGAAGTTCGACATCAACCAACTTCATCTCTTCTGGACCGCCATTCTGCTCAATTCGAATCGCTTTAACTGTCTCGCTCATTATTAATCCTTTATTTTTGACACTGGTAAGTCAAAGAGGCCCAATCACTGACCCAATCCTTACCCTTAGCTCTTGGTTCAGATCCGTAATCAATACGAACGGCATTGATTAAAAATGGACCCTCTTGTGCAGTAAATCTTACTTTACCATTCCGGTTAGTACGGTACTGTTCTGTCCCGCGTTTACCTTTAATAAACCGTCTTACTAGGGCTCCCTCAAGCGGTTTACCCTGCCATAACAGCTGGAATGTTGGGGCGGTGGAACACTGGGTGAAGGATGCAACCGGGATCAGCTCCAAACGGTGACCCAAAGGTTCGGTTAGCCATTCAGCCTCTTCACTGCCTTCAACAGAAAAGAGTGTTTTAGCATGGCGATAGTAGGTCTCTGTTACACCCTCTCTGGACCTACCCTGCTCCTGATACCAATCGAGCACCCACTCGAGGCCTTCGCCGTTGATATAGTCGACAAACTTCTTCTCACTATCAAAGGTTAGGTCATAGGCCTTAGACTCAAGCGCCACCCAGCGAAAACCCATTTCTGGCATTTTAGAGGTGTAAGCCGGCTTATCTCCGGTGATGGCATCAACGTTACGCAGACCAGCTCCATCCCGCTCAATGAACTGCGCTGTCTCATGTTCAAGGTAGGGATAGGCGTACCCTTTGAAGTTTTGCCCAATCCGGATATCCGCTTTTATCGTAGCTTTCGGACGTATCTGATACTGGCTAGGCTCTAACCATTGCTCATGAGCACTTGCGAACGATGAACTAATCGCTACTATCAGTGCTAATGGTTTAACTATTTTCACATCCAGCTCCGTTAAGGAAATTCAATGACTCTACGTGCTCGTCTCTATTTTGGCCTTCTTGGCACTCTACTATTATTAGTCAGCACGTTAAGCCGAGCCCATGAAATTACTCCAACCATCATTGAGATGGAAGTATTACCCGACAATAGTTTGGAAATGCGTGTTGATACCAACTTAGAGGCTCTGATGAGCGAAATCGGGACTAAACATGCGGATACTGATAACGCCCCCACCGCTGAGCAGTATAATCAATTAAGAGCACTGCCCACTGCTGAACTGTCAACTAAAGCAGATCCCTTCGTTGCTAAGCTGTTTAATCAGATCACACTCGCCTCAACAGATGGGCCAGTACCTAAATCACTCCTTAGCTCTGATCTAGCCGTTATCGATCAACCCGATATTGATCTGGCCCGCCAATCTTTAGTCACCTACCGTTTTACGGTCGATTTAGCCTCGTCAGAGATCACCTTCAGCTGGCCAGAGGCCTATGGCGATGCCGTCGTCCGGTTAAGTGAGCAGGGTGAAATCAAAGGGGCATCTTGGGTAGCAGCTGGCACTCAATCAGAAGCGATCAATTTAAATCGTCTTGAGTTGAAGCGCCAAGGTCTTTTGGATTACGTAAAGCTGGGGTTTGAACACATATTACCTTTAGGCCTTGATCACATTCTGTTTGTGCTTGGCCTCTATCTATTGAGCCAACGTCTTAAGGATCTTCTGTGGCAGGTCACCGCCTTCACAGCCGCGCATACATTGACTTTAGCACTGGCCATTTTAGGGCTTGTGAACATACCCCCATACATTGTGGAGCCTCTGATCGCCCTGTCGATTGTCTATGTTGCCATTGAAAACCTGTTTAAAGATCGAGTCTCTAAATCCCGAATTGGGTTGGTCTTTGGCTTTGGATTGTTACACGGACTAGGATTTGCGGGTGTGCTACGCGAAATCGGCTTACAGTCGGATAGCTTCGTGGAGAGCTTAATCGCCTTCAATATTGGCGTGGAGCTCGGGCAACTCGCAACACTTGTGATTGCGCATCTGCTGGTTGGATACTGGTTCTCATCCAAAGCCTTTTGGAATCGATGGGTACGCGTACCGTTAAGTTTGGGGATTTCGCTACTTGGAGCGATTTGGTTTGTAGAGCGGGTGTTTTATTAAAGCTGTTCGCTTCGCCCTGTTGGAGCCTTATCGAAGATGAGGCGAATAGGTGTCAGGCTGAAGCCAGACACCTCGAAGAAGAGCATCGCGGCCTATTCTAGACCGCTCCAACAGTGACGAACCCAATCGTAGGAGCTAGCACGGAGTGCGAAGCGACCTATTGGAGCCTTATCGAAGATGAGGCGAATAGGTGTCAGGCTGAAGCCAGACACCACGAAGAAGAGCATCGCGGCCTTGGTAAGACCGCTCAAACTATTAAAGACCCGCTTTATCTAGCGCCTCTTTCAAGTAGTCCAACGTACGATCAACGTTCATTAGCTTATCGATACCGAACAGACCGATACGGAAGGTACAGAAGCCTTCCGGCTCATCACACATGAGCGGTACGCCCGCTGCGATTTGGAAACCCGCTTGTGCAAAACGAGAGCCATTCTGAATATCACTATCGGTCGTATGGTTAACGATGACACCAGGCGCTCCGAAACCATCAGCTGCTAAGCTCTTAATGCCGCGTGATGCCAGTAGTTCACGAGCCTCTTTACCTAAGCGTGCTTGAGCCGCTTTCAGTTCAGCAAAGCCGAACTTCTCAGCCTCGGCCATAACATCACGTAACTGACGCAAACCATCGGTAGGCATAGTGGCATGGTAGGCGTGGCCACCGTTTTCGTAAGCTTCCATGATCTGAAGCCACTTTTTAAGGTCGCAAGCAAAGGAGTTACTAGTGGTATTCTCGATCGCATCACGAGCTCGTTGACTCATCATCACAAGGCCCGCACAAGGTGAACCACTCCACCCTTTCTGTGGCGCACTGCAGAGCACATCAACACCCAGAGCCTTCATATCAACCCAGATAGCACCTGAAGCTATACAGTCCAGAACAAACAGCGCACCCACTTCATGAGCCGCATCCGCAACCGCTTTAATGTACTCATCAGGCAGAATCATACCGGCCGAGGTTTCGACGTGTGGTGCAAAGACCACATCTGGACGCTCGTTACGAATGGCATCCACCGCCTCTTCAATTGGGTACGGAGAGAGTTGCGCTTGCGCATCGTCTGAATCAAAACGGGCTTTTAAAACCAACTCTTCACGAGGCAAGCCAGCCATCTCAAAAATTTGAGTCCAACGGTAACTAAACCAACCGTTGCGAATCACCATCGCTTTTTTTCCGTTAGCAAACTGTCGAGCCACCGCTTCCATACCAAAGGTACCGCTACCAGGAATGATCGCAACTGCATCGGCGTTGTAGACGGATTTTAACTGACCCGAAAGATCACGCATGACATGCTGAAAGGCATTCGACATGTGGTTTAGGGAACGGTCTGTGTAAACAACCGAGAATTCTAGCAATCCATCTGGATCAACGTTTGGCAGTAGTCCTGACATAGTCTGTCCTTATCAATAATTATTGAGCACATAATGCGAAAGAACCGTTTTTGAATCAAGGCATAATCAGGCAAAGTCACATGATGTAATCCTAGGTGAACAACCATCGGTTCCCTTATGATGGCTAAGCTTGCAAATAAATAGAGATCAACCGATTAGATGCCTACTTCACAACTGCTCAATCTTTTCACACTGTCGCTGCTTTGGGGTGGCTCGTTTCTATTTATCGGTATTGCCGTTCAAGAGATAGATCCCCTTCTACTGGTTTTTTTAAGGGTGATGATTGCAGCACTGGTGATGTTAAGCCTGCTGCCTCTTTTCAAAGTTCCGCTTCCTAAAGATGTTGATACCTGGAAGAAATTTTTTGTTATGGGGCTGCTCAATAACGTCATCCCCTTTACCTTCATCTTTTATGCACAAACTCTGATCAGTGTCTCATTGGCCTCCATCATCAACGCCATGACACCGATCTGCACCTTTATTGTGTTAGCCCTATTTAAAGAGGAGTTACTCAAACCCAATAAAGTCATTGGCAGTCTGTTGGGCGTATTGGGAGTCGCGCTGCTAAGCGGCCTAACCCAATTGGCTCTACACACCGATCCTTTGGGAGTTCTGCTAAGCTTTTTAGCGACCGTAAGTTATGGTTTTTCAGGATTATGGGCGAAACGACACCTCGCCGGACGCAACTCGATCCAGTCTGCGACATGCCAGCTTAGCGCCTCAAGCCTTATTATGATTCCAGTACTGATACTGACCTCAACCGAATTACCCGACACCCTGCCCTCTTTCAGCTCGACCGCTTCAATATTAGCGCTGGCGGTGGCCTCAACATCCTTTGCTTACATACTCTTTTTTGAGTTAATCAGTAAAGCAGGTGCCGCTAACGCCATGCTGGTCACCCTTCTGGTTCCTATTAGCGGCACTCTGCTAGGTATCAGTGTTCTTAATGAGACCATTACACTGATTCAAGTGACGGGAGGTTTGTTCATTGGTTTCGGACTGCTTGTTATCGATGGGCGTATATTTTCTCTACTACAAAAGAAGTAAAACAACTCAGGATCTATAGACTATAGTTAACGAATGAGAAACTGATGTTTATTGAGACAGCGCGTTGATTCGAAACTCCATTAAAACTAAGACGATCCTAGGGGTAGCTGCTATCGAAGCGGTCCTTCTGATCACGCTGATCGTTATGATGCTCGGTTTTATTCGTGATACGAACTTCAACGAGATGGATAAGCGCGCAAACGCAACCGCAAAACTCTTTGCTATTACCGTTAAAGACGCTGTTTTAGCTTACGATCTAGCCTCTCTGAATGCGTTTGTCGATGAGGTCATGAAAAGTGATGACATTCTGTACGCGCGTGTTCTCGATCAACAGGGTCGCACCTTAACTCAGTCCGACACCATCTCTCCGGGTGACGTAGACCTTAAAGCGTCAGAGGTTGATGACGGTATCTTTGATGCAAAAGCGGTCATCGAGGTCGACGGCGATCAGTACGGCATGGTTGAGGTCGGGTTTAGTATCCACCCTATACTCAACAGGATTGAAGAGGCTAAACGTTGGAGTTACGCCATCGCCGCATTAGAGATGGTGTTAGTGGCAATCTTCTCTTTTGTATTGGGACGCTATCTGATTAATAAACTCTCCCTGCTTCGTGATGCTGCAGAGACCATTAGCCGAGGCGAACTTAAGACTCAAATAGAGGTTAAAGGAAACGACGAAATCGATGTCGTGGCAACCGCTTTTAACCGAATGAGCTCCACCCTCAAAGCGACACGCGAACAGGAAAAGACCTTAGAGCAGCAGCTGCGTAATTTAAATGAAGAGCTAGAAAACAAAGTTGAACAGCGTACTCTAGCGCTATCAGAAAAAAACCATCTACTCGAATTAGCCAATCATGAAATCAAGGCCGCACAAGCCAAACTTATTGCTGCTGAAAAACAGGCCTCACTGGGGGTTCTAGCGTCAGGCATTGCGCATGAGGTGAATAACCCACTTTCGATCGTCCGTTCTAACATCGATACCCTGCGCGATTACATAGAGCAGTGTGTGAGCGCGATAGAACAGATTAAAAAAGAGTCAAAAAATCCTGAACAGCTTAATCCAATCTTAGAAAAAGCTGATTTTGCTTACCTCTCATCAGACTATCCGTCACTGATAGATGAGTCCGAGGCGGCTATTTTGCGGGTAACACTGATTATCTCGCAACTTCGCAATCTGGAGTTAAACAGAGAGGAGTCAGAGTTAGAGTTGGTCAACCTACGAAGTCTAGTTGCACAAGGCGCTGAACAAGCTGTACAGCAGTTACCTGATCGCTCTGCAGGTAATTGTCAGATACTGATTCAACTGCCCGACTCTCTATTTGTTCGAGCGAAGTCACGCTTAGCAATGGATGCAATATCTGGCGTCGTTACCAATGCGCTACAGGCTGTTCCGCCTGAACAAAAGGCTCTGGTCAACATTCAATGTGAAAGAGAGGGATCAGAACTTAAACTGACGATCGAAGATAATGGCATGGGTATAGAGGCTCAAGACATCAACAACATCTTTGATCCCTTCTTTACCACACGTGAGATTGGGGCTGGAACGGGTTTAGGGCTATTTAAAGTGCAAACCCTGATGAAAAGCATGGATGGTGATATTGAGCTGGTTAGAGCGAAACCTAGCGCGCTTTTCCAGCTTAGGTTTCGCTTGGATTAAGTTCGCGGCCTTTTCAAGACCGCTCCAACGGTTCGAGATCTTTTTATGTTGGAGCGGTCTTGAAAAGGCCGCGATCGATCAATCCAACAGACTATCCAACAGCGTTAGCTTCAGCGCTCGTACATCATCCCAGTCACTGTCATTTGCGGCTCTAAGAGATTGAATACCCAAGCCTGATAACGCAGCTTTACCCTCTTCAGAATTACTCATATCAGCCAATACCGCTGAAACTTTCTTAGCTATATCGGCATCGACTCTTGGGTGGTTAGCAAAGGCATGGGGGGTGTACTCTTCGGTTTTCCAAAGCACTTTTAATTGGCTCTTAATATCATCTTTGGAGTTATTAAACGTGCGTCCTATTCCGCCTCCAGCCAAGAAAAACTCACGGGACACACCCAAATAAACCGAGTCATGCGAACTGACATAACGGGGAGTGATAGTAATACCCATTTTTGCCAACTCCCCACGTGGAACCAACGAAGCCGCAAAGGCTGCTGGCGAAGGGAACGCGACCTCCTTACCCTCTAACTGGCTTAACTCAGTAATGGAGCTGTCGTTACGCGTTACAAGAAGACCCTGAATTTTCTTATCCGCTCGATGCGCAAGCGCAGTGTAACCCATGTGTTCATTAAAGAAGGTGAAGTGGTAGGGGTTCATGTAAGCAAAGTCATACACACCATCCATTAAACGCTGCTCAAAGGTAGGAATGTCGGTAGCGGTGGCAAACTGAAACTGCACGCCCGTTTTATCTTCTAAATGCTTAAGAACAGGCCCCCAGACTTTAGCTAACTTGGTTGCTGACTGCTGAGGGACAACACCAAAGGTGAACGTCTCTGCCCAAGCTTGACCACTAATCGCCGTCGCCAAAACGCCAACTGACACAAAACGCTTTAATAACTTATTCATCACTCACTCCTCTTAACTATTAACGATTTTGACAGATTGAGAGTGCAAAAACGCCTCAATGCTGCAAGGCTCTCCGCTTTCGTGTTTATATAAAGCGGACTAACAGCAACTCCCGTACTATACTTACTGACAATCAAGTAATTGTAGCGGGAGTTTTATGGGACGGATATCGGGCCAGCGAAAAGAGAAATTCTTACCACCCGCTTCAGGTGATATAAACGTTAACGCATGCTCAAACCCTTCGTGCAATAACTTCAGAATTCCCGTCCAAAAGCCAAAGAACGATCTTCTATACACTTTTACTGGTTCTGGTAGATCGAGCAGTATTCGATGTAAAAGCTGCAAAAAACACATAAGCATAAAAAGTAACATTGCAATAAACGAAGAATACCTTCGTATTCAGAATCTAGAAGAGAAATCAAAAGTCTATAAACAAGACGGAGAAAGCTGCTTCAACATCAATTGCGTAAGCTTCGGCTACAAAGTGGCTCATCATCAAAATCGCTACAGAAAAATTGGTAAAACTCCAGCTGGAAATCAACGCTTCCAATGTAAAGATTGTCTATCAAGATTTACTTTTGGTTCAAACAAACGCGTTTCTCATCCAATGACGAAACGTTATCAGAATGAAGGCTTGTATAGAGCTATTTGTAACAAAACGCCCTTAGCACGCCTTCCAGAAATGCTGGATATGGCAACAGGAACACTTTATCGAAAAATCGATATGTTTTACGAAAGGTCTGTTGCGTTTATGTCAGAGAGGGAAAATCAACTCTCTAAAAAGAATATAGCCCAGCTTAATCTATCCACTGATAGACAGGAATATCATGCTAACTGGACAGATGAGGCAGATAAAAGACATGTCGTTGTAACTGCTATTGGTACTGCTGATAAGAAGAGTCGCTATGTTTTTGGAATGGACGCAAATTTTGACTCAACTATCAATCTTAAAGACCTGCACGAAATGGATGAAGTTGAGAGAGATAGTGAACTACCGCCTTACTTAAGGAAATACGCTCGTTTGTGGACGGAAGCTGATTATTTAAATGCAGCAAAATCAAACGAAATATTCACAAATCACATGAACGCAGAGATCACTCATTCCTTTCTAGATACTGAAGCAAAAATTGAAGCTGTATATTCAGTAAATAGTGATGAGTGGGAATCTGAGTTCGGATATCCACCTGAAGCGTTCAATTATTATTCTTACCTCCCTCAGAACGGGGCTCTGGTTCATCTGGAGTATACGATGTATGCCCACTTTTTGAACTTGCGTCGATTAATAGGTCACTCTCAATCCATTAACTTTTTTGTAGATAGAGAATCAGGAATTCATAGAGCGCTTGCGTTAGCTTTTGGCGATAGGTTTGAAAGTGAAAACTTTAATGCACTATTTGTTGGTTCAAGTAAAAATCTGACCATAGATGAAAGACAAAAGCTTGTTAAAGACACAAAGAAGCTGGTTAAGAAAACCATTAAAGATTATGACTTGCCTAGTGAATTTGAAGCTGAGATGTTTTTAATCGAAGCTGCAACTTATATGCACTCATTTGTTAGTCATGGTCACGAATTTTATGAAATACCAATTCATCGAATCAATGAGGCTCAAAAGCTTATTTCGTTCATCACTAATAAGAACAAGCACGATTTTAGAGAGGTAGCTTATCTCGCTAGACAAGCTTCATTAGCACCTATAGATAGTTACTTCGCTCAGGTGCGTAGACGTATACAGTCACTTGAGCGTCCCATTCATACACAATCAAACAATCAGCGAGTATGGAAGGGATATAGCCCATACAGCCCCTCTTACATACAAAAACAATTGCAAATTTTTCGTTGTTACCACAACTATGTTCTTCCAGGCAAAGATGGAAAAACCCCCGCTGAAAGAATAGGAATTGCAAAGGGACCAGTTGAAATAAGAAAGATCTTATATCCTTGATACGATGCCTGAAAGGCTTGTATCTCATTTCTTGGCAGATAGAGGATAGCTATTGCTTTAGAGAGTTCAATAGGCATTGCACTAAGCTTGTCATACCGTATAATTTCACAATTGGATACTTAATTGAGAGATGGAAAGCAGCATGAGTAGAAGCGGTGAACAAATTTGTTTAAGAGTTGATGCAGAGCTGATCCAAAATCTAAAATTAATGTTTTCAGGTAATAATAAGCGTATACGCCAATTACGCAGTTTCTCTTCACTAGGTGGTAGCACAGTCAAGTTGTGGGGTGATACCACTGGTATGATTGGTATTGAAGGTACAGAGATCATATTGCCTGTTGATCTTGAAGAGGCAATTGACTCTGGAGCTCTTCGTCCTGGAGACAAGTTATTCCTTACCGTGCTTTCTGTTCGTGAAATCGAAAATCATTGGACAAGTGTTCAGTTCTATGCTTTTGAAATAGAAAAACCTTTTTTCTTGCTTCGATTTTATAACTGGCTTCCAAGAAAAGTACGAATTTCTCTGATTGTACTTATAGTAATAGTTAGTGGACTTGCATGGGTTGGCAATAACAGTACCGAGCTAAAAAATGAATCAAGAATCAAAGAGATCGTTAAAAACAATATTTATCCACAAACAACTAGTTTAGATTGTAGCGCCACAGATGGGAGTATTTTTGATGTAGTATTTCAAGATCCCATACATGTATATGATGATAAGTTATTATTCGGAAACTCTCCTGAATTAAATTCTTTTACTTATAAGAATAAAGTTAGTCAAAGAACACTTCGCAATTATGAAGTGAATTCTTTTAGTTACAAATCTTTACATCGACTTATTCCAAGTGAAAAGAAATATTTAGAAAATGGTTTTCAAGAATGGAAAGAGCCTGTACATAGTGATAAGGAATATTATGGGTGGAAGGCGCCTGAAGGTTACTATGCTAGTATTTCAAAACAAGCAGTCGTAACACCTTATCCAGAATATCAAAGTGATTCTGCTAGAGTGTACATAAAAGGAACTATTAATAAAGATTTTCACACTAACTCAAGATACATGATTCTTAAGGAATCAGATTCATACCTAGCATTCACAGAAAATGATAACAGGTTTAATTTAACCATTAAGACTGCGAAATACGATAAGAAAAAAGGTGTATATCAGGAAATCACTTCTAAACTTCCAGCAACAATGGTATTTGGAAACGGTGAAAGCATAAGTGTTAAGTGTGATTACTTAAAAGAATAGTCCTGTGATCACAGTTGAAACTTATATTTTTACTACAGAAATTAGAAAGGTTGGCATAAATGGAAGCAATTATTGATATTTTCGGGACAGTTTTTGCTCTATTAATAGATGCGGTTCAGCACTATGCAGCGCTTGCTTTTAGCCTCTTCAGTCAGCTTTTCGGGACAATTTTCGGAGCAATTTACGCTTTTACGGTTTTTTGTGCAGTCGCACTGATGGTTGTTTTGCCTATTATTGTCTTATTCAGCATGCCTTCTGACATAGCTAAAGGCAGGCTTAGTGGTAGCTTTGCTAAGCTATTCTGGGCAGAGTTGATTTGTTTCTTGTGGATATCTCCAATGGTATTTGATCTGACATAGCTAAAAGGAGGCTTAGTGGTAGCTCTGCCCAGCTATTTTGGACAGTGTTGATTTGTTTTTTGTGGGATTCTCCAATGGTATTTGAATAGTCGCAACAAAAACGATCGGAAATAACACGCATTAACACCACCCTTTACCTCCTCCTTTCCCGCATCAATTTCATCGAAGTTACCAGACTCTTCCTCTGTCGTTAGTTCAATTAATTGAAAATTATGAGCCGCTATATGCGACTCATAATTGCAGAGTAAATATGTCTGATGCTTTGCTTCGCCGCTTGAATACCAATCGAGCTTCGTTTTATCAACACGAAAGCGGAGAGCCTTGTCAATGCTGTCGATTTTTAACGGTTTTGCCAACACAAGATCTGCACCCGCTTTTAATAGCTGATCTCGCTCCCCCCCGATGGTTGCCGCTGTTACACCGATAATGGGTGTATCAACATCCATAGACCTTAGGGTTTTAATCATCTCTGCCCCATCCATGACCGGCATCATCAGGTCAGACAGCATAAGATCAAAGGTTTGTAATTTAGCTTTTTGCAGCCCCTCATCCCCGTTAGAAGCAGTCACAACCGATGCGCCTTTTGATTCCAGCATCTTTTTGGTTAACAGTTGGATTGTTAGGTTATCCTCAACGACCAAAACGGATAATCCTTCTAACACTGAGTGTTCCACCTGAGGTAATTCAGATGTTGGCAAAGAATTCTCAGCCTCTTCAATCGCCAATGAGAGTCTAAAGGTAAAACGGCTTCCCGTTTTTCCGTCGCTCTCTAACACCAACTCACCGCCCATGTTAGTCACCAACTCCTTACAGACACTGAGTCCAATACCGGTCCCCTCAGCCTGGCTATTACCCCGAGTGAAGCTCTCAAACACCCGAGCCTGAAGCTCAGGCATAATGCCCTTACCATCATCGGTAATAGTGACTTCAAGACGTGCAGAGCTTGGGTTAATGCGTTGCAGATCGGCCGAGATAGACAAGGTTTTACACTGGCTGTGAATGATGGCGTTTCGCATTAGATTTGAGACGATTTGACGCAGCGCCTTCTCTGATGTTTTAACATGAGCCTCGCTAAGCACTATCTCATCGACTAAACGAATTCCGTGTGCATAGGCTTGCTGTCGATAGCTGGTAATAAGACCACTGAATAGCTGACCCAAATTGACTGAATCGACGTTCATATCACGACCAGAACCGGCTCGTGCGACCAAACTCATATCATCAATAAGCGATAGAGTATGTTCAACATTTGAGCGAATGCGATTGAGATTAATGGACTCTCTATTCTCTAACTCCATCATGATGATCGATATGGGCGTGCGGATCTCATGACCTAAAATGGCAAACACATCGGCTTCACGCTGTTTGGACTCTTCCGATAGTGCAAGCGCCTGCTGAAGTTCTTTGGTTTTACTTTCGACTTGCTGCGCTAAATTGTCCTGGCTTTGAGCCATAAGTGTATGAGCTTCAACTAACTCTTTGCGCATCGCTTCAAGCAGCTTAGCAAACTGCGAGATCTCATCATCGCCAATAATCTTCACCTTAGTATTTAGGTCACCCTTGGCAATCGATTCGACACTTTTAGAGAGCTCGCGTATGCGATAAGTCAGGTATCGACCAAGCAGGTATGAAAAGAAAGCTACCAACAGAAGCCCGCCAATCGCGATTTGAAAACCTAATACTTTGGCAAAATTGGAGTTATCGTCAACGATTGAGATGTCATAGGTAAATTCGACCCAGCCAAAGGATTGTTGATCGATAATAATAGGTATCTGAACTTCGTATATGGATTCAAGCCCACTAAGCTCCTTCTGTGTCTGGCTCGCCATGACTCGATCATTGGCTGCTATAACCGAAACGCCCAATACCGTTTCACGCTGCATGAATTGAGATATGGTCGATTCTACCTCGGCAATATCAAAACTGATGACCGCATTGGTGATGGACGAGGTAAAGAGCTCTGAGATGCCTCGTGCAGACTCTTCATAAAGCGCTTTATTCGTATCATGAACAATGGCTGACTCTGTCAGAATCAAGAAAGAGAAGGCGCAGATCTCGATTAATGCCACACCAATGATGGTTTTAGCACCAATACTTAACTTAGACACAAACTTAAACATACTGCTCTCTACAAATTTTCGTTAGTAAATTTAGAGCAAGTATCGTGCCAACTTATTAGATGCTGGAGTGTGTATGTAAAGCTATCGCGGCCTTTTTAAGACCGCGATAGAAATTGTTGGAGCGGTCTAGCAAAGGCCGCGATGATAAGTGTAGTAATAGCCCAAAGGGCGAAGCGAATTAAGCGTTAAAACGAAGCAGACAGCGTATAGAAAAGGTAACCCGCATAACCTATATAGACGGCCACCAACAACCCACCCTCAACGCGATTAATGCGACGACGCCCCAACACTCCGTAACCTAGAACAAACAGGGACAGAGTTAACACGCCCATGATGGTCCAATCGCGGTAGAGAGCTGCAGCTTCAATACCCAAAGGCTGAATAGCTCCGGCTATACCCACAACGGCAAGAGTATTGAACAAGTTAGATCCAATGACATTACCCAAGGCTAAATCATGCTCGTTCTTCTTTACCGCAATGATTGACGAAGCCAGCTCAGGCAGCGAAGTGCCTATCGCGACAATGGTCAAGCCAATGATCAAATCACTGACACCCAAAGCCATCGCAATATCGACAGCGCCCCAAACCAACAGGCGTGAGCTACCGATCAGAATCACTAGGCCTAACACCAACCAGAAAAGCGCTCGACTTAACGGCAGGTAGTCGTCATCTTCAAACTCAGATTCAAAGTCCGCAGAGAGTGTGTCGTTTTTGGCTCTCATGCTAGAGTAGATCGACCAGCCCATGATCAGCGCAAAGACAAACAGCATCAGAAAAGCATCAAAACGAGTGATCTCTAAATCGTAGATCAACGCTCCCACAAGCAGGGTTGCAAGGGCTAATAGAGGAAGCTCCGTCTTCAGAATCTTGGACTTAACGCTGATAGGACTTAACAGCGCGGTGATCCCCAAAATTAACGCAATATTAGTGATGTTTGAGCCAAAGCCATTACCAATTGCTAAGCCAGGGTTACCTTGGGATGCGGCCAAAGCAGAGACCACCATCTCAGGTGCAGAGGTACCAAACCCAATAATGACCATACCGATCAATAAGGTTGGCATACCCAAATGTTTAGCGGTAGCAGCCGCCCCATCGACAAAGCGATCGGCACTCCAAACCAATAACACAAGACCCGCAACCACAGCCAAGATAGGCATCAACATCAATCAGTTCCTAATGAAAATATTAAATCTGAGTGTATTCTAAACGAAACCACCCACAGTAACAGCACAAGCCGCGATAAACCCTTGTGATTTAAACCATCTTTGCTAGAATCCGCGCTCGCGTTGAAGAGCACGCCTGAAGAGTGATGTGCCAATAAAAAGTTTAGGTCAGTTGTCCGAGTGGTCGACTAAAAACGCAAGGATAGCGTTTTTGAACGGACGAAGTCCGGCCCCAACGGGGTGTGCGTCAGGAGACGCGAATAACGAGCACGCCTGGAAAGTGTTGTGCCAAATTAAAGTTTAGGTTGAGTGTCCGAGTGGTCGAAGGAGCACGCCTGGAAAGTGTGTATACGGCAACGTATCGAGGGTTCGAATCCCTCCTCAACCGCCATCTAAAACAAAAAGCCTCGCACAAGCGGGGCTTTTTGCTTTGGGTTGTTTGGATAAGAACCCGACCAGAGGGTTCGACAAAAACGCAGGATAGCGTTTTTGAACAGCGAAGCTGGGCAGAGCCCGAGCGACAGGGATGTCGCGAGTTAATCCCTCCTCAACCGCCATCCAAATCAAAAAGCCTCGCACAAGCGGGGCTTTTTGTTGGAGCCTTATCGCAGATGAGGCGATTGGCATCATCGCGGCCTTTACAAGACCGCTCCAACAACAGCGCAAGTACTATCGCGACCTTTTCAAGATCGCTCCAACATAAGGCTTATTCCAACAAAAAAGGCTCCCTAGGGAGCCTTCATTCAACGTCATTCTTTACAGTTGAACGTTGTGGTAAACGTGCTGAACATCATCAAGATCTTCTAGCATGCCTAAGAACTTATCAAACAACACCTGATCTTCTTCGCTGATCTCTGTGTAGCTGTTAGGTACCCACTGGATCTCTTCTACTTCAAGATCCGTAATGCCCATCTCAGTTAGAGCTGTTTTAGCTTTAAAGTAGTCGGTAGGAGCAACAAAGGCGGTTAGCAACCCCTCTTCGTTCTCAAGATCGGTTACATCAACGTCGGCTACCATCAGCGCTTCAAGCACAGCGTCTTCATCATCGTGTTTGAATACAAATACCGCAGCGTGTTCAAACATGTGCGCTACGGCACCTTGGTTACCGATTTTACACTTAGTCTTAGTAAAGGCTTGACGAACATCACCAAAGGTACGGTTCGGGTTGTCAGTTAGACACTCAATGATCGCCATTGAGCCGCCTGGGCCGTAACCTTCATATCGAGCAGGTGCGAAGTCTTCACCGCCACCACCTTGCGCTTTATCGATCGCTTTATCGATAACGTGCGCAGGTACCTGATCTTTTTTAGCACGATCAAGCAAGCTACGCAGAGACAGGTTAGCATTGGGATCCGAACCACCGGATTTGGCACTCATGTAAATTTCACGGCTGTAACGACTGTAGACCTTAGCATTCTGGTCAGAAGTTTTAGCAATCGAGGCTTTTCGGTTTTGATACGCACGACCCATCGGGAAGTCACTCCAGTAGTTCAAAAAAGAGGCGACAGTTTAATCCCCTAGCGCCCTTCAGACAATCCTAAAAAGCGCTGTTCACTGGAAAAGCATTGTGCTATCGTACTAGTACATGAATACATCTAGCCATTTTGATCAACTCATTACTCACCTCTTCTCTTGTCAAAGCGAAGAGACACTTTCCGTTGCGCTGCAGGAACTGTTAACACCCAGTGAAGTCACAGAGATCAGTAAACGATTACAGATCTTCCGACTTTTAGAGGATGGTGTTCCCCAACGCGAAATTGCGAAACAGCTAGGTGTAGGTATAGCGACTGTGACGCGCGGTTCGCGCGCATTGAAAGCCAAAGAAGGTAACGAATGATTAACCGTAAACCGGCCAAAATTAAGCTTCCCCGAAAACCTCAATACGTCAAAATGGCGGCCGACATCGATTTTTTCCAACTGTTTAAGAAGATCGAAAAGCGCTTTGATAACTGCGTGATGCTCGAATCTTTGGGTGAAGAGAGTTACATCTCACGCCACTCCATCATCGGTTTTGATCCTGAGCAGATTTTGTGGGCCGACGAAGGTTATCTTCATATCGAGGATCGCCAGGGCAACCGCGAGTCTTACGCCAGTGAAAACCCATACTACCTTCTACGTGAGATCGTTCCTCAAAACATCATCTCGCGAAAATATGCGGGTGGTTTGACCGGCTATATCGGTTACGACTGTATGAACTACTTTGAACCCTCACTGAACCTACAACACAGTGAGATGTTCGATATCTTCCGTTTTGGTGTTTTTAAAGACGGTCTAATTCTCGACAAAATGACCGGTGAAGTTTTCTACTTCTACTACACTGATAGCCGCATTGAGTTGGTCGATGAGATTCTCGCTTCCGACTGCCCTGCCAATGGCCCGCTGAAGATCTACAACCTCGGCGATACCATGACCCAACAAGATCATGCTGATGCTGTTATGAAGGTTAAACAGGACATCATTGAGGGTAAGATTTTCCAGACGGAAGTGGGCTTTAAAAAGCGTTTCCGCCTCGAGGGTGACACCATCAACATTTACGAACAATTGCGCGAAGTGAACCCATCGCCGCAGATGTACTACGTAAAGTTTGGTGAGCAGAAGCTAATTGGCGCAAGCCCCGAACTACTCTTCCGCTTACGTCAGGGTGAAATGGAGACTTTCCCACTGGCCGGCACAACAAAACGTGGCGCCGATGCCGTTGAAGATCAGCAGTTAGCTCGCGCCCTACTCAACGATCCTAAAGAGATTGCCGAGCACAATATGATCGTCGATCTACATCGAAACGACATCGGTCGAGTGGCACGCTTTGGTACGGTTAAAGTGCGCAACCTTATGGACATCAAACGATTCAGTCATGTCCAACACATCTCAAGTGAGATTGTCGGCATTATCTCTGATGAGCATGACATGTTCTCTGCTTTAGCCAGCAACTTCCCTGCCGGCACACTGACAGGCGCGCCAAAAATTGAGGCGATGACGATCATTGATGAGTTGGAAGCAGATGGCCGGGGCCCTTATGGAGGTGCAGTCGGTCACTTCTCCTTCAATGGTGATTGTACCTTTGCCATTCCTATTCGCACGGTATTTGCCAACGGTGAACAGGCGTATGTGCAGACCTGTGGTGGTAATGTCTACGACTCTAATCCGGAAGATGAGTACGAAGAGATTCGTCGCAAGTTTGCCGGTACTAAAAAAGTACTGGATCAATTTATGGTGGAGGTACAGGCGTGACCGACTCAACAACCATGAAGGTTTACATCATCGATAACTATGACTCCTTCACCTACAACCTCTACCAGTTCATTGGCGAGATTCTTGAAGCTGAGCACCTCGCAGGCAACTTGGATAATTTTGAGATCATTGTAAAACGCAACGATGAGGTCGATGTTGAGGCTGTTCGCCAGGCCAACCCAGATAGAATCATTATCTCGCCCGGCCCTGGCTCACCGGATGACCCTAAATATTTTGGCGTCTGTGCTGATGTGATAACCAGCCTAGGCAAAGAGACGCCATTAATGGGCGTCTGTTTAGGTATGCAAGGCATAGTCCACTGTTTTGGTGGAAAGGTGGTGAAAGCCCCACTGCCGATGCACGGCAAGATCAGTCCGATCACCCACAACGCCGAGGGTGTATTCAAAAATATCCCCGATCAACTTGAGGTGATGCGCTACCACTCTCTCATTGCAGAGTCGGAATCGATTCCAGACTGTTTAGAGGTCACTGCAGCTGTCGGTGAGCTACAGCAGAACGACCTGACCAACATCGATCGAATCCGCCAAGGCGGTGCCTTTGAGATTATGGGTGTTAAGCACAAAGAGTATCCAATCCATGGCATTCAATTCCACCCAGAATCCTTTGCGACCGAAGGTGGTAAAGAGCTGATTCGAAATTTTTTGTTTGTGGAGTGATCTTGTTGGAGCCTTATCGTAGATGAGGCGATTTATAATCGCGGCCTTTTCAAGACCGCTCCAACATTCAAACCGCTCCAACGCTCCAAAAAAAAAGGGGTCTGACCTTTGGTCTGACCCCTTTTTGTTAATACAAAATAACCTACTCTGCGTAGTCACTCACCGGTGGACAGGTGCAGACGAAGTTTCGATCGCCGTAGACGTTGTCGATACGGTTAACCGTTGGCCAGAACTTCGCTTGGCGAACGGCACTGACTGGGAACACCGCCTGCTCTTTTGAGTAGCTACGAGTCCACTCTGCATCCACCAGATCTTCCAGGGTGTGCGGTGCATGTCTAAGAACAGAATCTTCCGCAGCGACTTCACCTCGCTCAACCGCCGCAATCTCTTCACGAATCTTAATCATTGCTTCAATGAAACGATCAAGCTCTTGAATCGATTCTGACTCAGTCGGTTCCACCATTAGCGTACCCGGCACAGGGAAGGACATGGTCGGCGCGTGGAAACCATAGTCCATCAAACGTTTAGCTATGTCCTCTTCCGTAATGTCAGAGACCTCTTTCAGAGGACGAATGTCGATAATACATTCGTGTGCGACAAAGCCATTCGTGCCGCGGTAGAGAATCGAATAGTGATTCTCAAGACGTTTAGCAATGTAGTTAGCATTTAGAATCGCCAGTTCGGTCGATTCGCGCAAACCGCGATCACCGAGCATACGGATGTACATCCAGGTAATCGGCAGAATAGACGCCGAACCGTAAGGTGCTGCTGCTACGGCTCCATTGCTGCCATTACCTGGCACGGGCGATACACTGTGGCTAGCAAGGAATGGCGCTAAGTGTGCTTTCACACCAATAGGCCCCATACCTGGACCACCACCACCGTGAGGGATAGCAAAGGTTTTGTGCAGGTTAAGGTGTGATACGTCAGCACCAATCGTACCTGGCTTACACAGGCCTACCTGCGCATTCAAGTTAGCACCGTCCATGTAGACCTGACCACCATGCTGGTGAATCAGTTCACAGATTTCACCCACAGCCTCTTCAAAGACACCGTGCGTCGATGGGTAGGTAATCATCAGTGTCGACAGGTTGTCGCTGTGCTGTTCCGCTTTGGCTTTCAAGTCAGCCACATCCACGTTACCCACTTCATCGCAGGCAACCACAACCACTTTCATATCCATCATTGCGGCTGAAGCAGGGTTGGTACCGTGCGCCGACGATGGAATCAAACAGACATTACGGTGACCTTCACCGATAGACTCTTGGTACTTACGAATCGCTAACAGACCAGCGTACTCACCCGAAGCCCCTGAGTTTGGCTGCATAGAGATCGCATCGTAGCCGGTGATATCAATCAACCAACGATCCAACTGTTCTAGCATTTCAGCGTAGCCCTGTGCCTGCTCTGCAGGAACGAACGGATGAACATTACCAATTTCTGGCCAAGTGACCGGCGCCATCTCCGAAGTCGCATTCAACTTCATCGTACATGAACCTAGCGGAATCATTCCGTGAACCAGAGAGTAATCTTTATTCTCTAGACGCTTCATGTAACGAAGGATATCGTGCTCAGCGTGGTATCGATTAAAGACAGGGTGAGACAACACTTCATCTTCACGAATCATATCCGTTGGGATCGAAAGAGCCGCATCGACATCACCTAGGTCCTCAACTGAAACAACCTTACCGGTAATGATACTTACAAGTTGCGCGACATCTTCAACGCTGTGCGTCTCATCAAAGCTGACACCGAAACGAGTCTCAGTGATCTTACGAAGATTGATATTGGCATCTAAAGCGCGCTGATAGACCGTTGCGTCGGCATCAAAGCTCAAGGTATCAAAGAAGTGGGTATTGGTCGTTAAGCCAGCACGGTTAAGCTGATTCGCTGCAAGCTGAGCGAGGCGGTGAACACGAGTAGCAATCTTTTTCAGACCCACTGGGCCATGGTAGATCGCATAAAACGCAGCCATATTGGCCAACAGAGCCTGAGCTGTACAGATGTTAGAGGTCGCCTTCTCGCGACGAATGTGCTGTTCACGTGTCTGCATCGCCATGCGGTAGGCTTGGTTACCTCGGGAATCGATCGATACCCCAATAATACGACCAGGAACCGAGCGCTTAAGCTTTTCGCTGGTCGCGAAAAATGCAGCATGTGGACCACCAAAGCCCATCGGTACACCAAAACGTTGTGCTGAACCGAGGGCAACATCTGCACCGAGAGAGCCCGGTGATTTAAGCAACATTAATGCTAAAAGATCGGTTGCCACTGCAACCAGTGCACCTTGTGCCTTAGCATCTTCAACGACGCTGGCAAGATCGATAATCTCCCCCTCACTGCCTGGGTATTGAACCAGACAGCCGAAACAGTCGTGTGAAGAGAGGTTTGTGGCATCATCAACAACGACCTCAATACCAAAGTACTCGGCACGTGTTTGAATAACATCCAAGGTCTGTGGGTGTACCTGAGAATCGACAAAGAAGGTGTCTGATTTCTTACGATTAGATCGCTTAAGCAGAGTCATTGCCTCAGCTGCAGCGGTCGCTTCATCAAGCAACGACGCGTTTGCCAAGTCCATGCCAGTCAGATCCATGACCATCTGCTGGAAGTTGAGCAGTGACTCAAGACGGCCTTGTGAGATCTCAGGCTGGTAAGGGGTGTAGGCGGTGTACCAAGCGGGATTCTCCAGCACGTTACGCTGAATAACACCCGGTACCAAGGTGCCGTAGTAGCCCATACCGATAAAGTTTTTGTTCAGTTGGTTCTTAGCCGCGATCTGCTTAAGTTCCGACAGGGCTTCAACCTCTGTCACCGGATTACCAATCGAGAGCGCATCACTCAGTAGGATCGATTCAGGGACGGTTTTCTGAATCAAATCAGCTCGATCAGAGACATCCAGGGTGCTGCACATCTGTAATTGCTCAGCATCATTTGAGCCGAGGTGGCGCTGAATGAATTGATCAGAATCGCGAAGTTCTTGAAGCGTACTGTGAGAGTGAGGCATGAAGGGTTCCAACTAACAATTAGAAAGTTTCAATTAAGGCCAATATTCTACTCCTTCAGCCTATTTCATGACACTTTTTGATAGATTGATTGAAAATAAAAAGGCCAGTACACATTTCACAATGCGAACCGGCCTTATCAATTAACGGATTAAATCAGTTGTTAGCGTCACTAAGCCGCTAGTTGTACAGCGACCTCTGATCGGTTGATGGCCGAGATCAGTGCCTTTAGAGAAGCCCCTAAACTGTCTGTATCAAAGGCCATACCGACGACACGCTGACCATCAACATTGATTAAGAAGTAAGCTGCTGCCAATGCATCGGTGCCACTACCGACCGCATGTTCAGAGTAGTCGATGACGTTGACTGCCTGCCCAGTCAACGAGGCCCAACCATCAAGGAAAGAGGAGATTACCCCTTCCCCCTGACCGATCAGTTCACGATCTTGGCCGTTGATCGATACTGTCGCTTTGAACTGCTCGTTTTGCTGACGATCAATGGAGAAGCCTTGCAACGCTACTGGCTCAGCCGATTTAATAAAGTTCGCTTTAAGGATCTCAAAAATCGCATCACTGCCCATTTCCGAAGCACTCTCTTCTGAAGCTTTTTGAACCAGCGGAGCCAATTCAGTCTGCATCCAGCGCGGCAGAGTAATGCCATAATCACGTTCAAGTACAAAGGACATACCGCCCTTGCCTGATTGACTGTTAACGCGAATAACCGCTTGGTAATCACGGCCAATATCCTTTGGGTCGATTGGCAAGTAAGCCACCTGCCAGTGCTCATCCTCACCCTGTCGGTGCAAACACTTCTGTATAGCATCCTGATGGCTACCCGAAAAGGCCGTGTAGACCAACTCTCCAATCCAAGGATGACGGGGACTAACCGGCAAGCGCGTACACTCAGTAAAGGTGGTAATAATCTCATCCGGATTAGACAGATCCATTTTAGGATCAACGCCTTGGCTGTATAAGTTCATCGCCATTGTGACCAAATCCATGTTACCGGTACGCTCGCCATTGCCTAGCAACGTCCCTTCCACACGATCAGCACCGGCCAAAACTGCCAGCTCAGCAGCCGCCACAGCACATCCTCGGTCATTATGAGTGTGAACTGAGATAATCGCGCCAGCACGATTCTTCATATGGGTACAGAAGTACTCAATCTGATCGGCAAAAATGTTGGGCGTCGACTCCTCTACCGTTGACGGTAGATTGATAATGCAGCGGTTCTCAGCCGTTGGCTGCCAAACATCCATTACCGCATCACACACCTCGATCGCATAGTCGATCTCAGTTCCGGTAAAACTCTCTGGTGAATACTGGAAGGTCCAATCAACTTCTGGGTAATCTTTGGCACCCTCCATGACCCACCGCGCACCCTGTGTCGCAATCGCTTTGATACCCTCGCGATCCTGATTGAATACGCGCTCACGCTGAATCGTACTGGTTGAATTGTAGACGTGAACCACCGCACTTTTAACACCACGAAGCGCTTCATAGGTACGGTCTATCAGCTCTTTACGGGCCTGTACTAGTACCTGAATCGTCACGTCATCAGGAATCTCACCGTTGTCGATCAACCAGCGAACAAAATCGTAGTCCGGCTGACTCGCTGACGGGAAGCCCACTTCAATCTCTTTTAGCCCAATCTTCACCAACAGACGCCATAGACGCTGCTTCTGTTCAACAGTCATCGGTTCAAGTAGCGCCTGATTACCGTCACGCAGATCCACCGACGCCCAAATCGGCGCGTGGGTGATTGTGTTGTTAGGCCAAGTACGATTCTCAATTTGAATCTGTGGAGCTGGCTGATAGCGGCGGTAATCGAAGTTAGACATACAATCCTCAACAGTGGCTTCGAGTTAATTCATTGCTGCACAGTTTACTGGGGTTACGGAGGTGAATGATTGCGAATTAACTAAGAAATAGATGAATTTATTATCATTAATTGCTATAAATTAATTAATTAAGCAATTTTATTCTAATTTTTTGCGGATTGTAGAAATGGATCGTTACGATAAGGCTATTCTTCAGCAGCTTCAGCTAGATGGACGCATCTCAAACCAAGAGTTAGCGGATAAGGTCGGTCTCTCACCCTCCCCCTGCTTACGCCGTGTCAGAGCCCTTGAAGAGAGCGGCATCATTAGCGGCTATCGCGCCAACTTGGATGCCAAAAAATTGGGGTTAACGCTTACCGCAATCATTATGATTTCGATGGATCGCCACACCCCAGAGCGTTTCGCCAACTTTGATAAGGTCATTAATGATCTACCAGAGGTATTAGAGTGCTTGCTGATTACCGGTCAGGATGCTGACTACCAACTCAAAGTGGTGGTGCATGACATGGAAGATTTTCAACGCTTATTGCTCGAAAAGATCACCCGCATAGAGGGCGTGACCGGCGTGCATTCGAGTTTTGTCATGCGCAATGTTAAGAGTGAATCGGCACTACCCGTTCGATAAAAGCGTGTTATATTTCTGGTCTATAAAAACAGAACAAGGTGTGTGCTATGCCGTTAAAAGCCCTCTCTTTAAGTGTGTCAATTCTCACAAGCCTAGTGTCGACCTCAGCCTTTGCTGTGACGCCCGATGATAAGTACAAAGAGTCCCTACTCTACGATAAACCCGTCAAAGTCGCCGATGATGTCTACTCGGCCATCGGGCAGTTGAAGTTTTACACCTATGAGAATGCCGGCCACAACAATAACCTTAGCTTCGTGATTGGCGATGAGTCAGTCCTGGTGGTGAATGGTTCAAGTACTTACCTATTAGCCAAAGCCCTACATGATGAGATCAAACAACTGACCGACAAACCGGTTAAATACGTCGTTGATGAAAATGGCCAATCCCATGCCGCTCTAGGAAATAACTACTGGAAAGAGCAAGGGGCAACCATTATTGCCCACGTCGATGCGGAAGAGGAGATTCAAGAGCAGGGGTTTCGCGGTCTAGAGATGCTCAAAGAGACACTGAAAGAGCGCATCAATGGCACCGAATTGACCGAGATCGATCAAACCTTTGAAGAGAGCATGACGCTAGATCTTGGGGGCATCACGGCCGAACTTATGCACCTTGGCCCAGCCCACTCAAAAGGGGACATCAGTGTTGTGATTCCTGAGCGCAACGTCATGATTGCCGGCGATATAGCCTTTCACCAACGCATGCTGCCCGTCTTTCCGGAGACCAATACGGCTGAATGGATAGAGACTTGGGTGAATGAGTTTACACCGATAGCACAGGATATGATCATTGTTCCGGGTCACGGGGAACCCACTAACTTTGCCGAGGTCGATCGATATACTCGCGGTTACCTTGAGTACGTTCGGGGTAAGATCGGAGAGTTGATTGATGAGGGCGGCACACTCGATGACGCCTACAAAATTGACCAAACACCCTACCTTCATCTAGAGACAGCCGATGAGCTAGCGGGCAAAAACGCGGGGCGCATCTTTGAAGCGATGGAGTGGGAGTGACACAGCGCTTTACTCTTCGCCCCTATCAACAACAGGCGGTTGATGCGACGCTGACGCACTTCCGCCAAACCTCCGAGAGCGCCGTACTGGTGCTCCCTACCGGAGCCGGTAAAAGCCTAATCATTGCCGAGCTAGCCCGCCTAGCAAAGCGTAAAATATTGGTGGTCACTCACGTTCAAGAACTGGTCGAACAGAATGCTTCCAAATATGCGGCATTAGGGCTGACACCGGGTATCTACTCGGCGGGACTAAAGCAGCGTGACACTGAACATCAAGTGGTGTTTGCCTCGATCCAATCAATCGCCAGAAATCTCGATCAGTTTGATCATCAGTACTCATTGATCATTATTGATGAGTGCCACCGTGTCTCTGATAACGACGAATCGCTCTATCAACAACTGATCAGCCAGATTAAGAAGAGTAATCCATCGCTAAAGGTATTAGGACTCACTGCCACCCCCTATCGTTTAGGCCATGGCTGGATATACCATCGGGATTACCGTGGTTTTTTCCGCCAATCAGAGAGCACCATTTTCCAACACTGCATCTATGATCTGCCGATGCGCAACCTGATCAAACAGGGGTTCTTAACGGAGCCTAAGCTGATCAATGCAGCGACCGCACACTACGACTTCTCAGCACTGACACCCTCACCTAACGGACTGTTTGCAGAGCGGGAGGTCAATGAACTGCTGGCTAAATACCCCAGAGTCACTGAAGCCATTTGTGAGCAGGTCGTGGAACTTGCTAACGATCGGCAAGGCGTCATGTTGTTTGCGGCCAGTGTTAAGCACGCAAAAGAGATATTGGACTACCTCCCTAAAGGGGAAGCGGAGCTGGTGATAGCCGATACCGATGCTAAGCAACGTACAGAGATCATCAACCGCTTTAAACAGCGGCAGTTTAAATACCTCGTTAACGTTGCGGTACTGACCACCGGTTTTGATGCACCACATGTCGATCTAATTGCGATTCTTCGCCCCACTCAATCAGTCAGTCTGTTCCAACAGATGGTCGGTCGCGGCTTACGACTGAGTGAAGGTAAAAAAGAGTGTTTAGTCATCGACTACGCCAACAACGGAATCGATCTATTCGACCCTGAAGTCGGCGTACCCAAGCCAGCACCTGATACCGAGCCGGTACAGGTGTTCTGCCCTATCTGCGACTTTGCTAACCTCTTTTGGGGAAGAACCGATCAAGATGGAGCCGTCATTGAGCACTATGGACGCCGCTGCCAAGGTCTCTCTGATGACGGGGAGCAGTGTCAGTTTCGCTTTAAGTTCAAAAGCTGCCCTCATTGCGGCGCTGAAAATGATATCGCGGCACGAAACTGCCAAGGGTGTCATGAGGCTCTGATCGACCCTGATGATCTGATCAAAAAAGCTCTATCACTGAACAGCTGCAAAGTGATTCGCTGTGCGGGACTTAGAGTCAATCAAGAGGATATGGCGATACGAGTGACCTACTATGATGAAGATGCAAACACCCTATCGGAGAAGTTCAACCTCACCAACCCCAAACAAAGGGTGCTGTTTAATCAACTCTTTGGATCACGGGTGAATAGTGGTCAATCACCCACTCTTTTCAATAGCGTGGAATCAGTACTTGAGCTGAGCAGCGCTTTACCCGTACCGGACTTTGTCGTCTCCAGAAAATCGGGTAAGTATTGGCAAGTGACCGAGCGCATCTTTGACTACCAGGGGCGCTATCGTAAAGCGAACCAGCTGTAAAAAACCCTACCTTTTACAGGGTGTTAATTCTTCTCTATTTGCTATGATGCGCGCTCAAATTGAGAGGAGAGAACTATGCGTTTAGCCGAAATGGAAGCGATCATGTTTAACGTCGGTGTCACCGTCTTCGCTCTCTTCATCTTCTTTATCATCTACGATCTTGCTAAAAAATCGAACGCCGGCAAATTCGGTACTTTTATTCTTTTCTTTGCACTCGGCCTAGGCCTTGCTGCCTTTTTAGCAAAATCGATCATCGTTGAGTTTATCGGCGGCTCGATTTAAAGCAATTGCCGGATTCACCAGTGACTGGCTTTAGCCTGTCATCTGCTTTATCAGCGTTTTCCAGAAGATTGAATGTAATTCGAAAGCGGATGACAGGCTGAAAGCCAGTCACCGTTGCTAAAGTAGTTACCTTCTACAATATACCGGCTAGTTACTTTATAATCGCGGAATCATTTTTATAAGGAACAACAATGGAACAGCGCAGTATCAAAGTCGGTCAAATCGATGTGAATAACGATAAGCCGATGGTGCTTTTTGGTGGTATGAACGTATTGGAATCGCGTGATTTAGCAATGACCATTGCTGAGCAGTACGTTGAAGTGACGAACAAGCTGAATATCCCTTATGTGTTTAAAGCGAGCTTTGATAAGGCAAACCGTTCCTCTATCAACTCTTTCCGTGGCCCTGGCTTGGATGAGGGTTTGAAAATCCTTCAGGAGGTCAAGTCGACCTTTAATGTACCGGTTATCACTGACGTGCACGAACCCTTCCAGTGCCAACCAGCCGCTGAGGTGTGTGATGTGATTCAGCTTCCTGCATTCCTATCACGCCAGACTGACCTTGTAGTCGCTATGGCGAAAACCGGTGCGGTGATTAACATCAAGAAAGCGCAGTTCCTTGCACCGCATGAGATGAAGCACATTCTGACCAAGTGTGAAGAGGCTGGTAACGATCAATTGATTCTGTGTGAGCGCGGCAGTGCATTCGGTTACAACAACCTCGTGGTCGATATGCTTGGCTTTAGCATCATGAAAGAGTTTGGTTACCCAGTCATCTTTGATGCTACCCACGCACTGCAGATGCCGGGCGGACGTTCAGATTCAGCCGATGGACGTCGTGCGCTGGTAGCACAGCTATCTCGTGCGGGCCTTTCACAGGGTATTGCTGGTCTCTTCCTAGAAGCACACCCAGATCCAAACGTTGCAAAGTGTGACGGCCCCTGTGCCCTACCACTATCGAAGCTAGAGCCTTACCTAGCACAGATGAAAGCGGTGGATGAGTTGGTTAAGTCATTCCCAGCGTTGGATACTTCGGCGGAGTAACGCGATCCTGTAGGAACGAATTGCCGAAGGCAAACCGTGAACAATTAATTTGGCGGGTTCGTCCATTCGCGGTTTTTCACTTCGTTCAAATTCGCTCCTACAGAGTGCCGGTGACTGGCTTTCAGCCTGTCATCCGCTTTATCAGCATCTTCCAGAATCTACAATGTAATTCGAAAGCAACTGACAGGCTGAAAGCCAGTCACTGCTGTCAAACCCCGGCATTTTGCCCAAGCTTAGCTTCCCACTGCTGAGCTTTCTCTACATCAATCTCCCTACCCAGCTCGCCCTTGGTATAGATATCCACCATTCGCTGAATAGCAATTGGGTGGCCCTGTTCCGCCGCGGCTTTGAAGTGTTCATAAGCTTTATCAGCCAGTTTAAAGATCACTGGCGGATAGCCAGACTCATAGAGCTTACCCATCTGGTATTGTGATTTTGCATCACCGCGTTCAGCAGCTGCCTGAATATACAAAGCCCCCTGCTCTTTGCTGGCCGCATCAGCACCACGAAAATGCAGCAGAAACCCATAAGTAGAGAGCGCTTTGACGCTACCGCGTTGGGCCCCTACCCTGAAGAGCTTCATCGTCTTATCGTGAATCCATTTAGAGCGACGTGCGAATGGGCTTCTAAATATGGCGTAGGCACTCCAAGCCGCAAGATCTCCTAGCATTGTCATTAAAGTTGCTCCAGCCAGTTAATAGACGGTGCGAAATAGGCACTTCCAGTGACCGCGCGCGTGAAAAGCAAAAGGTTGTCGGCATCTCCATGTTCATCCCCCATTACCATCGAGGTGAGCATTTTTGTGAAGGGAACTGGGGAGGCTCCAAAAGAGATAAAGACAAGCCCTTTACGATGTGCATCCCCATACGGCATAGAGTGACGCAGTATCTCGATAGACTGTCCATTCTCATCTTTTAGTGAGGTGCGTTTAGTGTGAGCGTGTGGTGATTTATCAGCACTGGCAAACTCAACATTATCTTGCTTTGTGCGACCGTAGGTCTTCTCTTGCTCAGAAACAGGTAAACTTCCCCACGATTCGAGATCATGTTCATATCTCTGAACATGCAGGTAGGAACCTCCGGCAAATTCACCTTCAGCCACCAGTGCCACTTCGGCTCGATGATCCCCTTCTGGATTTTCAGTGCCATCGACAAATCCGGTAAGATCTCGCATATCATGATATCTAAAACCACGAATCTCCTCGATCAACGTTACGTTAGAGCCCAACGTATTTTGAACCTCAGCCATTAAATCCATATTGATATCAACAGAATCTGAACGAATAGAAACATATAGATCAGTGGGTGTTGAAGGTGCCACCCGAATGCCGTTTTCCAATGCAGGAAAAGCGGTCAGCTCTGCTGGTTGAGTGGTCGATATTTGATGCCAATAAACAGAACCTACTGCGACGGTCAAAAAAGCACCATTACCCAATGAATCCAAACGAGATTGAATCACCGGAACATTTTTTAAAAAGGCCTTAACTGAGCTAAGAGCTTCGCTATTACGCTTAACGTTATAACTTAAATAAATGGCATGTTGACTAGACTCAGCAATAATACCGGGCTGTGGAGTGGACATAAAAAAAGGACCTATTCAATTAGATCCTTTCATTTAAAAGCGCCGACTCAGATAGATCAAGCGACTAAATCAATTTTTGATTAATTGAGTAGCGACGCCCACTCAGCTTTAAGCGCTTCGAGCTCGTTTTCAGCTTTCTGCTTCGCTTTTTTCTTAAGGCCTGCAACCTCTTCTGTTTTCGCTGCAACAATCGCTTTAGCTTCTGCGGCAGGATATTCTGCATTGGCTACCTGATCCAATAGAGGCTGTGCACCACGGAGAATGGCACGACGGCGCCCCTCTTCAATGCGCGCTAACTCTTCTGCTGTAAGCTCTTTCTGCTTGGCTTTCTGCTTTTCAGCCTTAGGTGCTACATAGGTCAACGGACGAATACCGGCCGCGATACGAACCTTTTCAAGCAGTGGAGCCGCTTCTGCACGTGCCTTTTCAGCCCCTTTGTGAAGCTCAGCTTCAACGGCATCAAGATTGTTCATCAGTTCATTGTAACGTGCACGTGGCGCTGACAATTTGGCATCCAGAAACTCAAACAGCTCTCGCTTTGCTTCACCCCAAGCGATGCCATTTTCAAACGCTGATCGCATTGTTGCACTTTCGTCCTTATTGGCGAACAGATTGTAGAGTTGGAAGATGGTGCTGTTATCGGCATCCTTTGGCTCACCGGGCTCACGCAGGTCGGTTTTAATCTGATTGATGAGCTTGCGTAGCTGATCAGTTGGCGCAAACAGAGGAATCGTATTGTCGTAACTCTTCGACATCTTACGACCATCCAAACCGGGGATCAGTTGAGTCTCCTCATCCACCTGAGCTTCTGGAAGTGCGAACAACTCTTCATAGGTATGATTGAACTTACCAGCGATATCACGCGCCATTTCGATGTGTTGAATCTGATCTTTACCCACCGGAATCTTATGCGCGTTGAACATCAGAATGTCTGCAGCCATTAGAATTGGGTAGCTAAACAGGCCCATGGTGATGCCATCGTCCAGATCCTCTGACCCAGCATCACGGTTAGCATCGACTGAGGCTTTGTAAGCGTGAGCACGGTTCATCAAACCCTTAGAGCACATACAGGTAAGAATCCAAGTGAGTTCTGGAATTTCTGGTATATCGGTCTGACGATAGAAGGTCGCTTTGTCGGTATCCAACCCAAGTGCCAACCAAGTCGCCGCAATTTCGCGTGTTGATTGCGCCACGCGTTCCGGATCGTGACATTTGATCAGTGCATGGTAATCCGCCAAAAAGAAGAACGAATTGGTGTTTGGATTAAGGGTCGCTTCAATCGCAGGTTTAATCGCACCAAGGTAGTTACCAATGTGCGGAGTACCGGTGGTTGTGATACCTGTTAAAACGCGTGTATTGCTCATGGAACACTCAAGAGTCTGTGTGAAAATTAAGGTGCAGATTCTACACAGTTGTGGCTGTAACGCCCACCCCAATCCATTTGCACTTACCGGTTAATGAAGGTTTAATTTAGGCACTGTTAATTTAAGGAATCTTTTGATGGATAGCCAACTTCCGTCCTACATCACTCTGCTAGGCTTTGTAGTGCCTGCTCTAGTCTTTATCATTCGTTTAGACCGATACCAAGCAGCGACTATCGTACACGCACTGTTGATGGCTCTGCTCTGTCTATTTGTTGGCTTCCTGTTCTCTGGGGCCGCCATCAAGTTATTGAGCCTTAGCAACCCCCTACTCACCTCAGGGATGGTGGTTCTTGGATCTACAATTGCCACCCTTGCGAGATTGATCTGGATAAAACGCTTCGCGTAACAGCTATCAAACCCTCTATTTCAAGTACATTATCTGAAGACTGTATCCATGCTACTACTGATATCACCTGCTAAGACTCTCGATTATGAAACACCGGCCAGCACCCAACTGAAAAGTGAGCCGGAGTTTACCGACCGAGCTGAAACGCTGATCAACAACTTGCGTGAATATGCGCCGCAAGATATCGCTGAACTGATGAAGCTCAGCGACAAACTGGCCTCTTTGAACGTAGCGCGTTACCAGAGCTGGGTGAAAGAGCATAACGAGACGAATGCAAAACAGGCATTACTGGCCTTCAAAGGGGACGTCTACACTGGCTTGGATGCTGATTCGTTCGACGAAGCGGACTACCAATTTGCACAGAACCACCTAAGAATTCTGTCCGGCCTCTATGGTCTCCTAAAACCGATGGATCTGATGCAGCCCTACCGCTTAGAGATGGGCACAAAACTTCAAAACGATGCCGGCAAAAACCTCTACAGCTACTGGGGTTCAACAATTACCGATCGCCTCAATGACGAGTTAGCCAGTGATAAAACACCGGTCGTTGTGAATCTTGCGTCGAACGAGTACTTCAAGTCGGTGCAAGCTAAAGCACTTAATGCTCGCCTTATCAGCCCTGAGTTTAAAGACCTAAAAAACGGTCAATACAAGATCATCAGTTTTTACGCGAAAAAGGCTCGAGGTCTGATGACCCGCTACGCCATCAAGAACCGCATTGAGAATCCAGAGGATCTGAAACAGTTTGATCTAGAGGGTTATGCATTTAATGCGTCGATGAGTGAAGGAGATAAGTGGGTGTTTACGCGGGATCATGCGGAGTAACGGAACAACTTGGTGACTGGCTTTAGCCTGTCATCCGCCTGATCCGCCTCTACAATTTAGTTCGAAAGCGGGTGACAGGCTGAAGCCAGTCACCTAACACGGAGTAAAAAAAGACCGCCAATAGGCGGTCTTTTTTATTGCTTAGATCAAGCGTCCGGTGACGCTTTATCGAGCTGTTGTGTCTCGTACATCAGGATCGGATCATTCTTATCTTTAATCACACCCTGATCGATCACCACTTTCGATACACCCTCTAGAGACGGTAGTTCGTACATGATCTCGAGCAGTTTAGACTCTAGGATTGAACGTAGACCACGCGCACCGGTTTTACGCTCAAGGGCCAACTCAGCCACAGCGAACAGTGCATCTTCACGGAACTCTAGATCAGCACCTTCCATCTCAAACAGTGCTTGGTACTGCTTAGTCAGGCTGTTTTTAGGCTCAGTCAAAATCTGAATCAATGCCTCTTGATCCAATTCAGAGAGCGTCGCGATCATCGGTAGACGACCAATAAACTCTGGAATCAGACCAAACTTCACTAGATCTTCCGCTTCAACGTCGTGAATGCGATCGACACCCTTCTCGTCATCTTTACTACGAACGGTAGCACTGAAGCCGATTGAGCTTCGCTCACTGCGATCGGCAATGATCTTCTCTAGCCCAGCAAAGGCACCACCGACGATGAACAGGATGTTAGAGGTATCTACCTGCAAAAACTCCTGCTGAGGGTGTTTACGGCCACCCTGTGGCGGTACAGAGGCAACGGTACCCTCAATCAGTTTCAGAAGCGCCTGCTGTACGCCCTCACCCGACACATCACGCGTGATCGATGGGTTGTCGGATTTACGCGAGATCTTATCGATCTCATCAATGTAGATAATGCCCTGCTGTGCTTTCTCTACATCGTAGTCACATTTCTGCAGCAACTTCTGAACAATGTTCTCAACGTCTTCACCGACGTAACCCGCTTCAGTCAGCGTCGTCGCGTCAGCCATAGTGAAAGGCACATTCAACATGCGCGCTAGCGTCTGCGCCAACAGAGTCTTACCGCTACCCGTTGGGCCGATCAGAAGTATATTGGACTTACTCAGCTCAACGTCACTGTTTTTACCCGTAGCACGTAGGCGTTTGTAGTGGTTATAAACCGCTACCGCCAACACTTTCTTGGCACGCTCTTGACCGATCACATACTCATCAAGATTGTCTTTAATCTGACTCGGCGTAGGGAGCGTTTCGTCATCCTGTGACTCTTCGATCTCCGCCATCTCCTCGGTGATGATGTCGTTACACAGATCGACACACTCATCACAGATGAAGACTGAAGGACCAGCAATCAGCTTGCGTACTTCATCCTGGCTTTTGCCACAGAATGAACAAAATAGCTTGCTGTCGTTCTGATCGTTGTTCTCTTCAGACATGTTAATTCCTCTAAAAAGATTAGCCTTCTCGGCTGCTAAGCACTTTGTCAGCTAGACCAAATTCCACCGCCTGTTCGGCTGATAGGAAGGTGTCGTGTTTCATGATTTCGTACAACTCTTCGTACGACTTACCCGCTGTGTTACGTTCAGCGTAGATCTCGGTCAGACGATCGTTAAGGCGCTTAGCCTCTTCCATGTGACGACGAGCATCTTCAAACTCAAGCTCTTGTACATGAACAGAGCCACGTGTACCTGGTGTACCTGAGCTGACACGGTGAATCATTGTACGTGATTCAGGTAGCAAGAAGCGCTTACCTTTGGCGCCGGCCATTGCAAGGAATGAACCCATGCTAGCCGCTTGACCCAATACCATGGTGCTGACATCCGGTTTAATGAACTGCATGGTATCGTAGATTGCCATACCGGCAGTGATCGATCCACCAGGTGAATTGATGTACAAGTGGATATCTTTTTCTGGATTTTCCGCTTCCAAAAAGAGCATCTGTGCGACGATCAGGTTCGCCATGTGATCTTCCACAGGACCGACCATAAAGATTACTCGCTCTTTTAATAGGCGAGAGTAAATATCGTAAGCACGCTCACCACGGGAACTCTGCTCGACAACCATCGGCACCAAGCCACTGTCTGTTACATCAAATGGGCGGCCTGAGTAGATATCTGACATCAATAGTTTTCCTTATTCACGGCACTAATAACCAAAAAACGACAGCCAGCTTTCGCTAACTGCCGTTTTTTATAGGGATCTAAACGAGGTTTAGATCCATTACTCAACAATAATTACTGCTGAGCCGGCTTAAGAGCTTCTTCGTAGCTGACTTTAACTTCCTTCACCTTAGCAGATGCAAGAAGGTGGTCAACAACTTCGTCTTCTAGAGCAAGGCTACGGATCTGATTTAGCATCTGTTCGTTGCCTTTGTAGTAGCTGATCACTTCATCAGCATCGTCGTAGCTCTCTGCGATATCAGCAAGAATCGCATCAACACGCTCGTCAGTCGCTTCAAGGTTACCCGCTTTGATCACCTCTTGTACTAGAAGACCGATCTTAACGCGACGGATTGCCTGCTCTTCGAACAGCTCTTTAGGTAGAGTGTTTGGATCGATTTGAGCCTGGCCACCAAACTGCTGAACCGCTTGCTGACGAAGTACGTTCACTTCATCATCGATCATTGCAGCTGGTGCTTCGATTTCGTTCTGAGCGATCAGTGCATCGAATACAGCGGTTTTAGTCTTAGTTTTAAGCGCTTGGTTCATTTCACGAGCCATGTTCTTTTCAACTTCCGCTTTGAATTCAGCTTCGTCTGCAGAAGAGACACCGAACTTAGCGAAGAACTCTTCGTTTAGCTCAGGAAGTTCTGGTTTAGACACTTCGTTAAGCTTCATCTTGAAGGTTGCAGCTTTACCCGCTAGCGCTTCAGACTGGTACTCTTCAGGGAAAGTGACTTCTACGTCGAACTCTTCGCCTTTCTTCTTACCGATGATGCCATCTTCGAAACCAGGGATCATGCTACCAGAGCCGATGACTAGGTCTTGACCTTCTGCTTTACCGCCTTCGAACGCTTCGCCATCTACGAAACCTTCAAAGTCGATGTTAACTTGGAAGCCTTCTTTAACCATGCCGCGAGTCGCTTTAAACGTGCTCTGCTGCTTGCGAAGTGTGTCGATCATGTTCTTAACGTCAGCCGCTTTGATCGATGCTGTTGCTTTCTCAACTTCAACGCCCGCTAGATCTTTTAGTTCGATCTCTGGGTAAACGTCGAATGTCGCAACGTATGCAAAGTCTTCACCTTCTTTATCGGTTTTGAACTCGATAGAAGGAGCGCCTGCTGGCATTAGTGATTCCTGCTGAACAGCTTCGTAGAAAGTCTCTTGTACGACGCGGTTTAGTACTTCGTAACGAATCGCGTCACCGTACATACGCTTAATTACTTTTGCAGGTACTTTACCTGGACGGAAACCGTCCATACGGCGAGTGCGAGCCTGCTGTACAACCTGCTTCTCAACGTCAGTATCGATACGTTCGGCCGGAACAGTCACGGTTAGTTGGCGCTGAAGGCCTGAAGTAGTCTCTACAGAAACTTGCATGGAATTCCTCATTAATTCTTTTGAGAGTGTCAAACTCTTCTGTCATCAAAAATGACGCAGTCCGAGTCATTAAAATCAAGCGCGAAATTTTCCGGTAACTGAGCCCATTAGTCAAGTAAACATGCCAACAGAACTGAAAAAGTTACAAGGTATAGAAAACGAAGATGAGCTTGATAATGTGAGCGATAAAAAAGAGGGAACTTCTAAGGGGTGTTTCCAGATGGTGCGGTCGGAGAGACTCGAACTCTCACACCTTGCGGCACCAGAACCTAAATCTGGCGTGTCTACCAATTCCACCACGACCGCATCTGGATTGTTGCGATTCGGCTGAGCCGAATAGTGTTGCTCGTTATAAAAGTATGGTGCGGTCGGAGAGACTCGAACTCTCACACCTTGCGGCACCAGAACCTAAATCTGGCGTGTCTACCAATTCCACCACGACCGCATACTTTTATGATGTACCCAAAAATTGGGGTGGATGATGGGGCTCGAACCCACGACCACCGGAATCACAATCCGGGGCTCTACCAACTGAGCTACACCCACCATTGTGGTACATCTGGACAGGTTGCTTGGCGCGCCCAGCAGGGCTCGAACCTGCAACCTACGGCTTAGAAGGCCGTTGCTCTATCCAATTGAGCTATGGGCGCCTAACGTGCTGCCCGACCTCACAAGTGACTGGATGGAAGTCGTCATCTGCGAGGAGGTGCGTATCCTACGACCTGACCTGCAGGTGGTCAATACCCTGTTTTACTTTTTTAAAGATTTTTTTTCGTTTTGATTAATAGTTGATCAGAAACCGGGGATTTCGGTGCTTTAGCTGGGGTTTCTGGAAGACGGTGAGGTGGCGGATGACAGGCTGAAGACCTGTCACCGGAGAATTAACCAAGCTACGGAGTGGCGGTGACTGGCTTTCAGCCTGTCACCGGAGAATTATGTTCGCGGTTTGTCGCTTCGCGCCAATTCGCTCCTACAGTCTAGCTAAGCAGAAAGACCGTTGCGAAGTCCTACTGTAGGAGCGCTCTGCCTCCAAGGCAGACCGCGATCAGGAGTGGCGGTGACTGGCTTTCAGCCTGTCATCCGCTCTCAAAGGCAACTACCCTTCCCGATACCAAGTCGTTCCTTCTGGCCCATCTTTAAGGATGACTCCCGCTGCAGCCAATTGATCACGAATCTCATCAGAGCGGGCAAAGTCTTTGTTGGCTCTCGCCTCTTTACGCTCTACGATCAACGCTTCCACTTCGTCGCCACTGATCTCTCCAGCACTGCCCTGCTGTAGAAAATTTTTAGGGTTTTGCTGCAGTAGACCCACAACACCAGCAAGCGCCTTAATCTGACCTGCCAATTGTGAAGCCGCTGCCTCATCTTTACCTTTCAGGCGGTTTAGCTCACTGGCCATCTCAAACAGCACAGCAAACGCCATTGGAGTATTAAAGTCATCATCCATCGCTGCAAAGAATCGATCGCTGTAGTCATTTGAGGCGATCTCAACTTCAGGTATCTCTACCCCGTCGAGCGCTTGATAGAAACGATCCAGTGCTGAACGGGCCTCTTTAAGACTATCCAGCGAGTAATCGATCGAAGAGCGGTAATGCACACTCGATAAGAAGTAGCGAACCACCTCTGGATTATGCTCTTTAAGCACTTCACGAATCGTAAAGAAGTTACCCAACGACTTGGACATCTTCTCTTTGTTCACTCGCACAGGGCCAGCATGCATCCAATAGTTTACATAGGTCTTGCCATTAGCAGCTTCCGACTGAGCAATCTCATTTTCATGGTGCGGGAAGGGAAGATCAGGTCCGCCACCGTGAATATCAAAGGTTTCACCTAGACAGCATTTAGACATGGCTGAACACTCAATGTGCCAACCTGGACGGCCAGCTCCCCAAGGCGATTCCCAACTGGTCTCACCTGGTTTAGCCGCTTTCCAAAGTACAAAGTCGAGTGGACTCTCTTTTGCTGCCTCAACCTCGACACGAGCACCTGAACGAAGCTCGTCAATCACCTTATTGGTTAGGCGTCCATAACTCTCGAACTTCTCAACCCGGTAGTAGACATCACCGTTGGCCGCTGCATAGGCAAAACCTTTGTCGATAAGGGCTTGGACCATGTCGATAATGTCTTGAATGTGATGGGTTGCACGCGGCTCTTGATCAGGACGCAGTACGCTTAGCGAAGCCTCATCTTCATGCATCGCCGCGATCATACGCTGAGTCAGCTGATCAGGAGTCTCACCGTTCTCAGCTGCGCGCTTTAGAATCTTGTCATCGACATCGGTGATGTTTCGAACATACTCAACCTCCCATCCACGCGCCCGCAGGTAACGAGTGATCACATCAAACGAGACCATGACTCGCGCATGACCTATATGACACAGATCGTAGACGGTCACCCCGCAGACATACATGCGGATTTTACCCGCTTCAATCGGAGTGAAGGGCTGCTTTGATTTTGAAAGTGTGTTGTATAGTTGAAACATACTCTATCCGTATTAATGCTTTTGAGTTGGCAGCTTAACCTCTGCCAACAACGCGCCACCCAGCGGACTGGTTTCGCGTGAAATCAATAAATGACCTTGGTACCAGTGAATCGCTTCCCACTGCCCCATCTTCGCCAGTGAGTAGCGCACCGCCTGATCAAACTCTGCCTCTCCCTGATACACTGGAACTATCCAGATGAAGGGCTGGGTGACGGCAAAGCCACTGCCATAACCTATAAGCGCTAAACGACGACTCTTTGCGTCATAATCAGCACCGGTAATTAAACCGGCCACATCAAAACTCTGTTGCGAACTTACCGACTGTTGATCAGAGTTTGGATCGACTATATAGAGCCGACTCTTTTGATCTCGCCAATTCTTAGTAAAGAGCCAGTAGTTACCGTCAACCTCTGTGACTGCTTCACAGTCACGATTGTGATCCTGGCGCTCTACCGCTGGCGTGACATCAGCCAATTTCACATTAATGGTATTGGCATCCACCAAGCCTTGGCTCTCCTCTAGCTGATCCCAACTGATTGAGTGGAACTGAAACCAGATACGATCACCGCGATTATTTCCGCAATCAGCAATGACCAGCGCCTCACTGGTGGTAATCAGTGACTCCCAATCAAGATTAGCCGCATTCCTTAGGGTAACCTTTTCCACCTTTGTGGCTGAGTCATCCGTTAAATCAAACCCATAAAGGATGGGATCATTACCGCCATCATTAATGGACCATAGGGTCTGATTGTGAAGCGCCAAACCAGAGCCTTCTGGCAAATTTTCGCCTAAGGAGCGAATCGATGTTGGCATCAATCTCAGCTCTGACCACTGCGCTCGATTCACCGGTGACGATGAACAACCGATCAAGATCAGCAGTGGAAGAGCCAGAGAGATCCAGCGCATCTATTTCGCCATTTTCGCCCAAGAGTCACGAAGACCCACAGTGCGGTTAAAGACTAAGCGATCTGAGTTACTGTCTGGATCAACCGCAAAGAAACCCTGTCGCTCAAACTGATAACGGCTCTCGATTGCCGCATTAGCCATACCAACCTCTACACGTGCATTGGGGAATACCGATAGAGACTCTGGATTGATGAACTCCAAGAAATCGCGCTCTTTATCCCCATCTGGATTCGCTTCAGTAAATAGTCGATCGTAGAGACGCACTTCACAAGGAATTGAGTTGTCTGCACTGACCCAATGAATGACACCCTTGGGTTTGTAGTCGATTGGGTTTTCACCTTTAGTCGCCGGATCATAGGTCACTAATAATTCGGTTACTTCACCCTGCTCATTGGTGATCACCTCTTCACAGGTGACACAGAAAGCGCCACGCAGACGTACGGCAAACCCTGGTGCCAAACGTTTCCACTTCTTAGGCGCTTCCATCGCAAAATCTTCGCGCTCAATCAGAAGGTTCTTAGTAAACGGAATACGACGTACACCCATCGACTCATCTTTAGGGTGTACAGGCACCTCAAACCACTCCTCTTTACCCTCTTCGTAGTTGGTAATGGTCAGTTTTATAGGATCGGTCACACACATAGCACGAGGCGATTTAGCGTCTAGATCTTCACGAATAGCCGCTTCCAGCATACCCATGTCGACCGTTGAGTTAGAGCGTGTCACGCCGATCATGTCACAGAAATTACGAATTGAATCGGGTGTATAACCGCGACGACGCAAACCAGAGATGGTTGGCATACGCGGATCATCCCAGCCTGAAACGTGCTGCTCATCGACAAGCTGTTTCAGCTTGCGCTTAGAGGTGATGGTGTAGTTCAGATTGAGACGTGCAAATTCATACTGACGGGGTGATGCCGGTACTGGCAGATTGGCAACAAACCAGTCGTATAGTGGACGGTGATCTTCAAACTCTAGCGTACAGATCGAGTGTGTAATCTCTTCAATCGCATCCGATTGACCATGTGCGAAGTCGTAGCTCGGATAGATACACCACTTATCACCCGTCTGGTGGTGATGTGCTTTGCGGATACGGTAGATAACCGGATCACGCATGTTCATGTTAGGCGATGCCATATCAATCTTGGCACGCAACGCCGCTTCACCCTCTTCGAAGCCACCATCACGCATCTTTTCAAACAGCGCTAGGTTCTCTTCAGGTGAGCGATCACGGAACGGGCTGTTTTTGCCCGGCTCGGTCAAATTACCGCGGTACTGACGCATCTCTTCGCCATTCAGCTCACAGACAAAGGCTTTGCCCTCTTGAATCAGGTGAACCGCCCAAGCATAGAGTTGATCGAAGTAGTTTGAGGTGTAGCGGATGTCACCATTCCATTTGTAACCCAACCACTCAACATCGCGCGTGATTGCATCGATGTACTCTTGTGACTCTTTCTCTGGGTTGGTGTCATCAAAACGAAGGTTACAGACACCTTGGTACTTCTCAGCCGTACCAAAGTTCAGACAGATCGATTTGGCATGACCAATGTGAAGAAAACCATTGGGCTCTGGTGGGAAACGGGTAACAACCTTACCCTGATGCGTGCCCTGCTCTAGATCCTTTTCAACGATCTGATGAATGAAATTGGTAACGGTAACCGCTTCGTTTTTACTCATAATTCAACTTTGACGTGACTGTAAAATAATAAGCGCGGAATTATATGCCATCCGAACACGTCAATACAGGGCGAAACCTCTATTTGATCTGATATACTTCGCACAAATTTCAACTTAAAGGGAAAAACTGATGATCGTTCTTACGACCAACTTCGGCGAAATCAAAATTGAACTCGATTTTGACAAGACTCCAAAAACTGCGGCGAACTTCGAACAGTACGTTAAAGAGGGTTTTTACGACGGTGTGATTTTCCACCGCGTCATCAGCAACTTCATGATTCAAGGCGGTGGTTTTGAGCCAGGCATGCACCAGAAAAAAACTCGCGAACCGATTGAGAACGAAGCCGATAACGGTCTAAGCAACGAGATGTACACCGTTGCAATGGCACGCACAATGGACCCACACTCAGCCTCTGCTCAGTTCTTCATCAACGTAGCGGATAACGCCTTCCTTGATCACTCTGGCAAGAACACGCAAGGCTGGGGCTACGCGGTATTTGGTAAAGTTGTTGAGGGCCAAGAGGTAGTCGACAAAATCAAACTGGTACCTACTACTATTAAAGTGGGTCACCAAGACGTACCGGTTGACGATGTCATCATTGAGAAGGCTGAAGTTCAGGCTTAATCTTGAAACGTCTATTCATTTCAGACCTTCACCTGCAAGCGGAGCGACCCGAGATCACTCGGGCGCTTCGTTACTTCCTCTCACATATCGCGCCTTCTAGCGATGAACTCTACCTACTGGGTGATATTTTTGAAGCCTGGATTGGTGACGATTTTGCCGACCCTGTTCTCAAAGAGATTCAACCCTACTTCGAAGCCTTAAGCCGAACGGGTACGAGCATCTATCTCATGCACGGCAACCGTGACTTCCTGTTAGGCAAGAAAAGTGCAAGTAAACTGTCAGCCGAACTACTACCTGAACAGATCAAGATTGAGCTACCCAAACGCGGCACCGCCCTACTGATGCACGGCGATGAACTCTGCATTGATGATGCCGCCTACCAGGCCTTTCGAAACCAGGTGAGAGACCCAAACTGGCAGCAAGGCTTTCTAGCGAAAAGTATTGAGGAACGCCTCGCCATTGCACGCCAAATTCGCGATGAAAGCCAACAGCAAAATAGCAACAAAGAAGATTACATCATGGATGTAAATGTAGGATTTTGCGAAGAATTACTTACAAAAGAAGAGTGTCAGATACTGATCCACGGACACACTCACAGACCCAGCATTCATACCAATATCAATGGTAATGATTCGCTTACCAGGGTTGTTTTAGGTGACTGGAGCTCAAGCGGGTATTATCTTCTGAGTCACAAAAAGGAGTTCACACTCTCTAAGTTTGAACCCCCAGTGGATTTCACTTAATTGAGTGTAGGCTTACCCGAATGAAAGCGGAACAGATCATCTTCTGACTCCACTAACTCTTGCTCTCTCTGGCGGAAAAGTTCAATCCGATCGGTAATCGGCTCACCCGCATAATCTTCAGCCAGTTTTAAATAGTCCTGATAGTGACGACCCTCAGAGCGCAGCAGTGAGCGATAGAACTTGGCCAACTCTTCATCAAGGTATGGGGCCAATGCAGCGAATCGCTCACAGGAGCGCGCCTCAATAAACGCACCGACAATCAACGTATCGATCAATCGACCCGGCTCTTCACGTCGAACCAACTCATGCAGACCACTGGCGTAACGCGACGCAGATAGGTTGCCATATTTAAAGCCACGCCTGTCCATCAGACCCAACACCTGTTCGAAATGGATCAACTCCTCCCGAGCGAGTCGTGACATCTTATTGAGAAGTTCTGGACGATCGACGTATCGAAACATCAGCGTCATGGCCGTAGAGGCCGCTTTCTTCTCACAGTGAGCGTGGTCGGTCAGTAGCAGAGATTGATGCTTAGGATCTTTGGCCACCTGGATCCACTGATCCGGTGTCTGGCACCCTAAAAAGCTTTGAATCTCGGTTAACGCGTCCACGTCTCTCTCCATATAATTGTTGGCTGGTGCGAATTATAACGATCAGCGCACGCGTCCGGTAGCCTCTTAGATATGTTGCGCTGCAGCGATATACTTTTTCTTTGTAAAACAATAAGAAAAGGTTCTATAAACAGCCGGTTACAAGCCCAAAGTATAAAGGCCTTTTGGCCTTTGGGTGATTAACAGAGAATGGCGACTCCTGTAGAATAGTGGCGTTTTTTTAATAACCATTGATATCGGGAAGATATCCTCCTTTCGCCTCACAAGGGTGTTAGGTGTAGCCATTAATGAGGGCCATATCGTGCTTGAAGCTTACCGTAAACACGTTGAAGAACGTGCCGCAGAAGGCGTACCGCCAAAGCCACTAGACGCTGATCAAACCAGCGCACTGGTTGAGCTACTTAAAAACCCACCAGCAGGCGAAGAAGAGTTTCTTCTAGACCTTTTAACTAACCGTGTTCCTGCCGGTGTTGACCAAGCTGCTTACGTGAAAGCAGGTTTCTTGGCGGCGATCGCTAACGGTGAAGCTTCATCTCCTCTAATCAGCAAAGTTGCTGCGGTTGAACTTCTTGGCACAATGCTAGGTGGTTACAACATCGAGCCAATGATCAAGAGCCTAGATGACGCTGAACTAGCACCTGCTGCTGTTAAAGGCCTATCACACACACTTCTTATGTTCGATGCGTTCCACGACGTTAAAGAGAAGATGGATGCCGGTAACGCATCAGCTAAACAGGTGATGGAGTCTTGGGCTAACGCTGAGTGGTTCACTAGCAAGCCTGAAGTTGCTGAAAAAATCACAGTGACTGTATTCAAAGTACCTGGCGAAACAAACACTGACGACCTATCCCCTGCTCCAGATGCATGGTCACGCCCTGACATTCCACTGCACGCTAACGCGATGCTTAAGATGGAACGTGAAGGCATTAACCCAGAAGAACCTGGTGTTAAAGGTCCTCTAGCTCAGATCGAAGAAGTTAAAGCGAAAGGCTTCCCAGTTGCTTACGTGGGTGACGTTGTTGGTACTGGCTCTTCACGTAAGTCTGCAACGAACTCAGTTCTATGGTTCTTCGGTGATGATATCCCGAACGTGCCTAACAAACGTGCTGGCGGCTACTGTTTCGGCGGCAAAATCGCTCCTATCTTCTATAACACAATGGAAGATGCTGGCGCACTACCGATCGAGATGCCAGTTGACGACCTAAACATGGGCGACGTGATCGACGTTTACCCATACGAAGGTAAAGTATGTAAGCACGGCACTGATGAAGTGATCTGTGAATTCGGTCTAAAAACTCAGGTTCTTCTAGACGAAGTACGTGCAGGCGGTCGTATCCCACTGATCATCGGTCGTGGTCTAACGGATAAGGCACGTGAAGCACTAGGTCTAGGTCAAACGGATCTGTTCCGTAAGCCACAACAGCCTGCTGACTCTGGCAAAGGTTACACCCTAGCTCAGAAGATGGTTGGTAAAGCATGCGGCATGGATGGTGTTCGTCCAGGCATGTACTGCGAGCCTAAGATGACAACGGTTGGTTCACAGGATACCACTGGCCCAATGACGCGTGACGAGCTTAAAGACCTTGCTTGTCTTGGTTTCTCTGCTGATCTTACTATGCAGTCATTCTGTCACACAGCGGCTTACCCTAAACCAGTAGACGTTAACACTCACCACACGCTTCCTGACTTCATCATGAACCGTGGCGGTGTATCGCTTCGCCCAGGTGACGGTGTTATCCACTCTTGGTTGAACCGCATGCTTCTTCCTGACACTGTTGGTACGGGTGGCGACTCGCACACTCGTTTCCCACTCGGTATCTCTTTCCCTGCAGGTTCAGGTCTAGTTGCATTCGCTGCGGCTACAGGCGTTATGCCACTGGATATGCCTGAGTCAGTATTGGTTCGTTTCAAAGGCAAACGTAACCCTGGCATCACGCTACGTGATCTAGTACACGCGATCCCTTACTACGCAATCAAAGAGGGTCACCTAACGGTTGCTAAAGCCGGTAAGAAGAACATCTTCTCTGGTCGCGTTCTTGAGATCGAAGGTCTTGAAGAGCTAACCGTTGAACAGGCATTCGAGCTATCTGACGCATCTGCAGAGCGTTCTGCAGCAGGCTGTACTATCACACTAGGTGAAGATTCAGTAGCTGAGTACTTGAAGTCGAACATCGTCATGCTTAAGTGGATGATCGCTGAAGGCTACGGTGATGCGCGTACTATCGAACGTCGTATTAAAGGCATGGAAGAGTGGCTAGCTAACCCAAGCCTAATGCGTGCTGATTCTGACGCTGAATACGCTTGTGTGATCGAAATCGATCTAGCAGACATCAAAGAGCCAATCCTTTGTGCTCCAAACGATCCAGACGATGCTCGCCTACTTTCAACAGTACAGGGCGAGAAGATCGATGAAGTATTCATCGGTTCTTGTATGACTAACATCGGTCACTTCCGTGCTGCAGGTAAACTGCTTGAAGCATCAGGTGCCTCTATCCCAACACGTATGTGGATCGCTCCACCAACTAAGATGGATGCGGCACAGCTAAGTGACGAAGGTTACTACAACATCTTCGGTAAAGCCGGTGCTCGCATGGAGATGCCTGGTTGTTCACTCTGTATGGGTAACCAAGCACGTGTTGCTGCGAAATCGACAGTCGTCTCTACTTCGACTCGTAACTTCCCTAACCGTCTAGGTGATGGTGCAGATGTATTCTTAGCGTCAGCTGAACTTGCTGCAGTTGCTGCACTAGAAGGCAAGCTACCAACGGTTGAAGAGTACATGAACTACGCTCAGAAGATCGACAGCATGGCAGGTGACATCTACCGCTACCTAAACTTCGATCAAATGGAAAACTACGTAGAGAAAGCCTCTTCTGTGATTCCAACGGTTCAAGCTTAATCGGTTGATTAACGCTTAAATAAACCCGGCTTTTGCCGGGTTTTTTTGTTTAATAACGAACCGCTCTGCGGTTGTTTCGCGGTTTACCACTTCGTGGTAATTCGCTCCTACAAACGGAGCATTAAATTGTAGGAGCGAATTGGCGCGCAGCGACAAACCGCGAAATTGTAGGAGCGAATTGGCGCACAGCGACAAACCGCGAAATTAAGATAGCGGATGAGAGGCTGAAAGCCAGTCACCGTCACTCCGTAGCTTGGTTAATTCTCCGGTGTCTGGCTTCAGCCTGACATCCGCCCTATCAGCGTTTTCCAGAGATCAACTCTTGAATCCCCTTCTCTCCCATCTCCCGCAACAGCTCCACATTACGTTCCGGCACCGAATCGATGTCAGGGTGTGTCTCGACGGCCCAGGCGACGCTCGCTTCGCGGAGCAGATGCATCATGGGATAAGGGGATCGATTGGTATGGTTTGCTGGGTCGATCTCTGCGACACCGTCAAACTGATAATCTGGGTGGAAGCCAGCCACTTGGAAAACGCCCGAATAACCCAACGCGTCGATCAACTCATCGACACCTGCCAAATAATCTAAGTAGGCATCAAACTCTGTCGTAAAGTTTGGGTGGATCAACAGAGTCGTTTCGATACTCTTATCGTTCACTAGTCGCTCTAGCTCTTCGACCAACAGCTGAGTAATCGATTCAATGTCGTCACCGGTGTAGACAACATAGCGCAACTGATTTTGATCGATGCTTTTCTTGGCAAAGGGGCAGAGATTTAGCCCGACGACCATTTTATCCACCCAATGCTGGGTCGATTTGATTACTTCATTTTCAAAATCAGTCATTTACCAATACTCGTCGAAAATTAGTGATTACTTAATTATACCCAAAGGCGAAGTAAGGCAGTATTTTGATCCCTCTCTGTCAAGACCAAAAAGTGTTTTTTTCACCGTTTTTATTACTCACAGAATCTGTGGATAACTTGGTGAATAATGTTTGGAAGAAGTGCGCTATTACCGATGAACTGGGGCGTTCAGCAAATTGGTTCAATTTTGAACCGGTAAAAATAATTCTTTTAAATTCAATAACTTAAATTATTCAACAGGATTTTATAATTTTTTTTAAATATTTATGTACTTTTTTCTTATAAAAAACTTGCACTGTGAACAAAAATTATTTTTGACTCATTTTGGTGCGGATTTACAGGGGCTGTTCGGCGTCTGGAATTTCGATCTCTATGTGCCCTTTGGGACGACAACAGCAGGTTAAAACCTCCCCCTCTGCACAGTCCACCAGTGCATCCTGAACAGGTTCAACTTCGCCATCTAATAGACGCACCTTACAACATCCACAGTATCCACCGCGGCAGTTGTAAGGTGCAGGTATTTGTTGAGCTTCCAATGCATCAAGCAGTGAAAACTCATACTGGTAGTAGAAGGTATGATGGTTGCTGACTTTGATGCGTGGGATACCCGACATCGTCAAACCCTCAAATTAAAGGTCAAAGCCTTCGAAATCCTCATCCCCTACTTCGTTGTCGATTTGACCGACCAGGTAGGAGCTGATTTCCGACTCTTGAGGAGCCACTTGGACGTTATCGCTGACCAACCATGAGTTCATCCAAGGCAATGGGTTAGCGCGGTTCTCGAAGATCTCTTCTAGACCCAAGGCTTTCATACGGACGTTGGTAATGTACTCAACGTAATCGCCCAGAATTCGAGCGTTTAGACCGATCATTGATCCGTGACTAAAGAGGTACTCTGCCCAAGATTTCTCTTGTTCTGCCGCATCACGGAAGAGCTTGATCACTTCCTCTTTCTGCTCAATAGCGATCTGTTTGAAATCAGGATCATCAGCACCGGAGGCCATGATGTTGATCATATGCTGTGTGCCGGTGAGGTGCAGCGCTTCATCACGTGCAATCAGACGGATAATCTTCGCATTACCCTCCATCACTGCACGCTCTGCGAAAGCAAATGAGCAGGCAAAGCTGACGTAGAAACGGATCGCTTCCAAAACGTTAACAGATACTAGCGTTAGGTAGAGTTTCGTTTTGATATTGTAGAGTGTTGCATCGACCAGATTACCGTCGATTGTGTGCTTACCTTCGCCATGAATCGTGTAGACATTCACTAACTCTATCAACTCATCGTAAAGACGCGTTACCGCTTCAGCACGTTCAACGATCTCTGGATTCGTCACGATGGTATCAAATACTTTAGACGGTTCAGTCACAATGTTGCGAATGATGTGCGTGTACGAACGGCTGTGGATGGTCTCACTGAACGCCCAAGTTTCAAACCAAGTCTCAAGCTCAGGGATAGAGACGATCGGCAAGAACGCAACGTTTGGCGAACGACCCTGAACTGAATCCAGCAGGGTTTGGTATTTAAGATTGCTCAAGAAGATGTGCTGTTCATGCTCTGGCAACGCCATGAAGTCTTTACGGTCAGTACTTAGATCAACCTCTTCTGGGCGCCAGAAGAAAGAGAGCTGCTTCTCGATCAGTTTTTCAAAGATTGGGTATTTCTGTTTGTCGTAACGCGCAACGTTAACACTGCGACCTAGAAACATCGGTTCGCGAGTTGCATCGTGATTACTGGTACTGAATGTAGAGTAAGACATCTGCCCTAACCTCTTCGTAAAAGTTTAAACGGCCGCCCGAAGTACTGGGCGGCGAACTACAGATTTAAAGTTTACAAGCGCCGCCTTCACAGCCACCCATGTCATCGTGCTGATCTTTAGCACCGTCACGAGTGTTGTGGTAGTAAAGTGTCTTAACACCGTACTTGTAAGCGGTCAGAAGATCTTTCAACAACTGCTTCATTGGCACCTTCTCACCTGGGAACTTAGCCGGGTCATAGTTGGTGTTTGCAGAGATTGATTGGTCTACGAATTTCTGCATGATGCCGACCAACTGTAGGTAGCCTTCGTTGTCTGGGATTGACCACAAAAGTTCGTAGTTATCTTTCAGCTCTAAGTACTCAGGTACGATCTGTTTCATCACACCATCTTTACTCGACTTAACCGAAACATAACCACGTGGTGGTTCGATGCCGTTGGTTGAGTTAGTAATCTGCGAAGAGGTCTCACAGGGCATCAACGCCGTAAGGGTGCTGTTACGCAGACCAAATTCACGGATATCTTCGCGAAGTGTCTCCCAGAAGTAGTTCAATGGCTCTTCGCAGAAGGTATCAACTTCACGCTTGTAGGTGTCGATTGGCAGAATACCCTGAGCGTAGGTGGTCTCGTTGAATTTAGGACAGGCACCCAGCTCTTTTGCCAAGTTGTTTGATGCCTTCAACAGGAAGTACTGAATCGCTTCAAAGGTACGGTGTACTAGGCCATTAGCACTGCCATCGGAGTAACGAACAGAGTTCTTCGCTAGGTAGTAGGCCATGTTGGTTACACCGACACCCAGAGTACGACGACCCATGGTTGCAGTGTATGCAGCTGGAACCGGGTAATCCTGGTAGTCCAACAGACTGTCTAGTGCACGAACAATCAACTCTGACAGCTCTTCTAGCTCATCTAAGTTCTCTAGTGCGCCAAGGTTGAATGCTGACAGTGTACAGAGAGCTATCTCACCGTCCGGATCATTCACCTCTTTCAAAGGCTTAGTTGGCAGCGCAATCTCAAGACAGAGGTTGGACTGCTTAACCGGCGCCACTGTAGGATCGAACGGACTGTGGGTATTACAGTGGTCGACGTTCTGAATGTAGATACGGCCAGTCGATGCACGCTCGGATGCAAGAATACCAAACAGCTCTACCGCTTTGATCGTCTGTTTGCGGATATTTGGATCCTGTTCGTACTGCTCATAGAGACGCTCAAACTCATCTTGGTCAGCAAAGAACGCATCGTACAAGCCAGGCACTTCGTGTGGGCTGAACAAGGTGATGTTGCCGCCTTTGATCAAACGCTGGTACATCATTCGGTTGATCTGAACACCGTAATCTAGGTGACGCACACGGTTCTCTTCGACACCACGGTTGTTTTTAAGAACCAACAGTGACTCCACTTCCAAGTGCCAGATTGGGTAGAACAGAGTCGCAGCACCCCCTCGTACACCCCCTTGTGAACAGCTTTTAACCGCTGTTTGGAAGTGTTTGTAGAAAGGAATACATCCAGTATGGAAAGCTTCACCCTGACGGATTGGGCTACCTAGGGCACGGATGCTACCGGCATTGATACCGATACCCGCACGCTGTGATACGTATTTAACGATCGAAGAGGCTGTCGCGTTGATTGAATCCAGACTGTCACCCGTTTCAATCAATACACAAGAGCTGAACTGACGGGTCGGTGTACGAACGCCCGCCATAATCGGCGTCGGTAGCGACAGTTTAAACAGAGAACAGGCATCGTAGAAACGTTTTACATAACCCAAACGCGTCTCTTGTGGGTATTTAGAGAAGAGACAAGCGGCTACCAACATGTAGAGCTGCTGTGGGCTCTCGTAAATCTTACCCGTAACACGGTTTTGTAGAAGGTATTTACCCTCTAGCTGCTTAACGGCCGCGTAGCTGAAGTTCATGTCGCGATCATGAGCAAGGTAGTCATTCAGCTCATTGAATTCCGCTTCAGTGTAGTCTTCTAAAAGGTGCTTATCGTAACGACCGTCATTCACCATGGCTTGGACATGGGCAAATAGGTGGGGTGGTTCGAATTCACCGAACGCTTTCTTGCGTAAGTGGAAGATCGCAAGGCGCGCAGCAAGGTATTGGTAATCAGGCGCCTCTTCTGAAATAAGATCGGCAGCCGCTTTGATTAGGGTCTCATGGATGTCTGATGTTGAGATACCCTCAAAGAATTGCATGTTGGCACTCAGCTCTACTTGAGAGACAGACACAGTCTTTAGACCGGTTGCAGCCCAAGTCACAACTTTGTGGATCTTCTCTAGATCCAGTGACTCTTGGCTACCATCGCGTTTTGTGACCTTTAAACCCTGTTGCATAACGACATTCCACTTCTTAGTCGGTGTTATTATTCGTGCTGCCTGAGGGTGCTGATCGCTACTTCACACAACACTATATCTTGTGGTTGTCTATCCAACATAAATCACTATATATAGTTATTCGACAAACAACAGACACTAAATATAGTGATCTAGACGAACTTTGCAATAGCAAATATGCGTCAAAAATTTCTTGACTTATTGGGCAAGGGGCGAAGATTCAGCTGTGGTGCGGGCTAGAAGAAAATAGATAATTTCGTCACATTTATATGACATTTTTAAGTAAAGAAATGGGTTGTAATATAAGAGGTGTTTAACGGGTGTGAATCGGCACTCTTAGCGTGAAAATTGTGCCCTTATTTGGTGCAGAATCAACCAAAAGCTCACCCTGATGGTGGCTAATAATGCCATAGGAGATGGATAGACCCAGCCCCGTACCTTTACCAATATCCTTTGTTGTGTAGAAGGGTTCAAAAATACGTTGCTGTATCTCTTTGGTCATCCCTTTACCGTTATCGGCTATCGATATCTCAACCCAGCCTTGGTTCTCTTTGGACGCGATCTCTAAGGTTGGTTCACGCTGACCCTCAAGCGCTTGTGCTGCATTGACAAGAATATTTAAAAGGACCTGATTGATCTCACCGGGGTTACAGAGCACTGGAGGAATCTCTTCAAGAGAGAGGTTGACCTTTGTGTTGGCACTGATCTGGTTGTTAATCAATTTAAGGGTACTTCGAATCCCCTCATTAAGATCAGCTTCTGTTCTATCCTGAGCATCCATTCGAGCAAAGCTTCTTAAGTTGCGAACGATCTCCTTCACCCTCTGCACACCGTCATTGGTATCAGAAACCAACTCATCTAATTCATCGGTGAAATATTCAAGATCTTCCTCTTCAAGGAACTTGAACACACGCTCAGCAAACGCTGGTCGTTCAGATTCATCTACCGCTAGAGATTCGATCAATAGAGGGTAGAGTTTAGCGATGGCGTCACTGTGCTGACCCAAGGTGTCTACATTAGAGTGAACAAACGACAGCGGGTTGTTAATCTCGTGTGCCACGCCAGAGACAAGCGTACCAAGCGTAGCCAACTTCTCAGATCGAATCAGTGCATCTTGCTGCGCTTTTAACTGAACCAAAGAGGCTTCGAGCTCCTGGTTTTTTTGAAACAGCTCACGCGAACGAGTCTCCAGCACATCTTCTGCTGCAAGGCGCGCTTTGCGTTCTCGTTCATACGCTTGTTTGTATAGCTCTAACTCTTCAGACATTCACTTTACTTATGCTGAGTTCGCAGTGGTCAGACTCTCTGTGCATACAGATATCGTGCTCAATATTGATAGGGGTTTGATAGTAAGTGGCCGCCCCCTGGATTAACCCCTCTGCCAAAATACAGAGTTTTCGCGGCGAACGATAGTTCATTACCAGTCGGTTGTTGTCACCATTAGCGCAATCAATTGTCGGAAGGTTAGCCTCTGTGTAGAGCTTTTGTACTTCTAAGTGAATCACAGGCTCGATACTTTTCAAGAAACCAAACAGATCGCCCTCAGCTTCAACAAACATAGGGTAACGTTCAGCCAGCTTAGCAAACATGAAATCACCAAAACTGCGAATCACATCCTCTAGGGGAATATCGAGCGCCTGTTGGACTTCATGAACAATCTTAAAGAGTTCGGCATCTTCATAGGTATCCACTGAAATATAGCTACCCGCAACGCCGGCCCTGTTAAGAAGCTGTTGCCAGAGAACAACACCGCCCTTTTCCACTACCATATCCTCAAGGATATTAAACACTACACCTTTCATTAACGATTTCTCTTCAAGCCCTATATGACAATTAGGTAATTAATGTGTTCAGTGTAGAACAGTTTTGAAAAGTTGCTAGGTAATCTCAGATTTATCTTAAGACCAGATAAAACATTGAGCGGCCTCGCTGAAGTTGAATCAATAACTGATTGGAACTGCCAGAGAGTTCACGCTGTAGATCCTCTAGGGTTCGAACCGAACGTCGATTGATAGAGACAACAAGATCGCCAGCGACCAACCCTGCTCGAGCGGCCCGACTTCCCTGTTCAACACCTTTGACCTGAACCCCTCTGCCACTGGTCACTGGCTCAAAGACGGCACCAGACAGTAACGGATGAAGAGCCCCCTGTTCTGGATCAGATTTAGGTTGTTGATAGGCGACGATCAGCTTGGCGGATCGCGGCTCAGCATTGCGCAGTAGTTCCAGCTTTAGTTGATCCCCTTCGGCTGCAAATGCCACGGCGTTAAGAATGGTAGCCGCTGAGATCAGTGCTCTACCATCCAGTGCGGTAATGATGTCGCCGACTTGAAGACCGGCACGATCAGCAGGAGAGCCCTTAATCACCTCTGAAACGATCACACCGTTTTGCTGATCAACCAGCCCAAACGCCTGACGTAAATCAGCAGTTAGCGGTTGCACCGAAAGCCCTGCCCAGCCACGTGTGACACGACCCTCTTCAATCAATTGATCAGCAACACGTCGTGCCATATTACTAGGGATTGCAAAGCCTATTCCGACATTTCCTCCGCTTGGCGCAATAATGGCAGTATTAATACCCACCAGGTCTCCATTCAAATCGACGAGAGCACCACCGGAGTTGCCGGGGTTGATAGAGGCGTCGGTCTGAATGAAGTTTTCATACCCCTCGATACCCAAACCTGAACGCCCTAACGCACTGACGACACCCGTTGTGATGGTCTGCCCAAGCCCAAAAGGGTTACCGATCGCCACAACAAAATCACCGACTCTGAGTGACGAGGAGTCGCGGATCGATAACTCGCTCAACCCCGTGGCATCGATATCCAATACCGCAATGTCCACTTCAGGGTCGGCCCCAATTAAACGGGCTTTAAAACTGCGCCCATCGGTAAGACCAATCTGAACCTCGTCAGCCCCTTTAATGACGTGATAGTTGGTAATGATCGTACCCTGCTCGGCATCGACAATCACACCAGAGCCGGCACTGCTCTGACTACGGCGTTGTTGCGGAAAGGCATCTCTAGGAATGTTGAAAAAGCGTTGAAAAAAGGGGTCGTTCAACAGTGGGTTGACGATCTGACGTGTCGAGAAGGTCGAGATGTTGACGACCGCTGGATTCACCCTCTCCAACATCGGGGCAATAGACGGCAAGGATTGTCCCTGCGAGTCAATGATCGGCAAGCCAGCCTGACTCACTGAGCTGATCAATAGAGAAAAAAACCAAACAACCGCAATCCGCATAACAGACACCTTTAATCGATATAGTTAATTAATAGGAGCAGATCGTTGTTAATTCAAGCTGAAGGTGACGGATTAAAGGGGTCAGACCGAAGGTCAGACCCCGTTTTAGCTCTCTGTTGGAGCAGTCTTGAAAAGGCCGCGATCGGAAGAAAAATCGCCTCATCTTCGATAAGGCTCCAACCGTTTAAAACCGATCAATCCCTGAAGCGATTCGTAAAGCTTTCACACGCGCTGGTTTGGCAGCACCTGCAATACCTAGCATTAGATTGCGTACCAATTTGAGGGGCTTTTTCTGATTACTGAACAGGCGATAGAAGAGATCCATCGATTGCATCATCAATAGATTAGCTTTGCGGCGTTTCTGTTCGTAGCGTTTAAGGACATCAACGGAGCTGATCGACTCATTTCGCGACAGTGCGTCATGAATCACCTCTGAAAACGCAACGACATCCTGAAATCCTAAATTAACCCCCTGACCGGCTAATGGATTGATCTGATGTGCAGCATCACCCAATAGAGCGACGCCCTCTTCTACATAATGCTGGGCATGCAGACGGCGCAGCGGAAAGCTAGCTCTTGCTTGAATCGATTTGATGCCACCCAATCGATCAGGAAAATTGGCTTCGATGGTCGTTTTAAGTTGATCAAACTCCATCGACATCAACTGCTGTACCCGCTCAGGCGCGTCATACCAAACCAAGGATGCATTTGATCCTGGCAGAGGCAGTAGCGCTCTTGGGCCTGACGGGTGGAACTGCTGCCAAGTGATATCTTGTTGCGGCAATAGCGTCTCAACGTTAATGACCATGGCCATCTGCTCGTAGTCCCACTGATGCGCACCTAATGCAGCAGCATCACGCACCATTGACTGTCCACCATCAGCGGCTATCACCAGAGGAATCATTAACGACTTACCCGAATCGAGTTCAATGATGGTCGATGCCGCCGAGTAGTCGATCCGCTCAACCCCGTCAGTGATTAAACTGATATTACTCTGGCCACTCAATTGATCTAATAACGCCCGTTGAACCAGGCGATTCTCAACTATGTAGCCCAGCTCGGACATTGAGATCTCTTGGGCAGAGAATTCTGTTGCTAAATTACGTGCTGCTTGACCTGCTAGACCTGGCGCATCTTCATCCATCTCCCAAACGCGCATGCGTTGATAGGGACAAGCTCGCCAAGAGAGAATGGGCTGCCAAGCACCTAATTGATCCAACAGATCGATAGAGGCAGGACTTAAAGCAGAGACGCGCAAGTCCATAGGTTGATCAGCGCTGAAGGCCTCAGGCAGAGAGCGCTCTAGTAGAGCGATATTAAGTTGGGTATCGGCTAGAGACAGAGCCACCGCAGCACCGACCATGCCGCCGCCAACGATGACTAGATCAAATCTACCTTCCATCTCTAACCTACCCGATTCGATTAGGCGCTGAGCACCTCAGTACCACCCATGTAAGGTTTCAGTACTTCAGGAACAACTACGGAGCCATCGGCTTGTTGGTAGTTCTCAAGCACAGCGACCAGTGTACGACCGACAGCCAAACCCGAACCGTTGAGTGTGTGAAGCAGTTCTGGTTTACCTGTCTCAGGATTTCTCCAACGAGCTTGCATACGACGCGCTTGGTAGTCGGTCATATTTGAGACAGATGAGATCTCACGATACTTAGCCTGACCCGGTAACCAAACCTCGATGTCATAGGTCTTAGCGGCAGAGAAACCTAGATCACCGCCACACAGATTTACCACACGATATGGCAGGTTCAGTGCTTGCAGAATACCCTCGGCATGCCCACACATTTCTTCTAATGCGTTCCACGAAGTATCTGGCTTAACCATTTGAACCATTTCAACTTTTTCGAACTGGTGTTGGCGAATCATACCGCGTGTATCACGACCTGCTGAACCCGCTTCAGAACGGAAACATGGACTGTGACAGGCGTAAGCCATCGGCAGTGTTTCAGCGTCGACAATCTCATCACGAACTAGGTTAGTCACCGGCACTTCGGCGGTTGGAATCAGGTAGTAGTGACGTTCACCGAACGGCACTTTAAATAGATCTTCCTCAAACTTAGGCAGTTGACCGGTACCTTGCAGAGACTCACTGTTGACCATGAAAGGAACATTGATCTCGGTGTATCCGTTCTTCTCAATATGAGTGTCCAGCATAAACTGCGCCAGCGCTCGGTGCAGACGTGCTAGAGGCCCTTTGATCACCGCAAAACGAGAGCCCGTTAACTTAGCAGCTACTTCAAAATCCAGACCGCCTAAGCCCTCACCTAGAGAGACATGATCTTGAACATCAAAATCGAATGAACCAGGCTCACCCCATACACGCACTTCAACGTTATCATCTTCGCTCTCACCCGCCGGTACAGAGTCATCGGGCAGGTTCGGTGTGCTCAGCAGGATATCATCCAACTTAGCTTGTACTTCGTTTAGTTTCTCTTTGGATTGATCAAGCTTAGCGCCTAGCTCGCCGACTTCAGCCAACAGTGGTGCGATATCTTGCCCCTGTGCTTTTGCTTGGCCGATCGACTTGGAACGGGTGTTACGCTCCTGCTGAAGGTTCTCTGTCTCAACTTGAATCTGTTTACGCTCCTGCTCTAGGGCATTAAATGCCGCTAAAGGGAACTCGTAACCTTTCTTTTTAAGCTGTTCAGCAATAGCCTCTGCGTTCTCACGAACCTGGCGTGGATCTAACATCGATCAAATATCCTTACAAAATTTATAGCAGTCGAGTAAACCAAATGGCAGCAGAAAGTGCTGCGACTGATAATACGACGGACAATAGTACATAAAAGATGGCTGCCGTTACATGACCTTCGTTAATCAAGGTAACAGTTTCCAGCGAAAATGTAGAAAAAGTGGTGAAAGCCCCCAAAAAACCGGTCATTAACAGCGGGCGCATCTCAGGTGGCAACTTAGCTCGCTCCATCACCAAAACAAACAGCACCCCCATTAACAACGAACCAACAACGTTAGCCGTCAGGGTACCTACCGGTAACTTTTGATCAGCACTGTTGAGCCAACCACTCAACCAATAACGAGCCATCGCCCCCAGAGCACCCCCTAAAGCAACACTTAATAGATGGACCATCAACTACTCTCCTTAGGGTAACGCTTAGTCGGACTGGCTTGATCAGCCGCTTGTAAGCGGCGCATCTTCTCACTCAGTTTAATCTCTAAACCACGCTCTTCAGGATGATAGTAGGAGCGATCTGCTATCTCCTGTGGCAGGTAGGATTCACCAGCTGCATAGGCGTTGGGTTCATTGTGAGCGTAGCGATACCCTTCACCAAATCCCTGCTCTTTCATTAATCGGGTCGGCGCGTTACGCAAGTGCTCTGGAACCTCGTAACTTGGATCTTTAGCCACATCAGCCAAGCACTGATTAAACGCCTGATAGACAGCATTACTCTTAGGCGCCAACGCACAGTAGATAGCGGCCTGAGCAATGGCTCGCTCACCCTCGGCAGGGCCGACTCGCTCAAAGGCATCCCAAGCACTCAACACCACCTGCATCGCCCTGGGATCGGCATTACCGATATCCTCTGAGGCGATGGCGACTAAGCGGCGCGCAATGTAGAGAGGATCGCAACCCGCATCCAACATACGACAGTACCAGTAGAGCGCACCATCTGAACTGGAGCCCCTCACCGACTTGTGAAAGGCTGAAATCTGGTCATAAAAGAGATCACCGCCCTTATCATAGCGGCGCACCCCAGCAGCGAGCACATCAGATAGCGCGGCGATCGACACGTACTCTTTACCCTCGACGGGTTCAGAGAGGTCCGCAGCGATTTCAAGCAGATTTAACGCGCGACGTGCATCACCATCAGCCGCCTGAGCCAGCGCTGTCAAAGCCCCTTCCTCAAAAATTATATCACGATCTGCAAGGCCTCTTGGGCTACTGAGGGTCTGTTCTAGTAACGCCTCTAAAGTCTCTGCCGTTAACGCTTTTAACGGATAGACACGGGCGCGCGACAGCAAGGCATTATTCAATTCAAACGAGGGGTTTTCAGTTGTGGCGCCAATAAAGATCAGCGTCCCCTCCTCAACATAGGGGAGGAAAGCATCCTGCTGAGATTTATTGAAACGATGAACCTCATCAACAAAGAGGATCGACTGACGACCACTCTGCTGACGTAACATCTTGGCCCGTTCAACCGCTGCACGGACCTCTTTGACGCCATCCATAACAGCAGAGATAGAGATAAACTCAGCGTCTACATAGTATGCAATCAGTCTGGCTAACGTCGTTTTGCCAACACCTGGCGGCCCCCACAGAATCAGCGAGTGGATTGACCCCTGTTCGAGTTGGCGACGCAACGCCTTGCCCTCAGAAAAGAGGTGCTCTTGCCCTCGATACTCTTCTAAGGACCTTGGGCGCATGCGAGACGCTAACGGCTCATAAGCCGTTACTGGAGCGTCTTCGAATAGATCACTCATCCGTTTTGATCCATCAGGATCACATCAACCGATGTGGGGGGCACAAAACGAAACATCGTCTGATCAAAAGCAGCCGGAAAACTCTGTTCACTCAACATAATGAGGGAACGCTGACCTAGCCCATCTTGTATCAACAGTTCGGCAAGTAGATCACCACTAAAGAGTAGGCGCAGGGATTGGAACTCCGCACTCCCTTCCTCTTTTGGCGTTAACTCGAACAGACTGTTTCCGGCGCCAGCCTCAATCTGCTGAACATTAAAATAGCGATTCAACTGTTCAACATCACCACCCAATACGCGAGCCGGGGTCATCACTTCCCCCTCGCCCAATGGGCGTTGAGTCGCCTGTTCTAAATCCGGATCATAGACCCACAACCATTGGCCATCACTGATGATGGTTTGTGGAAAGGGACTCTCTGTCTCCCAACGAAAACGATCAACCCCTTCGATCCACAAGCGGCCAGAGGCATTTTCAGACTTTAAATTATCATCACCTAAGGTGTACTGCTGAAAGGCAGCAGAGAGCCTAGCGTGAGACTGAAGCAGTGCTGATAGCTGATCAGCCGTTTCGGCCCAGGCCATCATCGGCAGCGACAATAGCAGGAACAGTGCGGTTTTAGTGAATCTCAACATCTCGTTAATCCCTTGGGCCAGCCGGTGCCATAACCTCTCGTTGACCGTTCGATCCTGGTGGCGAGACAACACCGGCCGCCTCCATCGTTTCGATCATTCTAGCTGCACGGTTGTAACCAATTTTTAGCTTGCGCTGCACGGATGAGATAGACGCTTTACGAGTTTCTAAGACAAACGCGACCGCCTCGTCATAGAGTGGGTCGGCTTCATCGTCAAACAGGCCACCGCCACCGCCAGCTGCAGCACCACCCTCTGCTTCACCGTTTAGGATGGCATCGATAAATTCAGGTTCACCCAGCGCCTTCCACGCTTCAACCACACGGTGTACTTCATCATCACTCACAAACGCACCGTGAACACGATTTGGCACACTGGTACCGGCAGGCAGGTAGAGCATATCGCCGTTACCCAATAGGTTCTCAGCGCCCGACTGATCGAGAATGGTTCTAGAGTCAATTTTAGAAGAGACCTGAAAACCGATGCGGGTCGGGACGTTGGCTTTAATCAAGCCGGTAATCACATCAACCGATGGACGCTGCGTCGCAAGAATCAAGTGAATACCAGCAGCACGGGCTTTTTGTGCAATACGCGCAATCAACTCTTCCACTTTTTTACCGACAATCATCATCATGTCGGCGAACTCATCAATCACCACCACAATGTAAGGGAGTGGCTGCAGTTCCGGCGCAGGGTCTGTCGGTGAAAGCCCCTGCTCCATAGGATTCCATAGAGGATCCCTCAAAGGCTGACCGGCAGCGGCCGCTTCACGAACCTTATCATTGAACCCGGCTATGTTTCGCACACCCACTTTCGCCATTAGACGGTAACGATCTTCCATCTCTGCCACACACCAACGTAGACCACCGGCCGCCTCTTTCATATCGGTAATCACCGGTGTTAACAGATGTGGAATGCCATCATAGATAGAGAGTTCAAGCATCTTAGGATCGACCAGCATTAAACGCAGCTCTTCGGGTGTCGCCTTATAGAGCAGACTCAGAAGCATAGCGTTTACGCCGACCGACTTACCGGAACCGGTTGTACCTGCTACGAGCAAGTGAGGCATTTTGGCAAGGTTGGCTACAACAGGATTGCCGGCGATGTCATTACCCAGCGCCAGCGTCAATTTAGAGGCTGCACCCAGATAGGGTTTAGAGTTAAGCACCTCAGAGAGACGCACCATCTGACGAGAGTGATTAGGTATCTCAATACCCATCACCGACTTACCGGGAATCACTTCAACGACACGCACGGCACTGACGGCCATTGAACGTGCCAAATCTTTGGCCAGATTTGAAATTTTGCTGGCTTTAACACCAGGAGCTGGTTGAATCTCAAAGCGAGTGATCACTGGCCCGGGATTGACCTCAACCACTTCAGCGACGACACCAAAGTCATTCAACTTCTGCTCAAGAAGACGAGAGAGATGCTCCACCTCCTCTTCCGTATAGCCCTGATCGGTCTGTATCTCTGGTGGATCGAGCAGATCAAGACTCGGAATTTTCACCTTAGGCTTCACAGCGGCTTTGGGTTTCACCGGCTCAGCATCATCATCGCTATCTAAGGGTTTATGAGTCTCAGAGAGGGGCACGATTTTCGGTGTTCGCTTCTCAGCATCCTCGCGGTTAGCATCGTCAAAAACCGATTTCGACGCAGGCTTAACCTCCGCACCGTCTGACTTAGCCTCAGAACCCACAGTCAGATCATCCATGGTCTTGATCTCAAGCGGTTTAGAACGCGAAGAGTCAAACGAAGGCTCTCCGAAATCGACCACCGGAAGTGACTCCATGCTACCCGGCTCAACTTCAAAATCAGGCTCTACCCGTTGCATCGCTGCTCTTTTTGCAACACGAACTTCCATAGGGCGCTCAGAGACTGTCGCTTTTTGAGTCTCCTCTTCGCTCTTCGCAAAAAGACTCTGCCAGAGCGTCTCTAACCCACCACCGATAGAATCCAATACCTGACGCCAGCTTGAGTCAACATAGAGTGTTAGGCCGATTAACAGAGCAATCCACAATACGACGGTGGCACCGGCTACATTCAACCAACGAACCGCAAAATCACCCAGCGCTTGACCGGAAATCCCACCAGCGGAGAAAGGCAACCCAAGATCCGCATTGCTAATGTGAATTGAGGCTAGACAAGAGGCCGAAAGAACAAATAACAGCGCACCTAGGGTTCGCATTACCACAAAGGGCAACATATCTAGGGTGCCAATGTAGCGACGACGCAACCAACGGTAGGCAGGGACAACCAAAATAAAGGGAATAACAAACGCAACTACCCCAAACCAAGAGACCGAGTAGTCTGCAATCCATGCACCGAACCAGCCGGCCCAGTTGCTAATTTCTGATTGATACCCTTGATGTGACCAACCCGAATCACGCGTGTCGTAACTGATCAAACTCAGCATAAACAGCAGGTTTAAACCGATCAGTAACACCAGCAAGGTTTCGCGAACCACACGGTTCAACTGGGTGGTTAGCGTCAATGTTGACAGCGATTGATTACTACTCAAAAAAATACCCTTAATTCAATCAACTTTATGCTGTGGGAAAATACCATAAAGTGGTAGGTTAGGTCTTGTGATTGAAAAAAAGGGATTCACCCCCATAAACCCTTTAGACCCATTTTTATGACATCTTATTTGGAAACATTTCTATGAGTGACGTTAAACACCACAGTCTTATCATTCTTGGTTCTGGCCCTGCCGGATACACTGCTGCTGTCTACGCAGCTCGCGCCAACCTAAATCCGGTTGTTATCACGGGTATGCAAGCGGGCGGTCAGCTAACCACAACCACCGATGTCGACAACTGGCCAGGTGATGCTGAGGGTGTTCAAGGTCCTGAATTGATGCAGCGCATGCAAGCGCACGCCGAACGCTTCAACACCGAAATCATCTACGACCACATCAATAAAGCTGAATTGACGGAGCGTCCATTCCGTCTAACCGGTGATACTGGCGTCTACACTTGTGATGCTCTGATCATTGCAACCGGCGCCTCCGCTCAATACCTCGGTTTGGACTCTGAAGAGGCGTTTAAAGGCAAAGGGGTAAGCGCCTGTGCAACCTGTGACGGTTTCTTCTACCGCAATCAAAAGGTAGTGGTTGTGGGTGGTGGTAACACGGCCGTGGAAGAGGCACTCTATCTCTCGAACATTGCGAAAGAGGTGGTCCTTGTTCACCGTCGCGATACCTTGCGCTCTGAAAAGATCCTGCAAGATAAGATTTTTGAACGTGCCGAGAATGGCAACATCACTCTGATGTGGAACAATCAACTCGATGAAGTGCTGGGCGACGATATGGGTGTAACCGGAATTCGCGTGAAAAGTACCGAAACTGGTGAGACTCAAGAGATTGACGCTCAAGGTGTCTTCATTGCAATCGGCCATAAACCCAACACTGAACTCTTTGACGGCCAGCTGGATATGCAACATGGCTACCTTAAAATCAAAACAGGTCTTGAAGGTAACGCCACTCAAACCAGTATTGAAGGGGTATTCGCAGCCGGTGACGTCGCTGACCACTCATACCGTCAAGCGATCACCTCAGCTGGTTTTGGCTGTATGGCAGCACTGGATGCAGAACGCTACCTTGACGATCTAGCTAAGTAATCCAATGATCCCCTGGCTCACTCCGGGAGAGCCCTATTTCCCAGACACCCGCCTCGCACTCGATGACCCAAACGGGTTGTTGGCTGCCGGCGGGGAACTGAATGCAGCCTGGTTAGCTGCCGCCTACCCACAGGGGATATTCCCTTGGTTTAGCGAAGACGACCCAATTCTATGGTGGTCACCCTCCCCCCGCTGCGTGCTCTACCCAACACAATTCCATGAATCAAAATCGCTTAAAAAACGCCTCAGAAAAGAGCAATTCGCTGTCAGAATCGACTCTCAGTTCGAAGAGATTATTAGGCAGTGTGCTGCGCCCAGAGGTGAAGATGGCACCTGGATAAGCGAGCAGATTATTTCCGCCTACACCGAGCTACATCATCAAGGGATCGCCCACTCTGTAGAGGTCTACCAAGATGATCAACTTGTCGGTGGTTTATACGGCATTGCGATCGGGCGACTCTTTTTTGGCGAGTCGATGTTTTCGCGTGTACCAGACGCGTCTAAAGTGGCCACTAAAATTCTTTGTGCAGAATTAGAAAAAGCGAACTATGCTGTAATTGATTGCCAGATCTACAATCCACATCTGGCCTCACTGGGTGCAGTTGAGATCGAACGGACCGAGTTTGAGCAGCTGTTAACACATTGCAAAAGGACGCCTAGCCATAATCCTTGGGCAAAGCGAAATTGGTATCCCGATGTCGAATCTGCAAACGCTTAAGTTTTTTGTCACGCCTGATCATGACTGCAGCTATATAGAGCGAGCGACAGCCAAAACTCTGTTCGTTGACCCACAAGCCCCCCTAGATAAACCGACCTACTCGCAACTGACTCAATATGGCTTCCGACGCAGTGGCACCCACGTTTACCGCCCCCATTGCGATGGCTGTGCTGCCTGTATCTCAGCGCGCATTCCGGTCGATCGTTTTAAACGCTCAAAATCTCAACGTCGCATTTGGAATAAAAACCAAGACATCTTAGTTGAGACGATCGAACCTCGTTTCGATGAAGAGATTTACGATCTCTACGCCCGTTACATCAACGCACGCCATGATGACGGTGATATGTACCCTCCCTCACAAGATCAGTTCATCAGCTTTTTAGTGGAGAGCAACCAAAGCACGCAGTTTCACCTCTACCGTGATAGTGAGGGTGAACTGCTCGCAGTCGCTGTGACTGATCAGCTCGTTGATGGTCTATCAGCGGTCTACAGCTTTTTTAGTCCTGATCATGATCAACGCAGTCTTGGCGTGTTTGCTGTTCTCTGGCAGGTGGATTACCTGAAACAGATTAACCTTCCCTACAACTACTTAGGTTACTGGGTGAAAAACTGTAAAAAGATGGCCTACAAAACACAGTATCAACCCATTGAGATCTTGCTGGATGATGTTTGGGTTGATGCCACGGACGATATGATCAAGTGATTGTCTAGCCGACCAGAGTCTACGACCTAAACTATTTCACTTTTTTAGCAATTTAGTGCAGAATACGCGACCTTCAGGTCAAGTAACGCACAAAAGCGATCAATTCCACGCTAAGCGATACTTGGTAAAGAATTCCAAAGGTAGGTATTAATGGCTAAAGAAGACGCTTTTGAAATGGAAGGAACGGTAATCGATACCCTTCCCAACACGATGTTCCGTGTAGAACTAGAGAATGGTCACGTAGTAATCGCGCACATCTCTGGCAAAATGCGTAAAAACTACATCCGTATCCTTACGGGTGACAAGGTTAAAGTTGAATTGACTCCTTACGATTTGAACAAGGGTCGTATCACTTACCGCGCTCGTTAATCGAGACCTACAAAAAAATGGCCACTATACAGTGGCCATTTTTGTTTCTGTGCTGGTTTCAAGATCGAGTTCACCTTCAGGGTTCACTACAATCTCAACGGATCCGCCCTCTTCCGACAGTTCACCAAACAGGATCTTCTCGGCCAACGGCTTTTTGATCTTCTCTTGAATTAGGCGACGCATTGGACGCGCACCCATCTTCTCATCATAGCCATGCTCGGCCAGCCAATCGCAGGCTTCATCACTGGCATGAATACTGACCTTTTTATCGTCTAGCTGAACCTGTAGCTCCATAAGGAACTTATCAACCACACCACGCACGATCTCTCTCGTCAGCGCTTTGAACTGAACGATAGAGTCCAAACGGTTACGGAATTCAGGTGTAAAGAGTCGTTTAATCGCCTCCATACCGTCACTGCTGTGGTCTTGTTTAGCAAAACCAAAGCTGGCACGTCCCATATCCTCAGCACCGGCATTGGTGGTCATGATCAGAATCACGTTACGGAAATCAGCTTTACGACCGTTGTTGTCGGTCAAGGTACCGTTGTCCATCACCTGCAACAGTAGGTTAAAGACTTCGGGGTGAGCTTTCTCTATCTCATCAAGCAGCACAACAGCGTGCGGTGATTTAGTCACCGCCTCGGTCAACAGACCCCCCTGGTCAAAACCAACGTACCCTGGTGGCGCACCGATCAATCGGGAGACAGTATGACGCTCCATGTATTCCGACATATCAAAACGAATCAGCTCAATACCTAAAATACGAGCCAGTTGCGATGTCACCTCGGTTTTACCCACACCTGTTGGCCCGGCAAATAAGAAGCTACCGACCGGCTTGTTGGGCTCTTTAAGTCCAGCACGTGATAGCTTGATTGCCGCCGACAGGTTATCGATCGCTTCATCCTGACCCAAAACAACCATTTTCAAATTGGTATCAAGCTTAGCCAGTTGTTGCTTGTCAGAAGCTGAAACCGACTTAGGCGGGATTCGAGCGATCTTAGCGACAATCGTCTCGATTTCGGGCACATCAATCGCTTCAACTCGATCCTCTTCAGGAATGAGTCGCTGATAAGCACCCGCCTCATCGATGACATCGATCGCCTTGTCTGGAAGATGCTTCTCATTGATGTAACGATCCGCCATTTCAGCCGCCGACTTCAGGGCAGCATCGGTGTAACGTATCTCGTGATGCTCTTCAAAGCGTGATCGAAGACCTTTCAAAATTTGGTAGGTATCTTCGACACTAGGCTCTAACACGTCCACTTTTTGGAAACGGCGTGCCAAGGCGCGATCTTTCTCAAAAATGCCGCGGAACTCTTGGAAAGTCGTTGATCCAATACAGCGCAACTGACCTGAGCTTAATAGAGGCTTGAGCAGATTACTGGCATCCATAGAGCCACCCGAAGTGGCGCCGGCGCCAATAATGGTGTGAATCTCATCAATGAACAGAATCGCTTCGCGCTGATCTTTGATCTCGTTTAGCAGTGACTTAAGGCGTTTTTCAAAGTCGCCACGATACTTCGTCCCAGCAACCAGCGCACCCAAATCTAAGGAGTAGACAACTGAATTGGCAATCACATCAGGCACTTGCTCTTCAATGATTAGCTTCGCCAAACCCTCTGCAATGGCTGTCTTACCGACACCGGCCTCACCCACTAACAGCGGATTATTCTTGCGACGACGAGACAGAATCTGAACAACACGCTCAACCTCTGAGTCACGCCCCACCAGCGGGTCGATCTGACCAACCGCTGCCTGTTTGTTTAAATTGATCGCATACTTAGAGAGCGCACTCTCCTGTTTCTGCTCATCTTTCGCATCCGCTGCAGCAGACTGCTGCTCATTGTCTGACTCACTGTCCGAAACGCCATGCGATAAAAAGTTCACGACGTCCAACCGCTCTATCCCTTGCATCTTAAGGAAGTAAACAGCTTGGCTCTCTTGCTCACTGAAAATAGCAACCAGAACATTGGCGCCGGTGACCTCGGTCTTGCCCGACGACTGGACATGAAATACCGCGCGCTGAAGGACACGCTGAAAACCAAGTGTTGGCTGGGTTTCGGACGCTTCGACATTATCGGGAAGCTGAGGCGTTGTCTCTTTAAGGAAGTTGTGCAGCTGATTGACCAGTGCATCAAAGTCAGCCCCGCAGGCAGCCAGTACTTCAAACGCATGACGATTATCGATCAAGGCCAATAACAGATGTTCAACGGTCAAAAACTCGTGACGAGACGTACTGGCTGATTGAAAAGCCTGACTTAGAGTATCTTCTAACTCTCGATTCAACATAGCGAATCTCCTTATGCCTGCTCTACTTCACAGAGTAGCGGATGTTTATTGTCACGTGAATACTGATTAACTTGTGCCGCTTTTGTCTCAGCAACATCTTTAGTATAGACGCCACAGACGCCTTTGCCTTGGGTATGAACGGCCAACATCACTTGAGTGGCTTTCTCTTCGCTCATGTTAAAGAAGCCCATTAACACTTGAACCACAAACTCCATCGGCGTGTAGTCATCGTTCATGAGCAGCACTCGATAGAGCGAGGGTTGCTTCAATTCAGGTTTCGCCTCAGCCGTGGCCAATCCCGGTGGATGCTGTTGATCGTCGTCTTGATCGGACATTTCAGGCTGTGCATGACGCTTTGTAATACTCATTTTCACCAAATTAATCTAAATATAAAAATTTACCGCTTTAGAGTTTATGCATTTTTTGAAAAGCGCTTCATTACCCAGCGCCCGCTAAATACTCTTTAAGTGTAACAAACAGTCAGTGTGTTGAACCCATTACGGATCGTTCATTTAACCAGTTTACGCACTCATGTTACAGATCAGATTGCATAGGAGGATGTCATGCATAGAGGTCAGGTGAAGTGGTTCAACAACGTCAAAGGTTTTGGATTTATTCTGTGTGATCAGTTTGATCAGGAGCTTTTCGTACACTTCAGTGCTATTCAGAAAGAGGGCTATAAAACCCTTAAAGCGGGTCAAGAGGTCGTCTTTGACGCTAAACCCGTCGAGAGCGGCTACCACGCTATCAATATTCAGTTCGACGTAGCCTAAAAGGGCTCATTCTGGGACTTGGGGCTGGCAGACTTATCGCGTACACTGCGCGATACGTTTTGAGTACTCCTACCCTATGTCTACCCTCTATCTACTGAACAAACCCTTTAATGTCCTACCCACCTTTACCGATGATCAGGGTAGAGACACGCTTGCACAGTTCATTGATATCCCCAAAATCTACGCCGCAGGCCGTTTAGATTACGATTCCGAAGGACTACTGGTCTTAACCAGTGACGGCGAACTGCAGCACCGGCTCGCACATCCTAAGTTCAAACTCCCCAAAACCTACTGGGTTCAAGTAGAGGGCAGTATCACTGAACAGGCTTTGGATCAGCTAAGACAAGGGGTAGAGTTAAAAGATGGCTTAACCCGCCCCGCCAAAGCAAACATCATCCAGATCGATGAACCCTGGCCAAGAACACCACCGATTCGTGAGCGCAAAAACATACCAACCAGCTGGATTGAGCTGGTCATCAGTGAAGGGAAAAACCGCCAAGTCAGACGAATGACGGCGGCCGTCGGATTTCCAACCTTACGTTTGATTCGCTATGCCGTGGGTGAGTGGACAATCGATGATTTAGCACCAGGCGAGTGGCGAAAGTTGGACGTTAACCTAGCACCACTGCCTAAAAAGAGAACTCAACCTGCGAATAACAGGCGGACTAGCGGTCGCCCCAGCTCTTCGCGGCCTCGACGTCGCTAGCTTTCTGCTCGACCCAAACCGATCCTTTATCACTCACCTCACGCTTCCAAAACGGCGCGTCACGTTTTAGATAATCCATAATAAAGCTGGCCGCTTCAAATGCAGCATTGCGATGCGCCGAACTCACAGCCACTTGCACAACCTCTTCGGACAGCCCCATAGGACCGACTCGGTGCACAATATAGACACGTTTTAGCGGCCAACGTTCACCGGCTTGAGTCGCTATATTGGCTAAGGCCTTTTCAGTCATGCCTGGGTAGTGCTCTAGCTCCATGAACTCTAAATCGGCATCCGGCAATTCACGCACCATGCCTGTGAATGAGACCAGTGCCCCCACCCCTTCTGGTGACTCTTTCAACCAAGTCAAACCATCTGAACTGTCAATCGGTTGCGTAACGACTTCAATGCGATCTTGCATTCTGACCTCAAAATTAAGAAACACCGCCTAGAAACGGCTTAAAATCTGATATGATAATCAGCTATTTTATTGCAGATAGTTAAACGATGCACGACTCCAAACCAAACCGCTGGTTTCCACATGCGACCGTCGCAACAATTGTTGAGAAAGAGAATCGCTTTTTACTGGTAGAAGAGATCATCAACGGCGATCAAAAGGTGCTTAACCAGCCAGCTGGCCATGTTGAAAATGGAGAAACTCTGTTTCAAGCAGCACTGCGTGAAACCGAAGAGGAGACCGCATGGAGCGTTGAACTGGATGCCCTACTGGGACTCTATGTCTACCGCGTGCCTGAATTAGATCTCACCTTCCATAGGGTGACTTTTATCGCGAATGCGCTGTCGCATAACCCTGAACAGGCATTGGATGAGGGGATTCTCCAAGCGGTCTGGATGACGCGCGATGAGGTAGCAGAGAACAAGCACCGTTTACGCAGCCACCTGGTACTGGACTGCATCGATGACTATTTGGCAGGCAAACGCTACCCACTTAATTTAATACACGATCAATTAGACTGACTTCATGAGCACAAAATCGATCACCGAGACAAAAGTTATTGTCGGCATGTCTGGCGGCGTGGACTCCTCTGTCTCTGCATACCTTTTAAAAGAACAGGGCTACCAAGTTGAAGGTCTGTTCATGAAAAACTGGGAAGAGGACGACGGTACTGAGTACTGTACCGCTCTTGAGGATCTTGCCGATGCACAAGCAGTGTGCGACAAACTTGAGATCAAGCTTCATACGGCTAACTTTGCTGCAGAGTATTGGGACAACGTCTTCGAACACTTTTTAGAAGAGTACAAAGCGGGTCGCACCCCCAACCCAGATATCCTCTGCAACCGTGAAATCAAATTCAAAGCCTTTCTTGAGTATGCCCAACTACTGGGTGCCGACATGATTGCAACCGGTCACTACACACGTCGTCGCCTGCAGGGTGAGAAGGGCGAGCTGTTAAAAGGTCTAGATCCCAACAAGGATCAGAGCTATTTCTTACACCAGGTGGGCCACCAAGAGCTGGCCATGACGCTATTCCCTGTTGGTGAGTTGGAGAAACCTAAGGTTCGTGAGATTGCAGAACAGCTCGATTTAATTACCGCCAAAAAGAAGGACAGCACGGGTATCTGTTTCATCGGTGAACGTCGCTTTACCGATTTCTTAAAACAGTACATCCCCGCTCAACCAGGCAATATCGTCACACCCACTGGGGATGTCATCGGAAAACACCAGGGCTTGATGTACTACACCCTTGGGCAGCGTCAGGGCCTCGGCATTGGCGGCCTGGCCAACTACTCCGAAGATCCATGGTTCGTGGCGGGTAAAGACTTGAACGCTAATGAACTGATCGCAGTGCAAGGCATCGATAATGAGCTGCTCTACAGTGATTGGCTCTATGCGTCCGAGATTTTTTGGATCAACGGTGAAGAGCCTCAGCTACCGATGAGTTGCACCGCAAAAGTCCGTTACCGACAAGCGGATCAAGCCTGCCGCATCGAAAAGCATGAAAAGGGCTACAAGGTCTATTTCGACCAACCTCAACGAGCAGTTACACCGGGACAATCACTAGTTCTCTATCAAGGCGATCTCTGCTTAGGCGGCGGTGTCATTGAACAGAGTTCACGTGATCTGACATGGGGGGATAGATAGATGTCGAGGGCAAAACAGGAGCAGGCGATCGCAATGGCTGCCATCTTTCAAGCAGCCCACCTCGTCGATCAGATTGCGCGCCAAGGGAGCTGTTCAAGCAGCAGTTTCGAAGTCTCTATCGCGTCACTGTTCGAGATGAACCCAGCTACGACTGAGGATATCTTCGGCGGCCGGCAGCAACTTAAAATCAATCTTAATGACGGCTTTAATTCAATACAGCAAATTATTGATAAAAAAGAGAATGCTTACTCACCAATGGTGATGCGCTACGCACTAAGCCTGATCACATTGGAGCGCAAACTGGCCAAGAACAGCGACTACCTGAATACCATTTCAGAGCGTCTGGATGAGCTTGCAAAAAAAGCGGACTACTTCTGGCTGAACAATCACCGTGATGACGAACCGACCGATGCCAGTCGATTTACTCACAGTTCAGTACTAGCTGGTATTGACGCTCTCTATCAAGAGACGATCAGCAACTTTAATTTCAGAATTCAGGTACAGGGTGACCCACGCAATCTGCAGAACAATGAAAATGCAGCCCGCATACGCGCCCTTCTACTGGCAGGCATTCGAGCGGCTATTCTTTGGAGACAGGTTGGCGGCCAACGCTGGCACTTGATCTTCTTTAGATCGCGCGTCGGTGACGCCCTACAAGAGCTGAAGCGTCTTTAAATAGAGACCTCTGCCAGATCCTTTCGCGGTTTCAGCTTTGCTGAATTCGCTCCTACAATTGTGCTTCGTAGAAATATAGTACGGAACTCGGATGTGGGAGCGAATTAGCGCGAAGTTGCGGTGACTGGCTTTTAGCCTGTCATCCACTGACGGGCTTCCAATGGAGGCGCTGGAAATTGCTGATAGAGCGGATGACAGGCTAAAGCCTGTCACCCTAACCTTAGACACTCCCAAACCTCTGCTTTTTTCTATATAATTACGACCCTTAAATTCACGCTATTCAAGAGACCCCATTCATGGAACTCACTGCTCTAACAGCCGTATCGCCCGTTGATGGCCGCTACGGAAGCAAAACCTCTGCCCTTCGTACTATTTTTAGCGAATTCGGATTGATCCGCTTCCGTGTTGAAGTTGAGATCCGTTGGTTGCAGCAATTAGCTTCACACCCGCAGATCACTGAAGTCCCTGCATTAAGCAGCGAAGCCAATGCACTGTTAGATACACTGGTTGCTGAATTCTCTTTAGAACAGGCTGAGCGCATCAAAGAGATCGAGCGCACAACCAACCACGATGTAAAAGCGGTTGAGTATTTCATTAAAGAGCAGATCTCTGGCAATGCAGAACTCAACGCGATCAGCGAATTTGTTCACTTTGCTTGCACCAGTGAAGATATTAACAACCTGTCTCACGCACTGATGCTGAAAAACGGCGTCGCCGTAATGCGCACAGAGATGGAAGCGATTGAACAGGCCATTGCAAAGATCGGACAAGATTTTGCCACTCAGCCAATGCTATCGCGCACCCACGGCCAGACAGCTTCACCATCGACCTTAGGTAAAGAGATGGCTAACGTAGCTTACCGTCTGCGTCGTCAAATCAAGCAGCTAGACAGCATCGAGTACCTTGGCAAGATTAACGGTGCCGTTGGTAACTACAATGCCCACCTAAGCGCATACCCAGAGATCGACTGGGAAGAGAATGCCAAGAGCTTTATTGAAGGTCTAGGATTGAACTTCAACCCCTACACGACGCAGATTGAACCTCACGACTACATTGCTGAGTTGTTCGACCTAGTCTGTCGTTACAACACCATCCTGATCGACTTTGATCGTGACGTTTGGGGCTACATCGCCTGGGGTTACTTCAAGCAGAAAACGATTGCTGGCGAAGTGGGTTCATCAACCATGCCACATAAAGTTAACCCAATTGATTTTGAAAACTCAGAGGGCAACTTGGGCATCGCGAACGCAGTAATGGGCCACCTGACCATGAAACTGCCAATCTCTCGCTGGCAGCGCGATCTAACAGACTCAACCGTACTGCGTAACCTAGGTGTCGGGTTTGGCCACAGTCTGATTGCCTATGCATCGACACTGAAAGGCATTAGCAAACTTGAAGTGAACGCGGCACGCCTAGATGAAGATCTAGACAACAGCTGGGAAGTGCTAGCTGAGCCTATCCAGACAGTGATGCGCCGTTATGCGATTGAAGAGCCGTATGAGAAGCTAAAAGCACTGACTCGCGGTAAAGGGATGACTAAAGAGGTGATGCTCGATTTCATCGAAACACTTGAGATCCCAGAGTCCGCTAAAGCAGAGCTTCGCACACTGACACCGGGTACTTACGTCGGTAATGCAGCAGAACAAGCGTCTCGCATCTAATCGATGAAGCGCTGAATAAAACGCTCCTTATGGGGCGTTTTTATTGTTTAACACAACAGATCACCCATCATGCTGAACAACATTCGAATCGTTTTAGTCGAGACCTTCCACCCTGGAAACATTGGAGCGGCGGCTCGCGCACTGAAGAACATGGGACTGGGCCAACTCTGGCTAGTCAACCCTCGTGAGTTTCCAAGTGAAGAGGCCACTTCGCGTGCCGCTGGCGCTAAAGATTTATTGGAGAGTGCGAAGGTAGTTGCAACCCTCGAAGAGGCGATTGCAGACTGTCAGCTGGTGGTCGGCACCAGTGCTCGTGAAAGAACCTTCGACCTCCCCTTGCAAGACTTAGAGAGCGCTGCACAACAGATTCATACTGAATCACACTCCGGCGAAATCGCGATCATCTTTGGGCGCGAGACTATGGGTTTAAACAATAAAGAGATGCTGATGTGTAATCGACACCTGTTTATTGATGCCAACCCGGACTACCCGGTTTTGAATGTTTCACAGGCGATTCAACTGGTCTGCTATGAGTTACGCCGTGCCAGTCGCCTAGCACCTGAAAAAGTTGAAGAGGCACCCTACCCGCGCCAACATGAGATGGTTCTATTCTTTGAACACCTAGAGCGCGTGCTACGTCGCGTCAGCTTTATCATCCCTCAACACGAAGGACGCGTATTGGATAAACTGAAACGCTACTTCAATCGCACCCGTCCAGAGAAAACCGAGATGGGTATGTTACGAGGCATTCTCAACGCCGTCGAAGAGACCCTGGATCGCGAAAACAAGGGAAGCTAACGCGCGAAACCGGACATCGCCTCATCTTCGATAAGGCTCCAACAACAATCCATCGAACGCATTCTCGATCGCAAATGGCCGAACCCCCGTAGGAGCGATCTCGCAGAGGTCGCGAAACCGGACATCGCCTCATCTTCGATAAGGCTCCAACAACAATCTATTGAACTCGTCTTCCCTTTCACACACGCATTAAGGCTTTTCCAAAAACGCCTCTAAACCCGCAGCGGCAACCGCATGATCCTCTGGCGCTTTAGCACCTGCTACCCCTAGCCCCCCGATGGTTTCATCGCCCAGCTTAACGGGTAGACCACCAGCGATCAGAGAGACTTTAGGATTTTGCGCTAGCCCCTGCATCACCAATGGACGCTCACCCACAATCTCCTGCCACTTAGCGGTTGGCCAGCCATAGCTCGCAGCGGTGTAAGCTTTACGCTCCGCAAACTCCAAAGAGGCATCCGGCGCCTTAGGGTTTCTGAGTACCACTAAAGGCAGACCTGAGCGATCGACGACAACCACATTCATGGCGAACCCTTGAGTATCCGCTTCAGCTTGAACGGTTTTAGCCAATTCAAGTGCCGCTTCCATTGTTAAAGAACGAACCGATTCAAACATAGCTTCCCTGGTTACCTCATACCACTCTATGACTTTGCTTGTGGTACTGATCAAAGAGCACAATGATCAGTAACAGCCCCAACAAACTTAAACTCAGGTATCCCAAGAAGCTACCTGCCATTGCAAGATTATCCCCAACGAAATACCCAAAACCAAAATAGATTAACAACCAACCAAGCCGACCTATTAGACAGTTTAGCCAGTATTTTGTTCGACCTAATGAAGAGGCACCTGCCATCAGGCTGACAACCGCACTGATGTGCGCCACCAAAGATCTCGACAGTATTAGTGTCAAAGAGCCCCAACGGTGAAAAAGATGCTCTACCCTGTGACGACTCTTCTTATTGAAACCAAATTTTGCGCCGTGCTTATCGAACCAAGCGGTATCCATTCGTCGACCCAACTCAAACAACAGAACATCACCTAAAAACGCTGCAACCACTATCCCAACAGCCGCAAAAAAAGCATCGAACAGACCTGAGAAGGCCATTAGCCCCACTATTCCGGTCATTGGACCCGCTGGTACAGGCAAACCTAAAGCACCAAGTAATACAACCGCTAGCACGATAGGAAGACCATAAAGAGCCAACCCCTCATACAAGAGCTCATTGAGCGACGCTGACCAAGAGCCATCATCACTCTGCTGCAAATCACCTGACTGGGGAACTAAAGACTGAACCTTAGCAATCAGAGTCAGTTCACTCATACCTCGACTCTCCGCAATCGATTTTAACGTTGAGCTCTTCTCTGGCAACGGCGCACCTAGCACCCCTACCAATCCCTCTAATGAAACCTGATAATGGTCAATTAAATCACTCAGTGTATCTTTAGCACGGATATCTGCAGCGGTCTCAGAACCCAACAACCTCGCATTGTTAAGCACCGTATAGGTTTTATAACTCTTATTCACATTGAACAGAGTAAATGCCGTCAATATTATGAAAACAACCAAAAAGCTCTTTTTAGAGAGCTTGGGGAGGATGATAAGAGGGATTTTCACGACAGTTTTTTCTGCCAAAAGAGGGCTTCACCCCCTAGTTCACCAAGATCGTAGCCTTTATAGCCCAACCGTTTGTAAGCAGACTGAGCAACGCCATTCTCCTCTAATACTTCCAAGGTAATTTTGCAGCAGTTCAACTCCTTAGCCACCGCTTCGATAGCAGCAAAGAGTGCATCGACAACACCCTTACCTCTCGCTTGGGGTGCCACATAAACGTCGTGAATATTGATCAATGGAGCGGCATTAAAGGTGCTAAAGCCCATAAAGGCATTAAGCAGCCCCACTGGCTGATCATTCACATAGGCAATAAAGCTATTTGCACCGTCTACCTCAGCTAATTTAGCAGGAAGAGCCTGCTTCACTTCATCACTAAGCGGAGTGTCACCCCCCAAGGGATCCAATGCATAGGCATTTAATAGAGTGACAAGATCTTTACCCTGTTGCGGGTCTAGGTAATCGACTCGTGTAATCTGTAATTCATTCATCACTGAATAATAGTAGCTCACCCAGGATCGGTCTATCTAATTCATCTATTGGTGACTGGCCTTCAGCCTGTCATCCGCAGTTAGGTTGTTGGAGCGATCTCGAAGAGGTCGCGATTAATTTTCGTATGCATCTAGCTAGTAGCGACGGTGACTGGCCTTCAGCCTGTCATCCGCAGTTAGGTTGTTGGAGCGATCTCGAAGAGGTCGCGATTAATTTTCGTATGCATCTAGCTAGTAGCGACGGTGACTGGCCTTCAGCCTGTCATCCGCAGTTAGGTTGTTGGAGCGATCTCGAAGAGGTCGCGATTAATTTTCGTATGCATCTAGCTAGTAGCGACGGTGACTGGCCTTCAGCCTGTCATCCGCAGTTAGAATTTAATACCTATCTGGAAAACACCGATAAAGCAGATGACAGGCTAAAGCCAGTCACTGGAATTCTTAACAAAGTAGATATCACCCACCGGCCCTTTAATTTAAAATGAAGCCATCATTTTTAAAGGATTGGCTATGTACACAATTAACTGGGGTGATTTAACGGTTGAGACGTTTCTGCGTGACTATTGGCAACAGAAACCAGTGTTAATTCGCAATGCATTTCCCGACCTTGAACCCGTTGTCAGCTCTGATGAATTGGCAGGCTTATCCCTCGAAGAGGAAGTCGAATCGAGACTGATTCAATTCAAACCGGACAGCTCAGAATACCAGTTGGAATGTGGTCCTCTAAATGAGGAGACCTTCGCACATCTTCCAGAATCGCACTGGACGCTTCTAGTGCAAGCCGTAGACCACTACTCCCCCGAAGCAAAAGCATTGCTAGATGCCTTCAACTTTGTCCCTAACTGGCGCATCGATGATCTGATGATCAGCTATGCAACGCCGGGTGGTGGTGTTGGACCACACTATGACAACTACGATGTCTTTTTAATTCAGGCTAAAGGGACACGTCGCTGGGAGTTGGGTGATATTGAATCTAGCCAATCACCCCGTTTACCGGATGCGCCGGTTATGATTCTGAGTGAATTCCAATGCCTAGAGAGCTTTGATCTGGAGCCGGGCGATATGCTCTACCTCCCTCCACAAGTCGCTCATAACGGCATAGCAACCAGTGAAGATTGCGTCACCTACTCTGCAGGATTCAGAGCACCATCCGATGCCGAGATACTGCGAACCGTATCAGACAGCATCGGTGAAGCCCTGACTAGCGAACACCGGTTTAGTGATCCTAAACGAACTCTTTGCCAATCGCCGGGGGAGATCGATCAAGCGTCCATCACTCAAATCGAACAGCGCCTAAAAGCACTTTTATCCAATCGGGAACAGCTTGAAAGCGCTTTAGGGTCCTTGTTTTCAGAACCTAAGTATCCTGATCAAACTGAACAGCTTGACCCAGAGGATTACGATGATTGGATACTGGGCGCCACCGAGGACGGTATCGAGCTTCTTCCAAACAACCGCCTGCTCTATTCTGATGGTGAACAGTTCAAACTCTTCTGTAACGGCGTTCAGCTAGAGGTCGATGACGCAGAGATAGAACTTGCTAAACAGCTAGCCAATCAAGGTTACCTATCAGCTAATCAGTACAAGATTGGCGAGTCATCGCTCATCAAACAGCTCTTTACTCAGGGAGCCATTCAGTAGGTAATCGTGCCTTCACATTAAACCAGCGGTTCGCCAAAGGACAGCTTATGTCGCTTTTATACTATTTTCCACCTACAACTTCTTGCCATGCACCAAAGGTCTTATAGAAGAAATTGGTATATAAAAAGAGTATTTAATCGCTGTAAAAACAGACAATTTACGACCATTTACTATTAAACTTAAGTCGCTAAACCATAGTCTATATTAAAGTAAGTTATTGTTTTATATGAATTAAAACAAATATCACCACATTGACTGCTTGTAGTTTAACTACAAGAAATACGACCACCCCCTAACTGACACCCTCCATTCTATGCTGCTATGCACAAAAGCACTTTGACAGCAGGTGCAGCAATCCTCATGATGTCGCCATCGGTCAGGTTTGATTTTTTTGAACCGACAGAGATTTAACACATTCGGGTGCACAGGTACCCATTATTGAGGATGAGATATGTCTACATACAAACAAGAGATTGAAGCTCAACAAGCGACTTGTAACCAGTACGGCGGCACTTGGTCAGCAATCAATGCTGAATCTGCTGCACGCATGAAACTTCAGAACCGTTTCCACTCGGGTCTAGATATCGCTAAATACACTGCAGCGATCATGCGCAAAGATATGGCTGATTACGATGCTGATACATCTAAATACACTCAGTCTCTAGGTTGCTGGCACGGTTTCATCGGTCAACAGAAACTAATCTCTATCAAGAAGCACTTCGGTTCTACTGACAAGCGCTACCTATACCTATCTGGTTGGATGGTTGCAGCTCTTCGTTCAGAGTTCGGCCCACTTCCTGACCAATCAATGCACGAGAAAACGTCTGTGCCAATGCTTATCGAAGAGCTTTACACCTTCCTTAAGCAAGCGGATGCGTGGGAACTTAACCACCTTTACCGTGAGCTAGACGCTGCACGTGACGCTGGCAACAACACTAAAGAGCAAGAGATCATCGCTAAGATCGATAGCTTCGAAACTCACATCGTTCCAATCATTGCTGATATCGATGCTGGTTTCGGTAACGCGGAAGCGACTTACCTTCTAGCTAAGAAAATGATCGAAGCCGGTGCATGTTGTATCCAGCTAGAGAACCAGGTTTCTGATGAGAAACAGTGTGGTCACCAGGACGGTAAAGTTACTGTACCTCACTCTGACTTCCTAGCTAAGATCAACGCTGTTCGTTACGCATTCCTTGAGCTTGGCGTAGATGACGGCGTAATCGTTGCACGTACTGACTCTCTAGGTGCTGGCCTAACTAAGCAGATCGCTGTGACTAACGAGCCAGGCGACCTAGGTGACCTTTACAACAGCTTCCTAGATGGCGAAGTAATCAACGGTCCTGAAGATATCAACAACGGTGATGTAGTCGTTAAAGCGAACGGCCAACTAATGAAGCCTAAGCGTCTTCAGTCTGGTCTATTCCAGTTCAAAGCGGGTTCAGGTGAAGATCGTGTTGTTCTTGACTGTATCACCTCACTACAGAACGGCGCTGACCTACTATGGATCGAAACTGAAAAACCACACGTTCAGCAGATCGCTGGCATGGTTAACCGCATCCGCGAAGTGATTCCAAATGCGAAGCTTGTTTACAACAACTCTCCTTCGTTCAACTGGACGCTTAACTTCCGTCAGCAAGTGTTTGATGCTTGGACTGCTGAAGGTAAAGATGTTTCAGCCTACGATCGCGCTAAACTAATGAGCGCTGACTACGATGAGACTGATCTAGGTAAAGAAGCGGACGCTAAAATCCAGAGCTTCCAGGCTGATGCATCACGTGAAGCGGGTATTTTCCACCACCTCATCACGCTACCGACTTACCACACGGCTGCTCTATCAACTGATAACCTAGCGAAAGGTTACTTCGGTGACGAAGGCATGCTTGCATACGCAGGCGGCGTTCAGCGTAAAGAGATCCGTCAGGGTATCGCGACTGTTAAGCACCAGGACATGGCTGGTTCTAACATCGGCGACGACCACAAAGAGTACTTCGCAGGTGATGCGGCTCTTAAAGCGGGCGGTAAAGACAACACAATGAACCAGTTCGCTAACGTTTAATCGTTAGACACTGCTCACAAAAAACGCGCCTTCGGGCGCGTTTTTTTTCTTATAAAAACCTAGATAAGACCAAATTGGTATAAATTCAGAGGGCCTCACTTCTTAAACTCCAACTATAATGAGTTTATAACAAACCAAAAAAGCCGAAGAGACACAGATTAGATGGCACAAAATTTGCTAAGAATAGTGTTCTTATTAACGCTTAATTACTCATAAGTATGCAGTCTATGAATTCACATCTAAGCAATCTGTTACGCCACCCAATCTACTCACTGGCTTTAGCGTTATTCGTCGGATTGGCCAGTGCTGGTTTGACCCCCATACTTTTCTTCGACGCTTCTCATCGTGTTACTTGGTTCGATATTGGACTGTTTTCACCCGTGGTGCTTGTCGCGGCCTCGGCAATAGCGTCTAAAAGCCTAATCCTGCGTAATCGCCAAATTGGGCTCTACCTTTTGGGGTATCTCCCACTCCTTTGGCATCTGACAGCTGAATCACTAGAGCAAACACTTATCAAAGGGGTCATTGTTGCCATTGTGGTTACCGTCGTTGTGCACACTAGCACCCCCATTTTTGATGACTGGAAGAGAGAGATTCTAAGCAAGCGTTTACTGGGTGTACTTTCGGTGATCATCGGATCGCTTTTCATAGCTTATCTTGATGGAAAACTGAGTTACATTAGCTTTGCTGAACAGTTCTTACCGGCCTTTATCGCGATCTTAAGTGCGCGAATCTTCATCACTTGGCTAAACATCGATAAAACAGAGAGAGAGCCTTTTCAGATCTCTCATCTCATTCCGGTTGCACTCTTCATTGGACAATTACTCTTTGTAAACTTAGCACCCGACGCGTTTTTGAGGCCGGGCATTGTCATATCCCTTGCCCTACTCGCTGCTGCCATCACTCTACCCTACAGGCTATTCTGTCTCTTTTTGCCCATTGCCTTGATACTGAACGCAGTAGAGTTCTCTATCAGCCCCTATACCCAGACAATCGTAACCGATCGAGTTCTGCTTACATTAGCCATGGTTGCCTTCGTCGCTAGCTTTATTGCACTTAAAATTAGACAGCTAAATTTTGCTAAACTGAAACTTATCCAAAACCGCTCTGAATTAGAACAAGCCGTTAACCGCTTTGAGAAAGTATCCGCTGTTTCAGAGATCGCTCTTTTCGAGCAGATGGATGCGCAAGGTTCTTTATGGAGTAACCAACAACTTAAGAGTTTGTTGGGCATTGATCAACAGACCAAGCTGACATTACAGGGACTTTTAGGAAAAATATCTTTAAACGATCAACCGGCACGACTTGAAGATCTAACACCTCTGGATGATCAACCCTTCAGATCAATGGTCAGCATTAATGACAATTCAACCACTGCCAAAAAAGTATTATTGACGGTTAATGCCGATAAACAAGGTTTTCTATTTGGTTCACTGATTGATCAAACTGATACGCTTGAACGTGGACTGATAGCTCTAAAGGCTAAGCGTCAAGCAGAGCAATTTGAGAAGATCAATACAGCATTAATGCAGACATTGGAACAGGCGGCTGAAAAGTCAGGTTTCGATCTGGCCACAGTGCACCAAGAGTCAGAGACTATCCACTTCGCTTTCAAGGGTCATAGCGTTAATTTTCCCTCTACCGATTTTGCAGTTCATCAATTAGTAGAGAGAGTAAAACCATCGCACAAAGAGGCAATTAACTATCTCTTACAGGGCAAAATTGACAGCTGCGAAATTCCATTAAACCTTTCGAAAACTGAAACCATTTGGTGGAAAATCGACCGTATTGGCGTTGACCCTGAGAACAATGACAACCTGTTTATTCAAGATATAAGCTTGGAGAAACGAAACCAAGATAGAGTTTTGAAGTCTCGATCTGATGCAGAACTGGCCATTCGAAAACTCAACATCACGACAGATACATCGGGCATTGGTCTCTTTGAGATAGACCCGATCAATGAAAAAGTGCGTCCATCTGCAACCTTGCGAGAGATACTAGATTTACCGGTTAGTGAATTTATCTCTATTAAGGGATTTTTAGGCCTCTTCGACGAAGAAAATGATAGTGAATTTAAATTGACACTTTTGAGTTTGCTTGCCTTCAAAGGACCTAAACATTTTAACGTCACAATCGATAGTCAAAATGGTAAACGCTATTTTGATATTACAATGACCAGTCAGGGGCTATTGTCAGTTGACCGGCAAATCCTAGGTAGCATGATCGAAACAACGGATCGACAGCGACTCATAGAGGAGTCAAAAGATCTCTTGCACCAGGCAAACCTATCGTTTGTTCAACTTCAGGAGCGCTTTGACAGTGAAAAACGGCTATTTGGCATTATTGCACATGAGATTAGAACACCCGTCTCAGCCATAAAAATGATGCTTGAAGATGATAACGACCACAGCCTAGAGATCAATCAGAGTGTAAACCATCTATTGAATCTAATAGATGATCTTCGAAATGTTGTTAAACCTGAACAGCAAACTGCAAGACAGAGAAAAACCGGTCAAATTACACAAACTTTGCTAGAAGTGTGTAACTCAATGCAAATCTCAGCCAAAGAGGCTCAAATTGATTTAGTTGTGTCAGAGTTTGACTGGGAAGACCCTGAAACCTATTTTGATACGACCTCTCTTAAGCAGATGCTGATCAACTTTTTGCGCAACGCTTTTATTCATAGCGGGGCTAGCCAGGTCTCTGTTGAACTCTACAGACCGACGATCGACACCAACATCGTCAACTACACCCTTAAAATAAGTGATAACGGACAGGGGATTCCGAAGGAGTTTCAAGCCAATATATTTAATGCCTACTATCGCGGCGACTCAAAAGCGGATGGCAGTGGTATTGGCTTGTATCTCTGTATGCAAATTGCCCGTGAATTGGGCGGCACTGTCCAATACGAAGATACCCCTGGTGGTGGCGCCACCTTCTTGATCAATCTATCCGTGGATCTTATCTCAACGGACTCTAGCACTAGCGAGCTCGATTCACAGAAAACTTCAGAGCCAAAAGAATCAACTCAATCGACTAAGGCTTTGGACCTTACCAATAAGCGCGTCCTGGTCGCTGAAGACAATCTAATGATTCGCACGCTTACCAAAAAAATGATTGAGGGTCTTGGAGCCGAGGTGATTGCCCAGGAAGATGGTCAGTTAGCTCTTGAGGCGGCTAAAGAGAGCGACTTTGACATAGTTGTGACAGATATTTTCATGCCAAACCTCGATGGATATGGCTTAGTGTCAGCGCTTCGTGAGATCGGTTTTTCCGGACCTATTGTCGGGGTGTCAGCCGCCACAATCGGTGAAGAGCGTGATCGATTAATCGAAGCCGGCGCTTCTGCGGCACTGGCAAAACCTATCTCTGTAGAAAAATTGACGGAAGCATTACAATCCATAGATCAACAAAATCAGAGTCTATGATATGTCGGACAGTTATCTATTTACGCCTCGCCCAGTCACCGCCTTAACGATTCGCGGTGACGAACGTAAATTTCCAGTAAATCGCATCTTTTGTGTTGGCCGAAGCTATCAAGCACACGCGGCCGAGATGGGCGATAAGATTGATAAAACCTCTCAAGAGCCCTTCTATTTCATTAAAGACCTTAACGCCATTCAGGCGTCAGGAACCGATCTACCCTATCCTCCAGGAACTGAAGACCTACACTACGAGATGGAGTGGGTCGTCGCGATCGATCAGCCGGGCTTTGAGGTCGATGAAGAGAGAGCGGAAGCGATGATCTATGGTTACGCCTGTGGGTTAGACATGACACGCCGTGACCTGCAGCAGAAAGGTAAAGATAAACGTCGTCCTTGGGATCTAGGTAAAAACTTCGAAGGCGGTGCCATCATTACCGACCTGGTACCAAAATCGGTCACAGGAGTGCTTGAACGTGGCAGGATCGAACTGCGTGTTAATGGTGAAACCAAGCAGTCAGCTGACATCTCTGATCTGATCTGGTCACCCGCAGAGTTGGTCATGCACCTCTCTAAATATTACCACATACAGCCGGGGGATCTTATCTACACCGGTACCCCTGAAGGAGTGGGCCCCGTTGTCAAAGGTGACCGTATTGAAGGCAGTGTTGAAGCTGTGGGCTCAATTTCACTTAACATCGTATAACGAATTATTAAAACCCTCTCAAAAGGAGATAGTGATATGAAATGTAATGTCGCTGGAATGGATCGCGCTCTGCGCATTATTGTCGGCTTAATCCTGATTGGGCTAGCCTTCACAGAGACAGTGGGTAGCTGGGGTTACATTGGTGTAGTACCGCTGTTAACCGGTGTGTTTGGATTTTGTGGTGCTTACACACTGTTCGGACTGAACAGCTGTAAAACTAAGTAACACTTCATGGGTTGGAGCGGTCTTTCAAAGGCCGCGATTATCGCCTCATCTTCGATAAGGCTCCAACATCAATTCAAAGCTTTAAGCGTTGGAGCGATCTCACAGAGGTCGCGAAAAAGGCATCGCCTCATCTTCGATAAGGCTCCAACATCAATTCAAAGCTTTAAGCGTTGGAGCGGTCTTTCAAAGGCCGCGATTATCGCCTCATCTTCGATAAGGCTCCAACAATTGAACTTAACTTGCCTAAACAACTTCGCCGGCGGCATTTCCTGATGCCCACGCCCACTGGAAGTTGTGTCCACCTAAATGGCCTGTCACATCCAACGACTCACCGATAAAGTAGAGACCTGGGACACTTTTCACTTCCATGGTTTTCTGCGAGATGGCTTGAGTATCTACCCCACCAATGGTCACTTCGGCTGTACGATAGCCTTCGGTTCCCGAGGGTTTCACCTGCCATTGAGTCAGTTGCTTGGTGAGCGCTTCAATTTTCTCATTGGAGAAGTCACCCACTGCCCCAGCAAAGCCCCAGATTGAGCACAATACCTGAGCCAATCGCTTACTCATGTACTCACTAAGCACTCGCTCAATGCTCTGTTTTGGAGTCGCTTGTCGAGCCTCTTTAAGTTGCTCGTCAATATCAATACCGGGAAGCAGATCAATTTCAACACTCTGACCTGGCTTCCAATAGCTCGAGATCTGAAGAACTCCAGGGCCGCTTATGCCTCGATGAGTAAACAGAATAGGCTCTAAAAAGCTCATCCCCGCACAACTGACGCGCGCATTTTGTGCTGTCCCAGAGAGCTCTTTGAGTGGCGTTAAAATATCAGGCTGCAGCGTAAATGGGACCAGTGCGGCGCGGCGAGGGGTAACCGGTAGGTCAAACTGTTCGGCCACATCATAAGCAAAGCCGGTCGCACCACCATTAGGGATGGAGAGTCCGCCTGTTGCAATAACCAACGACTCACATTGAATTGAACCAGTCGAGGTTTCTACGAGAAAACCATGCTCATTCTGGATAAGAGAATGGACACTCACCTCTGTCTCAATCTTTACACCCGCCCAATCGCACTCAGTGGTGAGCATCGTTAGAATCTCTTTACTGGATTCATTACAGAAGAGCTGACCTGGGGTCTTCTCGTGGTACTCAATCCCATGACGATCGACCATATCGACAAAGTGTTGAGGTGTATAACGACTCAATGCCGATTTACAGAAGTGCGGGTTATTCGATAGAAAATTGGCTGGGGTTGAGTGAAGGTGGGTGAAATTACAACGCCCTCCTCCCGACATTAAAATCTTACGGCCCACTTTTTTAGTGTGTTCCAACACCAGAACAGAACGGCCACGATAGCCAGCCGTTAATGCACACATCAGACCGGACGCACCGGCACCTATAATTAGGACATCAACCCTGCGTTTACTCATTCGCTGCCGTTGGTCTGCTCGCTGCTGTTATCGGCTTTTTCAGCACTCTTTTTATCGGCGTTGTATTGACGGATCTTATCCGCTAATCGGCCACCCTTGCGCTCACCACGACGGCCGGCCTCGGTATCACGCTCAATTGCTGATTTTGTTGGTTTCGCATTAATACGTTTCTGATCAACAGACACATGCTTTTTCTTCTGTTTTTGCGCACGCTGTTTTCGGCTCTCATAGCTGTCAGGGTCGGCCAGACGCTCCTGCTTACGGGGCGTTTTATCCAGCACGATTTTGTTAGCCATGCGCTTCTGCTTTTTTAAACGGGTCACTTAGAACTCTCCTCTGCCTTGGCCGCTTCTTCGGCCTCTTGGGCAGCTAATTCAGCGGCAATACGATCTTTCTCTTGCCACTCTTCCACTGTTTCAAAACTGATGCGCCCTAGCTTACCACCGCGCATCTCGTTCATGAGTATCTCGGCCGCCTTGTGTATATCGACCACACCGCCGGGTCGCAAGCAGCCTCGTTTACGGCCAATTTGATCCAATAAGCCTTCACCTAACTCCGGCAGCTCTTTCAATTTATAACGCTCTACTAGTCGCTCAGGGTAAGCATTAAGGATGAAGTTAGCACCATAGACAGCCACCTGATCATAATCGATCGCAGTATCTTTAATCGCACCACTGACCGCCAACCGGTATCCAGAGTCTTGGTCCTCAATTTTTGGCCACAAGATACCGGGAGTATCCGACAGAGCCATCCCCTGAAATACACTGTAGCGTTTATTCGCTTTAGTCACGGCAGGTTCATTACCCACTTTGGCAATGCGTCGGCCTAACAGAGCATTGATCAGAGTCGACTTACCCACATTGGGAATGCCCATGATCATGGCACGCACTGGGCGATCTTTGTTAGCACGGGCAGGCACGGCATCTTTACAGATTTGCGGAATCGACTTGATGGTTCTCTTATCACTTGTCGTTAACTCGATGGCCGTAATGCCCTCTTGCGCATTGAACTCCTGCAACCAAGCCTTGGTTTTGTCGGGATCTGCCAGATCGGATTTATTCAGAATTTTAAGAACCGGTTTGCCTCGACGTAACGAGGTCACCAAGGGGTTCTCGCTTGAGCGAGGCAAGCGTGCATCCAACACTTCAATAACAATGTCGACCTCATCCATAAGTTGCGCAATCTCTTTACGCGCTTTATGCATGTGACCGGGAAACCAGTTAATACGTTCCATAATGACCTATGCCTTTAAGTTGGGCGCATTATACCTGTTTATTAAGAATGAATCAGAGACAAAAAAACCGGAGACCCTCTCGGTGACTCCGGTTTTTTTTACAAAAGAGTAATTACTCTTGTGGGAAAGCCTTAAGCGTACAATTGGTAATCTCACGCGCTAGACGGATAACCTGACAGCTGTAGCCGTACTCGTTATCGTACCAAACGTAGAGAACACAGCTCTTACCGCTTGAGATAGTCGCCAATGCATCGACAACACCTGCAGCACGTGAGCCGACAAAGTCGCTCGAAACTGCTTCAGGTGAGTTAGAGTAGTCAACCTGCTTCTGAAGATCAGAGTGCAGCGCCACTTCACGAAGGTAGTCATTCAAAGACTCACGCTCAGTCTCTTTCTCTAGGTTCAGGTTAAGGATCGCCATAGAGACGTTCGGTGTCGGAACACGGATCGCGTTACCGGTTAGCTTACCTTCCAATTGTGGAAGCGCTTTAGAGACCGCCTTAGCTGCACCCGTTTCAGAGATAACCATGTTAAGCGCGGCTGCGCGGCCACGTCGGTCACCTTTGTGGTAGTTATCGATCAGGTTCTGGTCGTTAGTGTATGAGTGAACGGTCTCAACGTGACCATTAGCAACACCGTACTTGTCATCCATCGCTTTAAGGACAGGCGTAATGGCGTTAGTGGTACAGGAAGCAGCCGATAAGATTTTATCCGATGCTTCGATGTCACCATGGTTAACACCCATAACGATGTTTTTGATGCCTTTACCTGGTGCTGTAAGGATAACGCGATCAACACCTTTAGATTGAAGGTGAAGCGCAAGGCCTTTGTCATCACGCCAGATACCGGTGTTATCAATAACAAGCGCATTGTTAATGCCGTACTGAGTGTAATCAACCTGATCTGGGCCATCGGCGAAGATCACTTTGATCGCATTACCGTTTACGATCAGGGAGTTCGTTGCTTCATCAACTTGGATAGTGCCTTTGAACGAACCGTGAACTGAGTCACGACGCAACAAACTTGCACGCTTCTCTAGGTCGTTATCGGCTTTGCCCTTACGTACAACAATCGCGCGCAGACGCAGCGTGTGACCTGCACCCGAGCGGTTCAACATGAATCGAGCCAGTAGACGACCAATGCGACCGAAGCCGTATAGGACGACGTCTTGACCACCAGTATCTTCTGTTGATGCGCCAGCAAGTTCAGACTCTAAATAATCATTCAAATCCGCTGCACCCGATTTACGGAAATTAACAGCCAATTTACCGATGTCGATGTGTGCGTTGCGGATGCCCATTTGAGACACCTTCTCAAGTACTGGGAAGGTATCTACGACTGAAAGCTCTTCACCCTCAACCTGACGAACGTAACGGTGATCTTTAAGTAGATCGATCACAGATTTACGAACAGACAGTTGGCCGAAAACAGAAATTTCAACGTTTGATTCACGGTACAAACGACCAACCACAGGGACCATCGCTTCGGCGATCGATTCACGAGCATTCCACTCTGCTAGCATCAGTTCTTGAGACACAGCACACTCCTTTATAAAGGTTAAGTAACCCGTTAATTATGACACAGATTGAAATAAAGGATATACAACTTACTGTTCATAAGTTATTGATATAACTTGTAAAAAACCAACAAATGTCGACTACAAAACTACAAAACCCCTATTTTTTTGTGAAAATTACGTAACTATTACAAAAGTTAATTTTTACTTATTATTGAGTTAAAAAATCGTCATCAATTGATACTAAACCACCCCTGATATCGATGTGAGTTAGCTGAGTTACTCAATCAACTCTCCAGCGACTGAATGGCGGCCTGTATTACAGAGCTACTAAAGGGTTTTTCAACAACAGGAACATTTGCATGCTTCTTCTTAAAGCCATCTTTAACGGAGCTATAGCCAGTGGCAAAGATGAAAGGCACACTCTTATTCCGAAGACAATCTGCGACCGTTTCACTCGACTCATCGCCCAAGTTGATATCCAAAACCGCCAAACCTGGAATCTTTTTATTGATCGATTCATGCGCCTCTTGAACGGTTGCAGCTAACTCAATATTTTTGTAACCCATTGCCTGCAGCATTCTCTCCAACTCAAATCCGATGATCATATTATCTTCGACTATGAGAACACTCTCCTTATCCGGTTGCCCCTTGTGAATGATAGATACTGCCTCACTCGATGTAGAGTCGCTCTTATGCTCTGCTTCTGCAGTCTCAAAATGCATCGCAGGTATGACAAATTCTGCAACCACACCGGATCGTTGATACTCAATCTTGGCTACCCCGCCCAAATCATGAGGAATAGATCGATTGATAATGACCGACCCGAATCCAAACTGTGAGGGTGACTGTTCGATCGTTACACCTGATTCGCGCCAATATAAATGCAGTTCCCCTTGGTGAATCTGCCAGTTCAAATTTATTTGACCATTTTCAGATTTAGCCGCGCCGTATTTAACGGCATTGGTTAAAAGCTCATGAATCACCATGGTCATAGTCGTGAAGGCCTTAGGACTCAGTTTGACCTCAGGACCTGATCGTTTCATGAGATTAGTCTTCGCCACTAAAGCTCTCTCTTCATTGTCGAGAATCATTGTGAGCGGAGCGAAATTCCAATTTTTTTCAGTTAAATGCGTCTGTGCAATGGCTAAAGATTGCACACGTCCCCCTAAAATCGATTGAAAATCCTTAATTGATAAATCTTGTGTCGATGTCTGCGAGACAATCCCTGATATCAACCCAAGAATATTACGAACTCGGTGATTAAGTTCGTGTATGAGCATATCTTTTTGACTTTGCGCTTCACTGGCGATGCGGTTGTAATCATCTAAGTTACGTACAATTATTTCCAACAGTACGGTCTTGATCTGTTCAGCCAAGGCAATTTGTTGATCTGTCCAAGGGGCTGAATACCCCTTTCTCATTTCGATCCAAGCTTCGAAACTTTTTCTTGGTGTTAAACGAATACCGTTTGGGCCTAGCTCAACTGGCTTCTCAGGATTGCCAGCCCAGCTCACCTTTTGCGGCTCCTCTTTTCGAAGAAAAATAAGCAGATCCTTAGGCCTTCTAGACATCGGAACCACTAACATACCAGCAAAACGATCAGCGATTGTGAGATCATCATTGAGCCACTCTTGCAGTGACTCCACACTAAAAATACCGCTTTGTGATGAATGATTGAGTCGTTTTACAACCAGTTGGATATCTTCAGAACTAATCGGATCTCCGGCCACTTGGTATTCACCTCCGACCACCAGCACCATGGAATCGGAGGGAATGAGTTTATGAATAAAATTGACATGCGATTTAAGGTTATCAAAGAGTGACAGATCATTGTTTAAGCTTGTCACCAATTTCATATGCAGCTGTCGGGAGAGCTCAGTATCACTGTGACTTTGGCTGTTAAGCTTTACTCTTAGCTCCAATGCCAAGGACTCAACATAGAGCTCTGCAATTGTTCTATCACACAGCGATACGTATTTATTTGAATAGTGGTGACACGCGAATAACCTCCAAAGTTCACCGTCAACAAGAATGCTAATAGACATAGACGCTGCAACACCCATGTTTTTTAGATACTCAATGTGAACAGGCGATACAGAACGAGTTGAGCTAATCGAAAGATCAATGTTGGCGTGTTGCGGATGGATCGGCACGCCCGTGTCATGTACATCAGCAATCAAACGGGTGAGGTTTCTTTTGTAAAGCGCTCTGGCTTGTCGTGGTATGTCCGATGCTGGGTATCTAAGACCCATAAAGGAATCGACGGATGCATTGCGATGCTCAGCGACAACCTCTCCGCTACCATCTCCATGGAATCGGTAGACCATGACTCTATCAAAGCCCGTTAACGTTGAGACGTGTTCGGCCGAAATTGAGAGCAAATCCTCTAAATTATCAGTGTCTGTTACTTTTCTGATCATCTGCTTGAGGACCTGAAGTTGATCTGAAGAACTATCAACACTCTTTTCAAGCTCAACCACTATGGTGCTGCCCGATAAATGGATCGCCAGATCGTATAGCTGACCTGTTTTAAACAGATCAATGTTTGTGAGTCTCTCAGAATGATTAGAGCCATTTATGCCGAGGAATGTGGCTTTAATCCTATTCACTTCAGTCTTATCGAATAGAGTCTCTAAATTTCGACCCAGCATCTTATCCACGGGTACCTTAAACAGCTCTGTGACATTTTCGGAAGCGGCAATGATGCCCCAATCTGAGTTGAACGCGATAAAATAACCAAAGCTCTGTACGCGTCCCAAAAGGTGAATGGGTTCTTTTTCACAGGTACTCAAATCGTATTGTGTATTCAGTTTGACGACGTTAGACATAATGTTTTTGCTCGTTTTCATTAATCACGGGTTGGTATTGATTCAGGCGAACCTTATTAAGAACGGCTTCAATGGCAGTCATTCCCGCGGGTTTATTGAGTATCTCGTTAAATAGATGCGCCGTATTGGTGAGCTCAATAGATGAAGAATCCAGTGCCGTTAGACCAATAATGGGAAGGTCATACCCCTTATCCCTAAGTTGTTTAGTGGCTTCAGGTCCATCTAATATCGGCATATTGAAATCCATAAACACTAGGTGAAAGTCTTTCTCTGATTCCACTTTATCAACGGCCTCAGCACCATTTTTGGCCAAAACCACATCGACATTTCCGATCTTTAATAGCTGTGATTTCAGAAGGATTAGATTGGTCATGCTGTCGTCTACAGCAAGCACCTTCAACATCAACTCTTGAGGGGGGCTCTCTGCTTTTAATTTAACCTGTTGAGCAACTGAATCACTTAAACCACTTTTTGCAAAAAAGTCGTGTAACAGGCTTGGCAAAATAGGCTCAAAAATTTCATCCGTTCGATCGACCAAGCCTGGTGGAAAAGCACTATTCTCAGATCGAATGATCGCTATTCGTCCCTCAAGGATTTTTAACGTCCAATCCCTACAGAGATGATTCTCTTGAATCGCAATTTTCTCTGAGACGACCAACGCATCAATGTTTGTCTTGGTTAGCTGTTTGAAAGACTGGACTCTGATGACCGAGGCACCCCAATCCCTTAAGAAGGTCTCAATGATTTCAAACTTAACTGATTTATCAGCAACAACCGCCACGATCGGGTCTGATCTAAATTTAAGGGGCGCTGAACCAGCTATTGACTGAGAGACAGGTAGCCTCAATTGAAAAGAGGCCTTAGTCCCCTTTCCTAAATCAGATCTCAGAACCAGGCTTCCACCCATTTTTTGGACTATGTCTAAACATATGCCCAAACCCAACCCTGATCCTAGTGGCCTCCCCTTTTGTACATCAACCACCTGTCCAAAGGGCGAAAGAATTTTTTGTATATCTTTTTGATCAATTCCAATTCCGGTATCAATGATCGAGAAATGGATCTCTACTTCTGATCCAATGTGCCCCTTTAGTGCAGCCCAGACCTCGATCGAACCGCTATCGGTAAATTTGATCGCATTACCGATCAAATTGTTTAAAACTTGCTGAAGGTGAACACCATCGACCTCAACATTTTGTCTGAATAATTTCGGATCAATCATCAAACCGAGTTCAATTCCCTTACCCTCAGCAGCAATTGAGAAAGTCTTAACGGTCCTTTCAATAAGGTCCGTTATATCGGTTGTGACGGGATTGATGACAACAGCACCCGACTCACTTCTTGCCGCTTCGATCGCCTTGTTCAGTGAGTCAAGAAGCCCGTTCGACGCCACACTTATTTTATCAACATGCCGTTTCGCCATTGGAGACATCTGTTCCGATTGCAAGAGTTCAGCTAGGCCCATGATGGCATGCAGCGGCGTCCGTAGTTCATGACTTAATGTTGCTATGACTTTTAACTGTTCAGTACGTGATTGGCTTAGCTCTGATTCATTCAATTCTGTAGCAATTTCAGGCTCGACTTTAACGGTCTTTTTTTGACTAGCCATTTGCCACCTCATCCAATTTAAAATATGAGTGACTGACAATATCTAGAGAGTCACTCATGCTTAAAAATAGTTTTTTAGCTGATTCAACTGCCGTCTCAATTTGCTGGGGTTCAATGAGCTGAGAATCGAGTTCATATTGCGTCGCTTTCCAAAGCGCGAAGGTGTTATCTCTGTACCCGTTATAAAAGTGGGTCACATCATGTCTATTCAAACTCCGCTCTATGAGCGGTGCTAACACCCTCCCCCCTAATGAAGCGCCTTCAAAGACATAAATCGCGCCTAGCACCTCAGATAGAGAGTTGTGATGAGTTTCAAAAGGTTCAGATTCAATAATGCAATCCAACGCATTCAGAGACTTAAGATCTTGAATTAACCAAATGTAACGCTCAGAAACACGCTGTTTTAAGGCTTCATTGGAATGATTCAAAAAGAGAGGTAGATGTTTTTTAATCCAATGTTCCAGTGCAACTAGAGCGAGAGTATATTCTCGCTCATTCAGAGTAGGTCGCACTAAAGATCTAAGGATAGGGTGAGCATCTAAGGATCTGTGAGCTGCATTCGTAGACTGTTTCAAACATTCTGACGCATTAACATGGAGCATTGCTAAAGTCCTTCTGTTTAAAAGGTTACTTAAAGTTCCTGTACTGCTCGGAACTATTTTTATTGTCTGACTTAACCATAGATCAAAAATTTGCAAAGCCAGCTTTTTGTTATTTTATAAGCAATTTTGATGCCAACTTTTTAAATGCGAATTGATTTTTTAACAGAACAATCTGGCTAACAACTATCGACGTAAATGCTCAAATGAGATCTCTTTTTGCACCCTTACTGATGACTTTAAGCCTAACTAGCTGGGCTTCTAACATTCCTATTTTCGATACGCACGTTCACCATAACGATAAAACTCAGGACGAGTTTGATGATCAGAGAGTCCTCTCTCTTCTTCGTCAGTACGATATTCAGAAGGCCCTTGTCTCCAGCAGCGGTGATGACAACACTCAACGATTAAAGAGCTTGGCGCCTGATCTTGTGCTGCCAGCACTTCGCCCCTATCGAAAAAGTGGTGAATTAAGAACCTGGATGCATGATGAGTCGGTCATTGAATATTTAGAGACACACCTCAAAAAGAACCGTTACTTCGCCATTGGTGAGTTTCATGCGTTTGGCGATGAGATGCAGACACCCGTGTCAAAAAGGTTAGTGGCTTTAGCCAAAGAGTACGGCTTAGTGTTGCACCTGCATGGCGATCGTCAGGCGATGCAGCAGATCTTCGAACACTGGCCCGAGGCTAAGGTACTCTGGGCACACGCTGGGTTTGAAGCCCCTAGTGATCTGGCTGGACTATTTGATCAATACCCAAACCTCTGGGCTGATCTATCCTTTAGACCAGAGATTGTTACCTGGGGAGGCTTCAACCCTGAGTGGGAAAAGGCTCTACTGGCTAACCCTAATCGATTCACCTTAGGAGCTGATACATTCAACCTGGATCAGTGGCAGAAGATGCCGCTTTACACTCTGGATACACGAGATTGGTTAAGTACACTGCCTTCAGAGGTGGCTAAAAAAATTGCTTACGAAAATGCGGAGAGGCTATTTGATGTTTCCATTTCAGATTAGACAACCGCGTTATCACTCACTGATACCTCTTATCACACTGGGACTAAGTTGCTCTTTATCTTCGCAAGCATTATTCGCCGATGTCACCACCGGTGTCATGTTGAATCAATTTCAGAGTCAATTTCCAACCATCTACCTACCCTCTGTCGGTGAGGTAGATCGTCGTCGTTTTAAGTTGCCAGATGCTACCTCAGGTGATCCCAGCTTGTACGTCAAAGGGTTTGAGTTTACCGGCGTAAGCAGCATCGATATCAAGTATCTGCATCAAGCATTCTCGCCCTTTGAGGAGAGAGCGTTCACCCCTAAGCAACTGCTTGAGCTGACGGATCTGATCACCGACACCTATCGTCAACATGACATTGCGGCTATGGCGCGCATCCCTCCACAGGATGCTAAAAACGGAACGATTGTTTTTGAGATACACGAGTCAAATTTTGTCGGGGCAATACTAGATCATGGTTTTGAAGATCATTTTAATGTCTCACTTGAGCGTGTCGAAGCAGTCGCCTCTCTTCCAGGGTCTGAAGGGGCACCGCTGATACTCTCTGAACGAGAGCGTCAGCAGTTACTGACCATAGATATGCATGGCATCAGCGTATCAGGCGGACTGCAAGCAAACGATGACGGGGATCAGGAGCTAGAACTCTGGATAGAAAACAGTGACAGATTCTCTGGATCCATTGATCTAAACAACCAGGGTCTGAATGGAACGGGTGAAGAGCAAGCCGTTTTAACATCGATGCTATCTAGCCCATTTCAACGGGGTGGTGCTGGCTACCTGAACGCCATTAATAGTACCCAGTCTCAATTTCTTAGTATGGCTTATAGAGGGCCCATTGGGCTTCGAGGAACGACGTTAGACCTGCAAGCAGGAGGGCTTTCGGCCGATACAGACAGCAAACGACATCAATCAATCTCCTACTCTTTAGGCGTTCGCCACCCACTGATTAGAACCCTTGGCAGCAATCTATTCCTATCAGGCATCGCAGAACAACGCTTGCTTGAGGAGAGCTCAATAATCAACAACTCTTCACTGACAGACAGCGATTACGAAGTAAACACATTGAGACTGACGCTCGATGGAAACCGCGCCTTACACAAAGATAGGCTCACGTATCGACTTCAAACCACCTTGGGTAACACTGACCTTGAGGGCTCACCCAACCGCGGTCATGACCTAGCAAATGCTAATACTGCGGGTGCATTCAAAACATTCAGTGGATTCTTAACCTATCGAAAACGGTTAGCCGATAACTGGCAAGTATTGACCCATTTACAAGGCCAAATGAGCCCTAACAACTTAGATGACAGTCAACGATTAATTGCAGGCGGGTCTCAGGGACTTCGGGGTTTCAGTGCTGACGAGTTGATTGTCGATCAAGGCGCGCTGGTTCGTGTAGATATTATTAAACGGCTGAACGATCAATGGCGATTTGGTGGTTTTATCGACTGGGCAAAACTGGAGAGACGCAGCAACAATACCGACATCAATGGTAGCCCATTGGAGTCCCATAACCGAATATCTGCTTATGATTGGGGCGTCGCCTCCAGCTATAGAGTCCATGAGTCACTTCAATTCGACTTATCTGTCGCTCAAGCACTATCGAATACTCAAGGGGTGAACACCGAACAGGGCGATTTAACCACACTACTGAATTTGAAATGGGAGTTTTAAAGCGTCACTCCCACTCCATCTCTTCAAAGACACGCTGTGCATTGCGCCCGTGGATCTCTTCGTAGACGTTCAAATAACTGAATGCACTCTGGTCAATGGATGACACACTCTGCATATCACCACCCTCTTCAATCAACTCACCCACTTGTTCACGCAGAAACCTGAGGTAATCAAGGGTATCAGCCTTAGCTTTTTCCAAGGTTGTTGGTGCTCCATGGCCCGGAACAATCACCTTAGGATTTAACAACTCAATCACCTCAAACGCCTCTATCCAGGTTAGATGTTGTGATTGGGAGGCCACACCAAGCATCCGATCAACAAACACCGTATCGCCTGTATAGAGAGCGGATACTTCAGGTAACCAGACAAAGTTTTCACCCGGAGTATGAGTATGACCGACCGGAATAAACTGAACCGATCGATCACCCAGTGTGAGGGTACTCTCTGAGTCTAAAAGCGTATTGGCGTAGACAGGTTTTGTGCCTTGATAGGCGTCACCAATCAAGTTAGTAATTCGCATGACCTGCTGAGCTTCACGAGCCCTCTGATCGGTTTGGGTCGCAGTGCTACTGATCAATTCAGCGCCCTGTTGCGCAAAATAGTCGTTGCCAAACCAGCGGTGATCTTGGCCACCGGTATTAATCACTTTAATGACCGGTTGATCGGTGACTGTTTTGATCGTAGCTTCGATTTTCTCAGCCCCTCTCCAGCTACCACCTGAGTCAATCAACAGAACCCCCTGGTCAGAGACTACAAAACCAAAGGTGGCATTGTTTCCGAAATTTTCGGGAGATCGATCGGTCAGCGGCCCCACAATAGAATAGGTATTTGGAGCCACCTCTATGACCTGTAACTCATCAGCTTGAACCAGAGATGTTATTGCTAAGGTTAAAATAGCATTGGATTGAGTGGTTGGGGCCTTATCGTAGATGAGGCGATTTCCCATGGAGTGAGGGTCAGGCTGAAGGCCAGACCCTGATAAGGGTTTATGTGATCAGTTTGCAGCGGCTCGACAGATCGTCGCGAAGCTGTCAGCTTTAAGGGATGCACCACCGACCAATCCACCGTCAACGTCAGCCATAGCAAGTAGCTCTGCAGCATTTTTGTCGTTCATGCTACCACCGTAAAGAATGGTCACGCGATCAGCGATATCAGTGTTGTGTTTGGCTATCAAACTGCGAACAAAGGCATGAGCATCCTGAGCTTGTTGTGGTGTCGCAGTTTCGCCGGTACCAATCGCCCAGACTGGCTCATAGGCAATCACAATTTGTGCAAAAGTGTCTGCACCACATAGATCGACAACCGCATTGACCTGCTCTTCTAATACAGCATTCATTTGACCCGATTGACGCTCTTCCAGTGTTTCACCGATACAGAGAACCGGTACAAGGCCGAGCTCTAGTGCTTTAAGCGTTTTTTCTGCCACCAATTGACTGGTTTCACCATAGAGAGAGCGACGCTCAGAGTGCCCCGTCAGTACATAAGCACAGCCAAGATCACGGATCATTTCACCACTCACTTCACCGGTGAAAGCGCCTTTCTCTTGATCACTTAGGTTTTGCGCACCCACTTTTATGGCAGTGTCGGCGGTTAACTCCAGTGCTTGAGGAATATAAATGAAGGATGGACAGACCGCGATATCAACACCTTTTAGAGAAGCGACCTGATCGGCCAAACCAGTCAATAGAGATTCGTTGGTCATCAACGATCCATTCATTTTCCAGTTACCCATAATTAGGGGGCGTCTCATCACGTAACTCCTTAGATCCAAACAAAAAAGACAGCTTAATAAGCCTAGAGAGCCGGATCAACCATTAGTTGCCTAGAAGAGCATTTTATATCAATCTATCTTTCTTATAATTAAGAGTTTCTTTGCGGCCCATTAAACAGGTTGGAGCTCTTTGTCGTAGTGCTTAATAAGATTAATGATTAAACAGGCAATCACTCAATGGGACTTCTAATCGACGGTCAGTGGTATGATCAGTGGTATGACACTAAATCATCCAATGGAAAATTTATTCGAACAGAGGCGCAATATCGAAACTGGGTTACCCCTGATGGTGCCGAAGGCCCAACGGGTGATGCAGGTTTTAAAGCTGAACCGGGTCGATACCACCTCTATGTCTCATTAGCCTGCCCCTGGGCACACCGAACTCTAATCGTCAGAGCACTCAAGGGTCTACAAGACCAGATCTCATTTGATGTGGTGCACCCCTTGATGCTTGAGCAAGGCTGGACTTTTGATTCAGACTTTCCAGCTGCAACCAGTGATCGTGTCAATCAGAAGCAGTTTATGCACCAGATCTATACCCAGTGCGATCCAGAGTACACCGGTCGGGTAACAGTTCCAGTACTTTGGGATAAACAGAATCAGACCATTGTTAGCAATGAGTCCTCAGAAATTATTCGTATGCTCAACTCAGGTTTTAACGAGATTGGCGCAAATGATCTGGATCTCTACCCTGAATCGCTCCAAGCGGAGATTGATCAGTGGAATGAGTTCATCTACGAACCCGTTAACAATGGTGTCTATAAAGCAGGCTTTGCAACGACTCAAGAAGCTTACGATGAAGCGGTGGTGAATCTCTTTAAGCATCTGGACAGACTGGAAGAGAGGCTAACCACTCGTCGTTACTTAGTGGGTCATCAGTTAACCGAGGCTGATATCAGACTCTTCACGACTTTGATTCGCTTTGACCCAGTATATGTTCAACACTTTAAGTGTGACCGTAAACGAATCGCAGAGTACCCGGCACTATCGAACTATATGCGTGACATCTACCAGCAGCTCGGAGTAGCAGAGACCTGTGACCTTGATCATATCAGACACCACTACTACCGCAGCCACCCGACTATAAATCCGCATGGCATCATCTCCTACGGTCCAGAGTTTGATCTGATGGCGCCACACGGACGCGAGTTTTTGTAGTTGTTGGAGCCTTATCTTAGATGAGGCGATTGGTTTGAAGTGCATCGCGGCCTTTTCAAGACCGCTCCAACAGCAAGCAGCTAACCATGTTGGAGCCTTATCGCAGATGAGGCGATTTTAAAGAGCATCGCGGCCTTTCAAGACCGCTCCAACATGCTGTCGGGTTAGGGAGCCCAGTAGATATCGACAGGGGTTTTGCTTTGGCGTAGAACAGCGCGCACAGGCATCTCTTCGGTGTCGCCCTCACCCATCGCTTGCTCAAGTACCGGCAGTTTTGAATCGCCACAAAGGTGAATAAAGATACGTTTAGCGTGCAACAACCTTTGCAAGGTCAATGTCATACGCAAATGGGGAGCGACGGGCGGAGTCACACCCATACAGGCTTTAAAACCATAAGGGTTTAACGCTGCCGTTAGCTCTGGTGCATTGGGAAAGAATGATGCGGTATGACCATCCTCGCCCATGCCTAAAATCACGGCATCAAACTCTTTTGGAAGTTCACTCAGAACCTCTTCTAGCTTGGTTTGACCAGAACAGGGATACTCAGCGTCATTAAAGTGAGGAATAAAATGCGCAGCCGCCGCTCGATTCTGTAGCAAGTGTGTTTTTACAGATAGAGCATTGCTGTCTTCATGGGTATCGGGAACCCAACGCTCATCAGCCAGAGTAATCCAAACCTTAGACCAATCTAGCTCTTGGACAGAGAGCGATTGGAATAGTGCCGCCGGTGTCCGACCACCCGATACGACCAGTGTCGCACGGCCACGCTCTTCAATTCCGGCTTTTAATAGCGCGACTATCTCTTCCGTTAAACGACATTCAAGTGACTCTCGTGTATCAAATTGAAACATATTGGACATCATTAAACCTCACTCGTGCCAAGAACGACCATCACGCTCGATCAGAGCGATTGAACCAATAGGTCCCCAGGTACCGGCGTTGTAAGGTTTCACTTCGTCACCGACATCTTTCCATGCCTGAATCAACTCGTCACACCAAGTCCAAGAGGCTTCAATCTCATCACGACGAACGAACAGTGACTGATCACCGACCATCGATTCTAGAAGCAGACGCTCGTAAGCATCCGGAGTTCGTTGGTTAGGATCACTTTCGCTAAAGTCCAGATTGAGCGCACGGTTTTGTAGATCCATGCCTTGGTGCATACCCAGCTGTTTAGTGACCACGTGAAGACGAATGCCCTCGTCAGGCTGCAGACGAATAACCAGACGGTTGTTTACAATGTCACGCTGCTTAGGATCAAAAATAAAGTGTGGGTTATTTTTATAAACCACCACGATCTCGGTCATCTTTTGCGGCATACGTTTACCGGTACGCAGGTAGAAGGGTACGCCGGCCCACCGCCAGTTATCGACATTGACTCGTAAAGAGACAAAGGTTTCAGTGTTAGACTTAGTCGCGGCACTGCCCTCCTCTTCACCATAGCCAACCACCGCTTGACCACCAATAGAACCGGCTGTGTATTGACCACGCACGGCACGTTTAGTGACATTGGAAGAGTTAATTGGGTGAAGGGCTTTTAGAATTCTGACTTTCTCATCGCGAATTGAGTCTGCATCCAGCTTGCTCGGCGGGTTCATTGCGACCATGCAGAGAAGTTGCAACAGGTGGTTTTGAACCATGTCACGCATCTGCCCCACTTTGTCGTAATAACTCCAACGCCCTTCAAGACCAACGGTTTCAGAAACAGTAATCTGAACGTGATCGATTGCAGAGTTGTTCCACTGCGAACCAAACAGGTTGTTAGCAAAGCGCAGAGCAATAAGGTTCTGAACTGTATCTTTACCTAGGTAGTGGTCAATGCGGTAGATGCGATTTTCATTAAAGTATTGAGCAACCGTGTCGTTGATCACCTTAGAACTCGCCAGATCGTGACCGATCGGTTTTTCCAATACGATACGCGTCGTCTCATTGATTAACTCTGCACTGCTGAGATTTTTACAAATATCACCAAACACAGCAGGCGGTGTTGCAAGGTAGTTAACCATGATTCGACTGTCATCAAGCTTCGCTTTGATCTTCTTGAAATCTTCGGCGGAGGTCATGTCGACCTGAACGTAATCAAGACGCGCTGAGAAACGTTGCCACTCCTCAGTACTCATCTCACCGGGCTCTAAAAATCGAACCAGTGTCGCTTCCACCGCTTCAACAAAGGCAGCCTGGTCCCAATCCGCACGTGCAACGCCGATGATCTTAGACTCAGGGTTCAGTAGCTTCGCTTTGTCGAGCTGGAATAGCGCAGGAAATAGCTTACGCATTGCCAGGTCACCCTTGGCACCGAACAGAACAAAATCACAGGCTTGATGCATTGCATCGTTCATGAGCTACACTCCTTTGGAGGTGAAAACGGTAAATGTAAAAAATTTATGTAATTTTAGTACATTTTGTAGCAAATGATCTACAAAAGTGATGAGCTAATTTTATATTTAAATGCACTATACCCCTTTCAATTTGGTGATTAGAGCAGTAAAACCTACTATTTACATTGAAACTGATACACTTAACAGTCTGTTAACTTTTTTGTAATTTTTATACGTAATCCAATATGAGCATCGATATTATCCGTTTCAAAGAGCAGCTAGACGCTGTTCAACTGACTTTCAAGAGTGACCTTGCCATCATCTCCCTTTCAGGGGGGCACATACTAAGCTATCAATCCAATGGCGAGGAGCGACTCTGGATGAGCCCTAAAGCCAACTTAGAGGCGGGCAAGTCGATACGCGGTGGCATCCCAGTCTGTTGGCCTTGGTTTGGTGCACACCCAAGCGATGAGAGTAAACCAGCCCACGGCTTTGCACGCACGTCAATCTGGACTTTGGTTGATGCTCAGGATCACGAGGAGTTTGCCTCTGTCACGCTTGGACTTGAGAACAGCGTTGCGAATCCCCTATTCCCACACGACTGCAGCCTAGCGATAAAGGTCACTTTGACCGACAAACTCAGTGTTGAACTGATTACAACCAACCTTGGCAATCAACCGATAGAGATCACGCAGGCACTGCATACCTATCTCCCCATCTCTGATCTAAATAACGCCTGCATTGCTGGTCTGAAGGGCGTGGACTATGCCGATAAGCTAAAAGGTTTCGCACGTGCAACGGAAGATCGAGATTCTGTCGATCTAAAAGAGCCAACAGATAGAGTCTATTTTGACGATTCAAATTGCCTGATCTTGACTGACAAGAACCAAGAAACGCGAATCTACAAACAGAACAGCGGTACCACAGTGGTTTGGAACCCAGGAAAAGAGACGGCTAACAATATGGCGGATATAGGCGCCGAGAACTACCGTAGCTTCTTATGTATTGAGGCGGCTAATGCGATGGAAGATAAGGTCCGCATCGAACCGGGTGAAAGTTATACCCTAAGGCAAGGGATTGACGCAGCGTAGGAGCGGTCTTGCAAAGGCCGCGATGATTTTCATAAGATAGTTGCTAACGGAACTGGTGTCTGGCTTTAGCCTGACATCCACTCTTTCCGCGTTTTCCAGATAGACTATAAAGTTGACCCGCGGATGACAGGCTGAAGGCCTGTCACCTTAGATCGCCTCATCTACGATAAGGCTCCAACGCCTGCTCCTTTCCATCCGTGGAACCGCAGGATACCGTCCGTCCTGGACATGCCCTGCTCCTGCGCGTCCTGCGCTCGCAGGATACCGTCCGTCCTGGACATAAAAAAGCCGCCCGGGATGGGGCGGCGAAAGGAGTGCAGATGCACTCAGTTTCCACGACCTTTAGGAAACAGGAGGTCTACAGTGCAGAGGCCTTAGCCACTGCGTCTGAAGCTAGTTTGGTAATACCGTCCCAATCTTTTGCATCGATCAGATCGGTTGGTACTACCCATGAACCGCCAACCACGTTAACGCTGGGCAGGCTCAAGTAATCGGTAAAGTTGTTTTCATTAATGCCACCCGTTGGGCAGAAACGAACCTGTGGGAATGGACCCGAAATCGCTTTAAGCATCTTAGGCCCACCCGCAGCTTCCGCTGGGAAGAACTTGAACGCCTCAAAACCAAATTCCATACCACGCATCATCTCGGCAACCGAGCTGATTGCTGGTAGGTAGGGCATATCAGATTCCAAGCCCGCCTTAAACAGAGCATCAGTTGCACCAGGGCTAATGGCAAACATGCCGCCAGCCTCTTGAACCTGTTGAAACTCTTCCGGTTTAGTCACCGTGCCCGCACCTACAATGACATCGTCGACTTTGTCAGCAATCTCTTTGATCACTTCAATCGCTGAATCGGTGCGCAAAGTCACTTCAAGAACCTTTAAACCACCAGCTTTTAATGCTTCTGCCAAGGGCACAGCATCTTCCACGCGTTCAATGACAAGAACGGGCATGACCGGAGAGGTGGTTAACAACGCATCAACATTAATGCTCATTATTCGAAATCCTTTTACTGTTTAGTTCCGAAGAAGATAGAGGCACCCTCTTCCGCACCTGATACTAGAGAACGCATGCCTGCAAACATCTCACGCCCCATACCGAACTGGTGGGCCGATAGATCCTGAGTCGCGCATTCACGTGCCGCCAACTCAGCCTCATCAACCAGCAGCGTCAGCTCACCGGTATGCGCATCAAGACGAATCAGGTCACCGTCTTGGATCTTAGCAATAGCACCACCGTGCAGAGCTTCTGGTGTTAGGTGAATCGCCGCTGGAATCTTGCCAGATGCACCTGACATGCGGCCATCTGTCACCAGAGCAACCTTGTACCCCTTGTCTTGCAGAGATCCTAAGAAGGGCGTCAGCTTGTGCAGTTCAGGCATACCGATAGCCGCAGGCCCCTGGAAGCGAACAACCACTACACAATCTTTATTGAGCTCACCCGCTTCATAGAGGGCTTTAAGATCATCCTGCTCGTGAAGCACCACAGCAGGCGCTTCCACGACGTAATTCTCTGTCGGTACTGCCGAAACCTTAATCACTGAGCGACCAAGGTTACCGCGCATCACTTTAACCCCACCGTTATTGGAGAACGGCGCTTTTGCAGTTGAGATAACCTCTGCATCCAAAGAGGCTTCAGGGCCTGATCGCCAAACCAATTTACCCTCTTCTAGGAAAGGCTCTTGGGTGTAGTCTTTTAGGCCATTACCCGTCACTGTCAGAACATCCTCGTGCAACAGACCTGCACTAAGCAGCTCACGGAATAGAAGAGACATGCCACCGGCCGCTTGGAAGTGGTTGATATCAGCAGAGCCGTTGGGATAGATACGGGTTAATAGAGGCACTACATCAGATAGATCAGACATATCGTCCCAGTTCACAATGACACCGGCTGCACGAGCCATCGCAATGATGTGCATGGTGTGGTTGGTAGATCCACCGGTAGCCAGTAGTGCCACAATACCGTTTACAATCGCCTTCTCATCGATCACCTGATAGAGCGGACGGTAATCAGAACCCAAAGAGGTAATACGACAGACCTGTTCAGCAGCGGCTTTCGTCAACTCGTCACGGAGCGGTGTGTAAGGGTTGATGAATGATGAACCCGGCAGATGAAGACCCATCGCCTCCATCAATAGCTGGTTTGAGTTCGCTGTACCATAGAATGTACAGGTGCCCGCACTGTGGTAAGAGTCTGATTCACACTGCAACAACGCATCTCGACCTACCTTACCCTCTGCATACTCCTGACGAATACGCGCTTTCTCTTTGTTAGGCAAACCACTCGGCATAGGACCTGCCGGTACAAAAATAACAGGAAGATGCCCAAAGCTAAGCGCACCAATCAACAGACCCGGTACAATCTTGTCACACACCCCTAAGCAAAGGGCAGCATCAAACATGTTGTGCGATAGACCAACCGCGGTAGCCATGGCGATGGTATCGCGACTGAATAGACTCAACTCCATGCCATCTTGACCCTGAGTCACACCATCACACATTGCAGGCACAGCACCCGCCACCTGTGCAACGCCACCCATGCCATTGACCGCTTGTTTAATCAGTTCAGGAAAGTGCTGGAAAGGCTGATGCGCCGAAACCATGTCGTTGTAAGCAGAGATAATGCCGACGTTGGCACTCTCCATCATCTTTAGGGTGTTTTTATCTTGCTCACCACAGGCGGCAAAGCCATGAGCAAGGTTGCCACAAGCGAGTGTAGAGCGAGTTACTTTAGAGCTTTTTGCGGCTTCCATACGAGCGACGTAGTCAGCACGTGAAGCACGGCTTCTTTCAACTATACGTTCAGTAACTTCAGCTAACTTAGGATGTACCACTTCCCACTCCTCTGCACCTAAAGGTGTTCTTATATGTAATTTAATTACATTTTAGAGTGGAACCATCTATCTAACAAGAAAAAATTAAATAAATTACGTAATAAAAATAAAAAGAGCCGCGGATGCGGCTATCAATACCCTATGATATTAGGCTTTCACGTAACGAAACCGAACAACGACACCTATCACTCCGATTAGAGTCAAAAGACCTGAGCCGGTCATGAGAGTATCTGCTAAGCGAGTTTCAGTGAGCTGTTCTGACAAAATGGAGATTGGCAGAACTTGAAAGGCTAGCAAGACCCATAGATAGACGTCATTGGCTAGCTTCAAGGGGGTTTCGCAGGATGGGCAGTCGAACGCCGTAAGGTAGGATTGGCGCTTTCGTGAGTACTCAGGCCCTCTAAGGGACGTTTGGCAGACAGGACAACGACGATTCATTATGACTCCTAAAAACCTGTGTAGCGGCCCGGTTTATGATTGGTGGTCAGGACGAAATTCAATACGATGGCGCCGAGTACAGAGACCGCCAAAAGCCATGGGGTGACTAACCACACACCAGCAATCACGATCAGTGAATCCAGTACCATCTGTAATTTACCAGCACGAATACCGTAGCGTTCTTGAATGAAGAGCACGAGAACATTCAATCCACCCAAGCTGGCTTGGTGTCTGAAGACTATCAGAAGGCCAATTCCAATTAGGAGGCCGCCACCGATACTGGCAAATAGAGGATCGATTCCCTCTATGACCAACCAGTTTGGAACCAATTCTGTCAGTAAGGAGACCAGTGCAACAGAGAGCATGGTTTTTAAGGTGAAAGCCCACCCCATCTGAACGATGGCCAGCAGGTAAAATGGCAGATTGGTTAGAAACAGTGTCAACCCAAAATTAAAACCGGTTGAGTAGTGAATTAAGATCGCTAACCCCGTAGTTCCTCCTGTTAATAAGCCCGCCTCTTTAAGAAATAGAACACCCATTGCAACCGCAAGGGTACCCGTCACTATGGCCTGTAGATCTTCAAACAGTGTGTGCTTGGTCGGTTCTAATTTGAGTTTTTCCAAGGTTTCATCCCTGTTACTAAGGCACGATCGCTACCGGATCGTTTAATTCGTAACGATGATTGTACCTTAGGAATGGGTTGAGAGTTACTGGGTATACTGATCGATGAAACGCCAAGTTTCATCGAGTATCGTTTTTAGTTCATCGATTAAAAGATCAACATCTCCAAGGCTTGGTGAGTTGTAGACATCCATCAACGCTTTAGCCTTGTGACTGATTGCTTGTAAACCTAATACCGCTGCCCCCCCTTTTAACTTGTGTGCTAACTGTTCAGCTGCAACAGGGTCCAGTGTTCTTAGCTGTTCATCAACCGACTGATATTCTGATTTAAACCTAACCAAATAGCTCTTCAGTTTGGCCTCTGTTTTCCAGTAGGTGAGTGCCTGCTCTCGATTGAAAAATTCAGAATCAAACTCTTCAGCATCCTTTGATTGTTCTTTAGAGATGTTTACAGCCTCTTGTCTGAGGTCTGCATTATCAGTACTTTGCTGGAGCACATCATTACGGTCTTGAGTCGCGTGATTTTTTAGACGAAGCTCTAAATCCTCTATCGAAAGCTCATCGACCATAGTTACATTTGACACCCATTTTTTAATGACTTCGATCGACCTATCGATATCAAAAGGTTTAGCGATAAAGTCGTTCATTCCAGAATCCAGAGCGGCCTGCTTATGCTGTTCAAAAGCGCCCGCAGTCAAAGCCACAATTGGAATATCCAGTTTCAACTCTTTGCGTATCATCTCTGTTGCTTGATAACCATCCATGATGGGCATCTGCACATCCATTAAGATAAGATCGACCTCAGTTGCATGACTCTTCAGCCAATTTACCGCCTCTTGCCCATCATTTAGGGTAATAACAGTCGCCCCTTCTGATTCAAACGATAGAACCGCCACCTCGCGGTTAAATTCATTATCGTCTACTACCAACAGTCGTATGTCTTGCAAGGAGTGGGCCGCATCATTTTTGTATTGAATCGTGTTCGGTTGAATCGTTTTTTGATAGGCATCGTATAGATCTGATGCTGTGATCGGTTTTTCAAGAATTAGATCCACGTATTGACTGTCAGATGAGCTTTTAACTTGATCCATTCCGTAAGCGGTCACCATGACGATGATTGGCGTTTTATCGCTAGGCAAATGAGTTTTCAACTGCTTCGCAACCGTTAATCCATCCACATCAGGCATATCCCAATCTAACAGAATAATGTCTTTAATTTCTGATTCCTTGATCACTTTATCAATGACCATAGCACCACCATTGACCACTTCAGAGCGCCAGCCAATCGAGTCGACAATGGATCGAATCGCTTCACGCGCTACCTCATGATCGTCTGCGATTAATACATCCAGTGAGCGGCTCTGGTGTCTAACGGACGCATCCCCCAAAGGCATGGTTAGAACAAATGAGAAAGTACTGCCCTTACCCTGCTGACTCTCAACTTTCAGAGCAGACCCCATCAAGTTAAGGAGTGATTGACTGATTGAGAGTCCTAAACCACTCCCCCCAAATTTTGAATGGGTGCCTGCCTCGCCCTGCTCGAAGGCTTCGAATATCAGATTTAAATTCTCTTCGGCGATGCCAATACCACTGTCTTTGACCGAGAAAAGCAGCTCAACAGAATCGGCCGTTTTACTGAGCGTAATGATCTCTAATTGGACGTAGCCCGACTCAGTAAACTTAATCGCATTGCCGATAAGATTCACTAAGACCTGTTGAATGCGAACTTCATCACCCACTACCTGATTTTCCAGATGGGTGGCATTGTTAATCACCAACTCAACCTGCGGTTTATTCAGTGCAGCGCTGTGCATAATCGCCGATAGGTTGTTAACCAATTTTTCTAAATCAAAAGTACTGGGCGATAAATCCAGTTTATGAACACCCAGTTTTGAGTAGTCCAAAATGTCATTAATCACCGCAAGTAGGGATTGTCCTGCGGCCATTAATCGAGCACCAATGTGTTCAGCATCTAACTCACTGCCTTTGCGCTGTAACATCTGTGACATGGCAATGATTGAGTTCAGAGGTGTGCGAATCTCATGACTCATATTGGTTAAAAATTCACTCTTAACCGCGGCGAGCCTTTCCGCCTCTTGCGAACGACTGATCAGCTCTTCGTTCGTTGCAGCCAATTCCATTGTGCGCTGTTCTACTGCTTGCTCTAGCTCTTCTCGATAGGCTTGAGCTTGGCTTTCCAGTTTATACTCAGCCGTCAAATCACGCAGGTTACCGACAAAATAGGGTTTCTCACCAATCCAGATCTGAGTCACGGCAATTTCGACTGGGAAGGTTTGCCCCTCTTTCGTCAGTGCAAAACTTTTTCGCGAGCTTTCGACTACATGTTTAACGCCGGTTCTTTTATAGCTGTCTAAATAGCCATCGTGATGTGACCTCATAGGATCCGGCATCAGCATTTTGACGTTTTGATTGAGCACCTCTGAGTGTGTATATCCAAAGAGCTTCTCGGCCGCCTGGTTAAACTCAACAATCAGTCCTTTATCGGTGATCAAAATGGTCGGAATCAGTGAATTACTGATGATTTTTTCACGTATCGCAGACTCTTTTTTTAAAGTATTTTCTGCAATCAACTCGTTAACGGCCGCGCGGCTCCATAACAGGCTCAATAACGCCAGGGTTAGTCCAACGCCAATGGGAATGGGTTGAAGCAACTCCTTTTGTACCAGCTTCGGAAGGTTGAGGGGCTCAAACTCGGAGATAAGATAAAGTGATCGGGGTGATTCAACGACCAGACTTCCGATAGAACGTGGGTATTGAAGCCTTAACACCGAGGCTTCCTCTATTTTATTGACCTGGTTATCGTTAGTGGCTTTGAGTGAGTACCAGATCGCCTGGTGAGTATCGGCAAAACTGCTTTGCCCCCCGAGTTGGCGACTCCAATTAAATTGACCTGTCTCATCAAAGATCCAGTAGCCCTCATCATCAACCAACTCAATATTCCCTGGGAGCGTTGCTGCCACATCCATCTCATGCAGAATGTTCTCAGCTAGATAGTTCAGTATTAATACACCCACCAGATCGCCAGCATCATTTATCAGTTTGTGACTTAAACGAATCATCGGTTTATGGGGCTGTTCTATCTGACCATTCTCAACATTCAGGTCAAGCTGTGATGCATAACTCTCATTCGGACCTAGGTTTAAGGCCTCGAAAAAATAGTAACGGTTGGATTTGTCTTGCAGAAACGCAGTAGGAGTTATGACAGTCTCGCCTGAAGAGTAGTTCACTCGAACGGTTTCATACCCAAGATTGGATAGAATTCGAACCTGATCGTAACGTCGACTGACCGTTGAAAGAAGCGCGAAGTAGTTCTCAACACCTCGCCTGGCCTCTTCGCTGGGGTTGTTTGTGTACTCTATGATCTCTTTGGAGTTGATCAAGGTCTCTAAATCTTGTGATAGAAAATCAAGATCCTCTTGGATAACGACCCCAACGGATTCAAGCAGGTCATCAGTGACTTGACGTTCATTTTCATAACGCGCTGTCTCAGTCTCAATAATCGTGTAACTGTAAAGCCCTATTGGGACTAACAGCACGATTAATAATCGTAAAAAGGCATTGATGAATAAATTACTACCAAGAGAGAACTGCATTTATAACTTCCGATAGAAAAGGGATTTATCCTCATTTAAGAGCAGTCCATTTCTGGCATAATGAAACCAACCTTTTGGTTTTTTCTTTCTACTTTGTAGCCTTTACGGTCTAGAGATAAACTCATTAAGATGACCCATTCAATCACTACAGCCGAGTTAACCAACCCTCTCTATTACCTACAAAATGCACAGACACTGATCGACTGGGTCGTGAAGGTTTATCAGGATCTTCTGACAGAAGAAGAGTTAGATCGACTGTCTCAATTTCAGTCATTGAGCGAGCCAGCGAAGGCACTGTTAATAAGAATGGTGATGCGCAGCCAATCTAATTTTTTGATGCGCCACATCGAGCACTACCAAGAGATCACGGAGCCAACTGAAGCGTTAATTGATTCATTAGTCAGTGCCAAACTGATAGCACTCAACCAACCGCTATCCGTTCAAGAGTGTTTCAAACTGCTTAATCGACAAGAGTTGTTAATGTTGCACAACCAACTGAGCTCAAAACCCTTAAGTAAAAGCAGTTCAAAACAGACCCTGTATGACTCACTGCAAATGAGTAACACTGCCCCCCTTCCCCTTCACCAGCATCTACCTCTGCTTGGTGATACTCTCCATCTTTTGTGTGATCCACTATTTCAGCGTCTCAAGTTGATGTTTTTTGGAAACCTACATCAAAGCTGGAGTGAATTTGTCGTTACGGAGCTAGGTTACTTCAACTATGAGCCCGTTGAACTTAGCCTAGAGAGTCGAGCGTTTCACCGCAGAGAGGACCTTGATCAATACATCGAATTAGAGCATCTGTTGTCCGGCGATAGTCTCTTATCGATTGAAGAGAGAATTCTAGCCGCCCAAAAAATCGAACCGATAAGCAGTTGGCTGGCAGGTCGCAAAGATCGTGTGCTCTATCTATTGGCGAGAGAGTTGGAGCGAGAGGATCAAACACAGGCCCTGAGGGTCTATCAGCAACTGAGCATTCAAGATGCTCACATACGCGAACTCCGCCTATTAGAGCGCTTAGGGAAACTGGAAGAGTGTCATGAGCGGACACGGCTATTTCAACAGGACAATCCTACCCCGCTAACTCAACTTGCCTACCAGCGTCTGTTAAAACGTAGCAGTAAAAAACTGGGCGTTGAATACAGTGCGTCTACACTCCTAGCCCCGCCTCAACAGAGATTAACCCTGGATCAAATAGAGGGGGTATCCGTTGAACGACAGGTTGCAGAGCACTTAACGAGCGAAAACTCGCACAGCCATTACGTCGAAAACCACTTAATCAATGGACTCTTTGGCTTGCTCTTCTGGGATGTGATCTATGCCCCGGTTCCTGGCGCTTTTTTTAACCCCTTCCAATCCCGCCCAGCCGACCTCTACCGAAGTCACTTCAAAGAGAGACGCTACCCTCTCATCACTGAGGCGATGACTCAAATAGAAACGGGCCAGTATCGTGAAACCATTCGGCAACGATTTAGAGAGAAACAGGGTATAACAAACAGCTTCATCCATTGGTCTGTACTGACAGAGGAACTTGTTGAGCGGGCATTAAATTTTATCCCTGCAGATCATTTAAAAAGGATTTTTGAACGACTTTTGATGGATATTAGAACGCATCGTAGCGGTCTTCCTGATCTGATTCGATTTAACAGTGACGACGAGAGTTATGAACTGATCGAAGTGAAGGGGCCAGGCGATCGCATTCAAGACAACCAAAAACTCTGGCTCGATTTTTTTGTTCGTCATGACATCCCCTGCTCCGTCTACTGGATCGAGTGGAGCCACCCCGAATGAGAGCCCTCTCCGTTCGCACCCTATGTGAGTTTTGTGATCGATCTGGTGATATCGATCTAAGATATACGCCGGCCCCCACAGCACTGGAGGGAATACAGGGGCATAAACGACTGCAAATGCGTCGTCCCAAGAGCTATATCCCAGAGTTCCCTGTGGCTGTGGATATCGAAGATTTCCAGCTAAAAGGCAGAGCCGATGGTTGGGACCCTAACCAGAATCGTGTTGAAGAGATAAAGACACACCGAGGGGATCTTGAACGCCAGTCAACGGGACAGCGACAGCTTCATATGGCACAACTTCGAAGCTATGGTGCCATGCTATGCATGAGTGAATCATTGCAAGAGATTCACTTGAGATTGAGCTACCTGGAGATCGCTTCCGACGAAGTTACACACTTCGACTTTACTGTGGATGCTGAACAGTTGATCGAAGAGCTCAAACAACGAGTGACTCACTATCAAACTTGGCAGAGCACTCTCGATCAACACCGAGCGGCTCGGCAAAGCCATATTGCGTCGCTCGCTTTCCCTTTTCCAAATTTCAGAAAGGGGCAGCGGGAGCTGGCTGAAGCCGTCTACAAAGCAAACAACAGAGCTAAACAACTGCTTATAGAGGCGCCCACTGGCTCAGGCAAAACCTTGGGCACCCTGTTTCCAGCGATTAAGGCGCTTCAGACCGAGTCGTTGGACAGCCTCTACTATCTGACAACCCGAAATACAGCCCGTAGAGTGGCACTGGATGCCTTTGAGTTAATTCAAAGCGACTCACCCATTCCGCTCTCGCTTGTAGAGATGACCTCAAAAGAGGCAGGCTGCATCGAGCCAGACAAGCTCTGCCAGGGCGATAGCTGCCCACTGGCAAAAGGCTTTTTTGATCGCCTACCGGCTGCTCGTGATGAAGCGTTTACAAAACAACAACAGACCTTTGATCAGACCGCTCTGCAAAGGCTCGCCAAGCAGCACTCCCTCTGCCCCTACTTTTTAGGGCAAGAATTGGCGCGTTGGGCGGATATTGTGGTGGCTGATATCAATCAATTTCTAGCACCTAGTGCTATTTTGTATGGCTACCTTGTACAAGATGAGCGAAAGGTCTCGGCACTGGTGGATGAGTCTCACAATTTGATCAGCCGCTGTCGTGACCTCTACTCGCTGGAACTTCACCAGAGTGATTATCGTTTTGATACTAACAATCAGGATTTACAACGCGCCTTGGATTCTGTGCAACGTGCCTGGCAACAGCTATTTAGTGATCGAACAGGTGAACAAGAGTTTATTAACTACCTACCAGACAAACTAGAGAATGCACTGCAGAAACTCTGCTCAGTCATCGGTGAAGAGCTGGCCATGGACCCATCAAGCATGGAGCTGCAAAATCTACTCTTTGCCTCTTCGGCCTATTTAAAGTTGGCTGAACAGTTTGGCGAGCACTCCATTGCCCGAGTAGAGAAACGCCTTAGAGGCAGAGGCGAGTTAGCCATACTCAATATGGATCCATCGCTATTCCTTGTTGAGCGCTGGCAATCTCTTCACAGCTTGACGCTCTTCTCTGCCACGCTAAAGCCGTTTGGCTACTACCAACAACTGCTTGGCCTAAATGAACCCGTATCAGGGTCACTGCCCTCTCCCTTTGAACCTGACCAGATCCGATTAACCCTTCGCAGAGATATCGATACTCGTTATCAATTCAGAGAGCGTTCGATACAACCTATCGCAGAGTTACTGGTGGAGCTGTATCACCAAAATCCTGGCAACCACCTCTTCTTTGCCTCCAGCTTTAGCTATCTAAACGAGATTGAAAAGGCTATTGCTGAGATGGATCCAGAGATTGATCTGCATCCGCAAAGGCAGGCCATGTCCAATGCCGAGCGACAGGACTTTTTAGATGCTTTTTCACCAACGAGTCGAAAACTGGGTTTAGCAGTACTGGGTGGTCTTTTTTCGGAAGGGGTCGATCTTCCAGGAGATCGACTGATTGGCGTAACGGTTGCCACCTTGGGCCTACCGCCCTTTGATGAGTTTCATGATCTGATGCGAAACAGTTTTGATGAGCGATTCGGAAAGGGATATGAGTACACCTACCTTTACCCAGGTTTGCAAAAGGTAATTCAAGCTTGTGGGCGTTTAATACGCACGGCTGAGGATCGAGGAACGCTGACGCTGATTGATCCTCGATTTGCATCGCGTGAGATACAGGCGATGCTACCGAGCTGGTGGCCATCGCCTCATCTTCGATAAGGCGCCAACACCAACTCGGCGAACGAACCGTTGGAGCGGTCTTATAAAGGCCGCGATGTTTACTGATAGAAATCGCCTCATCTTTGATAAGGCTCCAACACCAACTCGGCGCGCGAACCGTTGGAGCGGTCTTATAAAGGCCGCGATGTTTACTGATAGAAATCGCCTCATCTTTGATAAGGCTCCAACATCAATTCAGCGTGCGAACCGTTGGAGCGGTCTTGAAAAGGCCGCGATTTTTACCGATATAAATCGCCTCATCTTCGATAAGGCTCCAACATCAATTCAGCGTGCGAACCGTTGGAGCGGTCTTGAAAAGGCCGCGATGCGTGCTGATAAAAATCGCCTCATCTGTGATAAGGCTCCAACTGAAAAGGCCCCATAAGGGGCCTTTGATCGATTAGAAAGGTAAGTTAAAAACTTACTCCTCTTCCTTCTTAGGATGAGGCATAAACAGGTTGAGTACGATGGCGCAGACTGCTGCTGGTAGAAGACCTGTTGTTAGCAGTGCTTTTACCGTACCGTCTAGGTGCTGAAGCGCTTCTGGAACCTGCATTAGACCCAAGCCAAGCGATAGCGATACCGCAAAGATCACCATGTTACGGCTGTTCCAGTCTACATCAGCCAGCATCTTCATACCTGAAGAGGCCACCATGCCGAACATCACGATAACACCACCACCCAATACTTCGATTGGCACTGTAGAGATGAGAGCAGCCACTTTAGGGATCAGACCACAGACGATCAGGAAGATCGCACCAATGGTTGCCACGTGACGACTCATCATACGCGTCATTGCGATCAGACCGACGTTTTGCGAGAAGGATGTATTTGGCAGTGCACCAGCTAGAGCAGATAGCGCTGTACCTAGACCGTCGGCATAAGTTGCGCCTTTGATCTCAGTATCAGTTGCTTCACGATCCGCACCACCTTTGGTGATACCCGATACGTCACCCACTGTCTCAATCGCAGAGATGAATGACATGAGTGCGATACCGATGATGGCACCTGCGCCGAACTCGATTCCGAATGGGAAGAGCTGTGGCAGCGCAAAGCTTGCAGCACGGCCAACGTTACCGAAGTTAACCATACCCATAAAGTAGGCCAGAACGTAACCTGCAATCAGACCGATCAAGACAGCCGCTGAGCTGATCATGCCTTTGCCGTAGAATTTCAGACCTAGGGTTACAACCACAACAGTACCGGCAACAGTCCAGTTATCTAAAGAACCAAACTCAGGCTTACCAATCGCTGGAACACCACCTGCCGCGTACTGAATACCCACTTTAAGAAGTGACAAACCGATCATCAGAACGATCAGACCTGTTACCAATGGAGGTAGAGCAAAACGAAGACGACCAATAAATGGCGCTAGCGCTGCTTGGAATAGACCACCGACTAGGACACCACCGGTCACCATAGCCATCGCTTCAACACCCTTACCCGCTACCAGTGGGATAAGAATAGGAATGAATGCGAAACTGGTACCTTGTACGATCGGAAGACGTGCACCCACAGGGCCTGCACCAATTGTCTGAAGCAGCGTTGTAACACCCGCAAGGAACATACACATCTGCATCATGTAGATCATATTAGGGAAGTCAGGTGAATTTGAACCAAAGCCAAATCCCGCTGCACCCGCAACGATGATCGCTGGGGTTACGTTTGCGATAAACATCGCCAATACGTGTTGAATGCCTAGCGGAATTGCTAGATGCATCGGTGGGGTCTAATTCGGATCGCGCATCTGCGCTGCCGAAATCTTTTCATTGCTCATTATTGCCTCCAAACAACTGCTCAATGCAGCCTTCTTATTTTTGTTAGCGCATCAAATGCCAACTTCACTAACCCATTGATATAAATGAATAAATCATTAACCAACAGGTCAGAAACTCAAGCTGTTGCACCTTTAGTGTGCATCCAATTTAACTTGACGCACCATTATGCGCCAGCTTTTTCAGTTCGGCGCCCAAACACCTTAGCCAAATTTCGGTTACCCGGTGACTCATCCAGAGCCAAACGCTCTTCAATATGATCTAGATGCTCACCCATTAAACGCTTCGCCTCCTCGGCATCACCCAGCTTCAGCGCATCCAGCAGACGACTGTGCTCATCAATGGCACAACGACTCCCCTCTTTGGCCTGATAGAGGGCGATGATTAATGAGGTTTGCGGTACCAGGGAGTGAAGAAACCCCTCCAGGGGTTTATTGCCAGAGAGGCGTGCTAACTCTAAATGGAATTCACCCGACAAACGAATGGCCGTGCCCTTGTCGGCTGCCGCACTGCTTTTATGCTCCTGCTCGATCAGATCATAGAGTTTCTTAAACTCGCCTTTGATCGACGAGGCACGTTCTGCCACCCTCTCAACAATGGCTAACTCCATAAGACGACGAGCATCAAGAATCTGACGAGCATCCGAGACATCGGGTTCAGCAACAAAGGCACCGCGGTTGGGTTCAAAAACCGCAACACGCTCGTGCGCTAATCGACTGAGCGTGCGTCGTATAATGGTTCTAGATACACCAAAGATTTCACCCAAGGACTCCTCTTTCAGGCGAGTACCTGGCCAGAGCCGTTGCTCTAAAATGGCGTCAAAAATCTCCTCGTAGATGTGCTGATCTTGAGTCTTAGATTTTTGACGTGTGGATTTAGGCTCAACCACTGTGAAAACTCTTACTTAGCTACCGCGGTAAGTTGAGTAGCTGTAGGGCGAGATCAGAAGCGGTACATGGTAGTGCGCCTCTTCGTCAGCAATACCGAAACGGATAACAACCTGATCCAAAAAAGCAGGCTCAGCGAGCTCAGTGCCGCGACGTCTAAAGTAATCACCCGCCATGAAGTGCAACTCATAGACCCCTTTGACACACTCCCCCTTAGGAAGAATTGGAGAATCAACACGACCGTCGTCATTCGTCACTGCAGAAACCACTTCGATTAATTGCCCCTCTTCAACCTTAAAAAGGGTTAGCTCAATCCCTTCACCAGGACAACCGTTGGCAGTGTCTAAAACATGAGTTGTTAGATAACCGTTCATATGAAATCCTCAATATTGATTAATTATGTATACCGATTTGTATACATAAAATCTAACAAATAGAGCAATAGTCGACTAAAGTCTATCGGATAATTGGCATTATCTGCATGATTAGAGCCTGTTTAATGCTTTTACGCTATTTACCTGACTGACAAATTGTATACAATCTGCTCATCAATATTGGAGTTTTAGGTATGAACAACTACCCTCGCGATCTGGTCGGTTACGGAAAGAATCCACCGCACGCAGCTTGGCCGAATGAATCGCGCATTGCTCTCTCATTTGTACTCAACTACGAAGAGGGAGGCGAGCGCTGCATTCTTCATGGCGACTCAGAGTCTGAAGCCTTTCTTTCGGAAATGCCTTCCGCTGTCCCCTTCCCAGGTCAACGCCATATGAGTATGGAGTCGATCTATGAGTACGGAAGTCGCGCCGGTGTATGGCGCTTATTAGATACCTTCCAAAAACGGGATATCCCTCTGACCATTTTTGGTGTTGCGACTGCATTGGAACGCCACCCTGATGTCACCCAAGCGTTCGTTGATGCTGGATATGAGATCTGTTCACACGCTCTAAAATGGATTACCTACCAAGAGATGCCGATGGAGCAAGAGCGTCAAGAGATGCAGGAAGCCATTGAGATCATCGAGCGAGTAACCGGACAACGCCCACTGGGTTGGTACACCGGTCGAGATAGCCCCAACACTCGTCAGTTAGTCATGGAGGAAGGTGGATTCCTTTACGACTCTGACTCCTACGCTGATGACCTGCCCTACTGGGTCGATGGACCGAAAGGCAAACATCTCGTTGTCCCCTACACACTGGATACCAACGATATGCGTTTTGCGCAGGTGCAAGGCTTTAATACCGGAGAGCACTTTTTCCAATACTTAAAAGACGCCTTTGATGTCCTCTACGCAGAAGGTGAGAGATCCCCTAAAATGCTATCGATCGGCATGCACTGTCGTCTACTGGGTCGCCCCGGACGCATTGCAGCACTGCAACGTTTCTTAGATTACGTACAAAGTCATGACAAGGTCTGGTACGCACGTCGCATCGATATTGCCCGCCACTGGCATCAACACCACAAACCTGAGGCTTAATGATGAGTGTCACCTTTGCATTTGGCTCACCTAGCGAGCTAACAAAACAGGAATTCGTTACCAAATTTGGTGGCATCTATGAGCACTCCGCTTGGATTGCTGAACAAGCATTTGATCAAGGGATCACAGCAGAGCACGATCTCATTGATGAGCTTCACCGATTAATGGCCGACTGTTTCTTGAGTGCTAGCCATGAGGAGCAGCTCGGTGTCATTATTGCCCACCCAGACTTAGCCGGAAAAGCGGCACGAGCAGGCAAACTAACGGCAGAATCGACGTCAGAACAGGCCAGCGCGGGCATCGATACACTAACCGACGAGGAGTTTGCTCGCTTTACCGAGCTCAATGATGCCTACAAAGCCAAATTCCAATTTCCATTTATCATGGCCGTTAAAGGGAGCAACAAACATGCAATCCTCTCTGGCTTTGAGGAGCGTATCAATAACTCGCCAGAGCAAGAGTTTGCTCAAGCGTTAGCCGAAATAAATAAAATTGCCGCATTCCGTCTGGCCGATTTGTGAGGTTGTATAGATGAACGAACAGAAACTGAAACGCTTAGTTAACCTTGCAGATGCTCGCCTAGGAGCCAAAGCGACCTTTGTTACCGATGACTGGTTCGCCGAAGTGAACCGCATGCTAAATCCTGAACCCCCTGTCTGGAAAGAGGGTGTTTACGATGATGCTGGTAAGTGGATGGATGGCTGGGAATCACGCCGCAAGCGTTTTGAAGGTTATGACTATGCAATCATTCGTCTTGGCGCACCGGGCATGATTCAAGCCATAGAGATCAACACAAACTTCTTTACCGGAAACTTTCCTCCGTCAGCTTCTGTCGATGTCTGTTACTCGCCAGATCAGGATCCAGATGATAAAACTAAGTGGTACACACTGCTTCCATCGGTCGATCTTCAGGGCGATAGCGAACACCTATTTGAAGTGAACAACGATCAGCCTTGGTCTCACGTTCGCCTAAACATCTACCCAGACGGTGGCATTGCGCGTTTCCGAGTCTATGGACGTCCGTTTATCGACTGGGATTCGGTCGACAACTCACAAAGCATCGATCTAGTCTCGGCACTGAATGGCGGTTGTGCCCTATCCTGTAGTGATGAGCATTTCGGGAAAATGGGCAACCTAACCAATCCTGGCCGTGGCGTTAATATGGGTGATGGCTGGGAGACAGCACGCCGCCGCTCACCAGGCTATGACTGGGTCATTCTGGCATTAGGTAGTCCAGGGGTTGCAGAGGAGATCGAGATCGATACTGCTCACTTTAAAGGCAACTTCCCTGACAGCTGTGACATTCAAGCGGCCTATGTTCGTGGCGGTTCACCTGAACAGATCGCCACTCAGAGCCTATTTTGGAAAACACTCTTACCTAACCAGAAGCTAAGCGCCGACTCGATTCACAAATTTTCTGTAGATCCTGAGTTTGGACCGATTACTCACGTTAAGCTCAACATCCACCCAGATGGTGGTGTGTCGCGCTTAAGAGTCTTTGGTAAACCAACCCTTTAATAGGAGTGAATGATGAGATCTCTGACCATTGAACCGTTAACAAAAGAGGCTTTAGAACCTTTTGGCCAAGTAATCGAGACGGAAGGCTCTGATCACTTTCCTATTAACAATGGCTCAACTCAGCGGTTTCATCAATTGGCAACGGTTGAACTGAATCGCCAAGAGGACCAAGCCATTATCAGTATCTTCAAGGCAGATACCTTAAGTTACCCGCTCGAAATCAAGATGCTTGAGCGCCACCCTCAGGGGAGTCAAGCCTTCATCCCGATGGAGCGCCAACGCTTTCTGATCGTCGTCGCGCCACCTGCAGATCAGCCTAACCCAAACGATATTCGCGCTTTTATTAGCAACGGGCGTCAGGGTCTGAACTACGGTAAAGGGGTGTGGCATCACCCTATCCTAGCGCTAGAGAACGGCAGTGATTTTCTGATCGTTGACCGCAAAGGCGAAGGTAATAACTGCGACGAACACTTTTTTGCTGACGGAGAGATCACTCTTCTTGATGCAGATATCAATCATTTAAACGCTTAGAGGTCGATATGGATCCGCACTACACAGAATGGCTCAACCTACTGGTCCGCTGGATACACATGATCGTTGGTATCGCGTGGATTGGTGCCTCTTTCTACTTTGTCTGGTTGGAGAACAACCTAAACCGTAAGAGTCCTAGAGAGGGTCTATCGGGCGATCTATGGGCCATCCACGGTGGTGGTATCTACCATCTAGAGAAGTACAAACTTGCCCCGCCACAGATGCCGGAAAACCTACACTGGTTTAAATGGGAAGCGTACACCACCTTCCTCTCTGGTTTTACCTTGTTGGCAGTTGTCTACTACCTAAATGCCGAACTCTACCTACTCGCCCCTGGCTCAGGCCTAACTGCATGGGAAGGCATTGCGATCAGTATCGCGTCACTGATCGCAGGTTGGTTTATTTATGATTTCTTGTGTGAATCACCCTTAGGTAAACAACCGGCACTGCTTGGATTGGTTCTACTGATGCTGCTGATTATTGCGGCCTGGGCCTTTACTCAGGTGTTCAGTGGTCGTGCTGCCTACATTCACATCGGCGCCATTACCGGCACCATGATGGTGGGTAACGTATTCCGCGTCATCATGCCGGGACAGCGTGATCTGGTTGCAGCAATTAAAGAGGGTCGCGAACCTGATCCAAAACAGCCCGCTCGTGCCCTGCTTCGCTCTCGCCACAACAACTACCTGACGCTGCCAGTGCTGTTCATTATGATCAGCAACCACTACCCAAGCACCTATGGCCATGAGTGGAACTGGGCCATTCTATTTGCGATTGCGTTGTTGAGTGTCGGTGTTCGCCACTACTTCAATACCCGCCACGAGAGTCAAAAATTTGCATGGACACTCCCCTTCGCGGCTCTGGGTATGATCTGCCTTGCTTATGTGACGCACCCTAATCGAGGTATGGAAGCTACCCTAAGCAGTAACAACGTCACCCTGGCGCAAGCGACTCAGATCGTCTATGAGCGCTGCACTAGCTGTCACGCTAAGAACCCAACCAGTGAGATGTTCACTGCTCCCCCTGCCGGTGTCATTCTGGAGACAGAAGAGGATGTTCTAATGAGCGCTGCACGCATTCATGCACAGTCTGTCGCGACTCAGGCGATGCCTTTAGGCAACCTAACGGGCATGCTACCGGAAGAGCGCGTCATGCTCGGGCAGTGGTTTAACGCTTTAGATAAATAGTCGAACAATGGGGTCAGACCGAAGGTCAGACCCCAATCGCCTCATCTTGGATAAGGCTCCAACAAAAGCATCCAGTTGGAGCGGTCTTGCAAAGGCCGCGATTCTCTGAAAAAAATCGCCTCATCTTCGATAAGGCTCCAACAAAAGCATCCTGTTGGAGCGGTCTTGCAAAGGCCGCGATACTCATCCATCCAATCACATTCGCTTCGGCTTCGCCTAGATTCTACAATAGGGACACCAACCTTATAGAGGCTCCCAGCTGTGAACCGTCGAATTGCCACTCTGATTGCGACTGCACGACCCAACTTCTTAATCCTTACCTTCGTCTGTGTCTTGTTAGGCATCGCAACGGCGAGCCAGGTCACATCCATAAATCTTGGATTAGCTGCACTAGTTCTTATCACTGCGCTATTGGCTCACATAAGCGTCAACATGCTCAATGAGTACCATGACTACTGCTCAGGCTTAGACTTAACCACTGATCGAACCCCCTTCAGTGGCGGCAGTGGTGCGCTTCCCAGCCATCCTGAGTCTGCTAAAGAGGTTAAAAGTGTCGCATTAACACTGCTTTCACTGTGCACGCTGTCTGGGCTCTATTTAATGCAACAGAACCTTGCTCTGTTAATGCCTTTGGGGATTTTGGGTCTCTTTATTGTTTTAACCTACACCCCGGTACTGAACAGACACCCAATCGCTTGCCTAATCTCTGCGGGAATTGGCTTTGGACCGATCATGGTTTTGGGGACTCACATGAGCCTGACAGGCGGTCTGACAGAACAGGCGGTGCTAGCGTCCATCATCCCACTCTGTCTGGTGAATAACTTACTGCTATTAAATCAATACCCGGATATCGATGCAGACAGTGCCTCAGGCCGATATCACCTGCTCATCGCTTATGGACGCCATACCGGCGCCAAGGTATACACCCTATTTAACGCGGTTATGATCGCTGGGATGGTACTGCTTATTCAGACAGTGGGAACAGATCTATTTGGGCTACTACTTACTGGGGCTGTTTCAATAGCCGCGATCGGGCTCTCTATTTTGGTTTTAAACAATGCCGCTAATCAGACGAAACTCAATCAATTGATGGGCCCCAATGTTGCGCTCACACTGGCTACACCTACGATGTTATCGATCTTAATGATGTGGAGTTAAGGCAAAAAAATGGGGCCAAAGGCCCCAAAGATCACTGCGAAAACGGTTAAATCATTCACAAGAAGAGAGTGATAAATCACGCTCTGGAAAGATGTAAGTATCATAGCACCATTATTACCAAAAACAATAACCTAATCACAAAATGTCATATAAAATTTTGGCACAAAAAAACCCGGCACAATAACCGGGTTTTTGTAAGGAATATGATTAGTTCAACGGAGGAACTGCATCAATCCAATGTTTTTCAGCGTAGTCACGCTGCTCTACACCCTTACGTGCTTGGTAGTGAGCACGAGCAGCAAGATCCATTGCTTTCTGGAATTCACCAGCAGCAATCGCCTCTTTAGACTCTTTCAAGTACTTTTTAGTATCACGCCAAGCAAAGCCTGCTTCTTGTGACTCTTTGTACTTAGCCTTAGCAGCATCGAATAGTGCTTGAGCATTTTCAGCGTTAGCTGGTTTCGATGCCAAAGCTTCTTCGATTGTCTGTGTGCTGTACTTCTTGCCGTTCCATTCAAACGTGCCGTTAGCACCTTGAAGGGCACGAGCTGCATCAAATGCTTCACTGAAGCTTTGAGCAGAAGCCATAGAGCTCAGTGTAAGTGCAGCAACAGCTGCGATCGAAATGATCTTTTTCATCTGTTTGCCCCTTACTTACGTGCGCCAGGACCGTTAACGATGAGACCGTTAGACATGTAAGTCTGGAAGTACTCAAGGTTACGGAAAGTTTCGCTTTGTGGCTTCAAGTACTCTGAACGAGAGTCACGGTGACAGCCTTCGTAACGACGGTGTAGTGTACCGATGTTACCCCATTTAGAACGTACTACAGGGAAGTGTGTAGTGTGACCTAGCGCTGGGCTTGGAAGGTCGGCACGAACCAAACGGTTAGTACCAGTCAAATGACAGTCAGCACATGATAGGTTCAACTGACCACGCTTAGAGTAGAAGAACTTTTTACCATCTAGGTAAGCCGCTTTCGCCTCATCGTTTGGAATCTCAATTGCAAACTCGTTACCGCGTGAAGTGTAGGCCATGTATGCAGAGATCTCTGCAATAGCGCCCTTCTTCCAGCCTAGTGGTTTCTCACCGTTTGTCATACGACACTCGTTGATCGCCATCTCTAGAGTTACAACTGTTTTACGCTCGTCGTTCCAGTATGGGAAGTTTTGACGAATGCCAATACCACCGTTCTCGAAACAGTCAGCGTAACCTTTACCGTTTGCGAAAGGCGTATTGAATAGCTCTTCACCCTTTTCGAGGTCTAGCTCGTAAGGAGGGAACTCTTCAATCTCTTCCCACTGCGCACGAGACGCAGCGTCAACAGCATAGATACCGTTTACGTACTCACTCATTGGAGTGTCTGGGAAACGGTTTTTCATATATTCTTGCAGTGCAATGCGGTCAGCTTCTGGATCGACAGTTGCGACAGTAGCTCCCGTAGTTGCTGCCATTGCCATTTGGCTAGCAGCTGCAACACTCAAACCAAGTAGTGTGCTTTTTATTATATTCATGCGTCCTCCGTAAGCAGAGATCAATTACTTGATCTTTGCAGATTCGGTGCCAGTTGCGCCTGTGTTTTCAGACCAAGCAACAGATAGTTCTTCACCCTTAGCGCCACCTTCGAAAGTGAATGCTAGGTATGGGTTTTTAGAGATAGCTGTGTTTAGGTTCGCTTCAAACACGACTTTGCCGCCGTGAGAAACAGACACAGTATCCAGGAATTTAGCTGGGATAAGATTGCCATCTTTACCCTTCTGAAGACCTGTATCCATGTTGTGTTTAGCCATCATTTTAACGGTAGTTTTACCGCCACGTGCGCTAGCTTTAACTCGAAAAATCTTAGCCATTATACTTCTCCTAATCTAAACCGCTTATTAACCGCCACAGCCACCGATAGTGACTTTAACTTCTTTGGTAGCGCTGTAAGTCTTGCCACCAGCCTTAACAACTGCAGTTACGTTAGTTGTTTTACCCATGCGTACACGAGTAGACACGTCTGCAGCAGTACCAGCAGGGATACCGAACTCAGCCGCTAGAGGCGTTGGGTTCTGCTCTACAAAGATAGCCATTGATTCAACGTTAGCCAGCTTAGATTCAACTGATACAGGTACAACTGCACCGTTCTCAGCGATATCTGGAGCTTTCAACATTACGTCAGCACTTGCTTCTGCAGCGCTTCCGTATAGTGCGTTTAGCGCATCAGCTTGTGATTTTGCGTTAAATGCATCTTTATTCCATGCAGCAACTGCCACGCGTGGCATCATTGCACCTAGACCGATTAGCGCACCGCTTGCAGCGATCGCTTTTACAACTGTACGACGATTCATGCTCATTTTACTCCACCTAAATCGAGTCTAATTAGTACTGATAAATGTATTCTACGACTGCGTCGATTTCATCTTCTGTCAAAATATTATGCTTACCCATTGGTGGCATGATAGACAGAGGATTCTTCGCAGTAGCATCCCAAATTTGAGCACGAAGCTCAGCTTTATTTGGGTAGCGTGCTTTCATAGCAATAATCATAGGACCCTGGTTACCAGCTTGGTTGGTAATAGGATCTTGAATGTTGTGACAAGCAACACAGTTACCACGTGACTTACCGTGGTAGATTGCTTGGCCTTCTTTGATCATCGCTTCGCTATGTGAACCCGCGACTGCAGAACCGGTGAATGCTACACCTGCAACTGCTAGGGCTGAGATCAACTTTCGCATGGTCACTCCTTCAGTGATCGTGCACTTTCGTGCTTGTTATTATAAAAAACAGGGCGGCGTTAACCGCCCCGCCATCCGTCAATTATTGACTAGATTCTGCCATGTAGGCAACCGCATTAGCGACAGCTTCGTCAGATAGGTCCATACGACCACCTTTCGCTGGCATAATGCCGTTATCACCCTGGTAGCCATTGATCGCGTGGTCTACTAGGACATCCATACCTTGTGCGATACGTGCTTCCCATGCAGCCTGATCACCTAGCTTAGGTGCGCCTGCGATACCCATACCGTGACATGCGGCACAAGCACCTTCGTAAGTCGCCTTACCCTCTTTAGCAGCAGCTGATAGCTCAGCAGGCTTAGCAGAGTGAGACTCCTCTTCAACTTCAACACCCAGTGCTTTTAGACGCTCTTTCTCTTTCGCTTGCTCAAGAGCGTGTTGCTCTTCGTGAGAAGCGGCAGGACCGTCAGCACCTTCAACGAAGTGACCGACTGGGGTTACACCACCGATAGTACCGGTGATCATGATCGCATTAGGATCTTTACAGTCAGACATACAACGCGTGTTCTTAACATCAGGACGCGGATCTACGAAGAAATTCTCTTCGTTTGGCATCTTGATGTCAGCAAGGTTTTCATTTGTTAGTACGAAGTCATCTTCTACGATCTCGTTCATGTACAGAATGTACGCAGAGATTGCGTATGTCTCATTCGGAGTCAATGAACGTGGAGCCGTAAATGGCATCGCACGGTAGATGTAATCGTAAAGAGTCGAAGCGAAAGGCCAGTAAGAGCCTACAGTTTTAGTAGGACGGTCCTGAGCAAGAGTACCCTGACCACCTACAAGCACTGGCCAACGGCCTTCACCTTCACCAAATAGACCGTGACACACAGCACATTTAGCTTCGTAAAGACCTTCACCGTCTTCTACCGAACCTTCACCTACTGGAAGACCCATACCGTCAGGACGTACATCGATGTCCCAACCAGCGATCTCTTCAGCAGTCGCGGTACGACCGAAGCCGAATGATTCACCCGCGTTTACAGAACCAGCAACTAGTGAGCCGGCAACTGCAGCAGCAACTAGGGTTGGCTTAAGAGAGTTGAACATTCGAAACCTCCCCAGTGTTAGCAACTTTCCAAGTATGGATAGCGTTCTTGTGGTAGATAGACTCAACACCACGAACTTCACGAAGCTGCTTAAGTGTTGGCTGTACGTAACCTGTCTCATCGATCGCACGCGCTTGTAGCAACCATGGCTGACCATCCCACTTAGTCACAAGACTGAAGCGAGTCAGAGCTTTTTCAAGAACTAGACCTTTCAGGTTAGCTGGCGTCCAAGAGACACCGCCGTCGAACGAGATATCTACCTGTTTGATCTTACCACGACCAGACCATGCAAGACCTTCGATCTCGATCATGCCTGGGCTAAGGATTGGTTTTTCAGGACATGGGCTAGTGATAACCGAGTTAGTTTCCTGAACGAATGTAAATCGACGCGCACGGCCATCAGCCATGAGGTCTGTGTACTTAGACGTCTCTTCACGGTGGTGCCAAGGCTTATCACCGACTTCAAGACGACGAAGCCATTTAATAGAGGTATTACCTTCCCAACCTGGGTTAAGAAGACGAACTGGGTAACCCTGTTCTGGACGAAGCATCTCACCGTTCTGTGCGTAAACAATCAGAGCATCATCAAGACACTTCTCGATTGGGATAGAACGAGACATGTGCGCACCGTCAGCACCTTCAGCAAGTACCCACTTACCTTCTGGTTTAACGCCCGCTTCTTCAAGAAGAACGCGTAGAGGAACACCTGTCCACTCACAGCAGCTTAGCATGCCGTGTGTAAACTGAAGCGCTTCCATCTGCGCACCACGCCACTCCATACCACCGTTCGCTGGACACTCAAGGAACTTGATGTGCGACTCAGATGGGAAGCGCATTAGATCTTCCATAGTGAAGATCAGTGGGCGCTCAACAAGGCCGTGGATGATTAGACGGTGCTCTTCAGGATTAATTGTTGGAACACCACCGTGGTAGCGCTCGAACACAAGTCCGTTTGGCGTAATGATACCTTTCAGCTCGTGAAGAGGTGTCATTGAGATTGAAGAGATAGACTCAGCTGTCAACCAAGGTACGGTACGACGAACAACATCACTTTCGAATTTCGAAGGGTTGCCGTACGGGTATTCAATAACACCGTGACCTAGCTGCTTACCCCAAGTTGGCTCATTTGGTGGCAAGTTGTTTGAGTTAAGTAGAGCATCAGATGCCGTTGCAGTGCCTGCGACACTAGCAGCAGCAACACCGCCTACAGCAGCGATACCCTTGCGGAGAAAATCACGACGATCGTTAGTAGAGAGTCCTTCTGACTCGCTCGCAAGCTGGGACATTAGCTCACGTGTCGTCGGCCCTTTGATGATTTTGGCCATCAATTGCCTCCCGGCTGTTTGTGAATTATCAAAATTAGTTCTAGCGGAACGAATTCTACGTTCCCAATCACCATATATGCAAATTAATTATAGCTATATAAAGCTTTTAGCTATAACGAATCGATATAAGTCGGTTTAGTGACAATAAAATGACAGCCAAACCCACGGAACTACAAGGATTAACCTACCACACAGGAAACTTATGACCATCAATAAGCTATCGGCATTAGCCTAAAGGACTAGTGCGGTGCAACATAATAAAAATCGGGATTTTAGAAGATTTGCAGCCTTTTACAGGGAGGTGATTTCTATCTTTTCGACCACTTGAACGGCCGACTGTTTGTCAACTGTATCGGCGTGTGATGTAGTCAATTTTAGAATGGTTGACTCATCCTCAATACCGTGAGCATATCCGGTTTTGAGGGATTTAAAATCAAACAGCTGCTCATCGGCCAGATGCGACGGAACGACATTGCACATCGCCCTGAACATAGACTCAATACGACCCGGAAACTGCTTATCCCACTGATTCAACATCTCTTTAATGGATGCACGCTGCAGATTCTCTTGCGAGCCACACAAGTTGCAAGGAATGATCGGGAAGCCCTTTATCTCAGCGTACTCGGCAATATCCTTTTCACGCGAGTAGCTCAGCGGGCGTATCACCATATTTTTTCCATCATCTGAGACCAGCTTGGGCGGCATCCCCTTCAGCTTACCGCCATGGAACATGTTTAAGAACAGCGTCTCAATAATGTCATCACGGTGATGTCCTAGCGCTATCTTGTTGGCACCGATCTCATCTGCAAAGCCATACAGCGTGCCGCGGCGCAGACGCGAGCAGAGACCACAGGTGGTCTTGCCCTCAGGAATAACCGACTTAACCACCGAGTAGGTATCTTTCTCGATGATGTGGTACTCAATATCTAAAGAGTCGAGGTAGGCTGGAAGAATGTGTTCAGGGTATCCCGGCTGTTTCTGATCCATGTTGACGGCAACCAGATCAAAGTGGATCGGCGCACTTTTCTGTAGGTTGATCAGAATATCGAGAAGCGTGTAGGAGTCTTTACCACCGGACAGACAGACCATCACCTTATCGCCCTGCTCGATCATGTTGAAGGCCTCTATCGCCTGTCCCATTTCACGTCTGAGTCGCTTATGCAGCTTATTGAAGCGAAGCTTCTGCTTGCGATTGAGCTCATCTTGCTGGGTGTCGTCTTTCATGGTCTATCCGATCTAAATAATGTTTTGCCTAGTTAAATGGCGGCGCAAGTATAACGAAAAGGCAACAAAGCGACAGCCCTTACTGATCGCCTAACGCATCGAGCCAACCTATTTCACTGGCAGTCGCGGGCCCTATGTGAGCAAAACTCAAATCGGAGGGTAATACAGCCACTCCGGGCACAAGCGGAATCCTACCCCCCATCACCTCAGCTCGAGATTGAGGATAGAGCGGCACTTGAACAGGGTCGGCAAATCCATCCGGCCAAACCGGCTCAGCGGTTTCGGGATCATAACGATCCAAAGCCCCCAAAGTATGCAGCGCCTCATGGACCGCTACAAAGTGATTCAAGCCCTGAAAACGATCTGACGCGAAACCATTTACCAGCCCGATCCTACCCTTTTGCAAACCCAAGGAGTGTTTCATGGTGCTATTAAGCGTTGGTGAATAGTAGTTCATGAAGACACGAATAGTATTGTCATCCGCATCAAACTGATCATTCCCAGCCACCCACAAGCGCATTCGCAAACCCCACCATAGAGAGTCCAAAATACTCGCAGATTCTGGCGCTTCAGGCGGAAGTGACGTGACCACAGGATAGAGCTCGACCGACAGAGGCTTTTCAAGGGGAAGACCGTAGCGCCTAGACTCATCAGAGAAGAACTGCTCGATGTCGTTAAAATCGTCATCAGATAGCGTTGCAAGGTACTCTGCTGTTGCGATCGTTTGATCCGCATTCACAGGATAGATTCGCAGTGAGACCGGCTCTTGCCAATCGGGCGTTATCGACTCACTCTGCAAGCGATTGAGCCACAACACGAGCGCCAGCAACATCAGCGCAATATAGGAGATTGTCCGCCAACTCCACATCAGACAGCGACCTCAAGCGCCAGCCATGCGATGACAAAGTAGCGTATCGACTTTCCGATCAGTATAAACAGAAAACTGCTTAGCGGATTTAGGCGCAACCAACCAGCCATTAGACAGAGCGGATCTCCCACTACAGGTAACCAAGCCAGCAGCAGTATCACAGCACCGTATTTCCCTATCCAGCGTTTCGCTCTTTGATGCTGTGGCTTGTCCAACAGTGTCAGAGGGTATTTCAGAGCGATTAACCACCCCATAAAGAAGGAGAGCATCGATCCGGCCAAATTACCGACAATCGCAGTCAAGAGAAGTGGGTAGAAGTTCGCAGGGTTTTCAGCAACGTACCATGCCAGCAATAGCTCGGAACCACCGGGCAAAAGCGTTGAAGAGATAAATGCAGCGAGCAGTAACTCCCAAGCCATTCAACCCTACTCCATTGCTGCCTGAACGCAGCGTAATACGCCCAAACTGTAGACGTTAGAGAAGTGCTCAAAAACGGGTTTGAGTGACGCGCCATGTATACTTGAGCTTTCCAAAATCTGCTGCTCAATTTGACTGATCTCTGATAGAGGCAGTTCAACCACGTCCGTTAACGCGAGATCACCCAAAGCGATCCAGTGCGCCAGAATATTGAACACCTGCTGTTCGGATAGATGAATCTGCCTAGCCACTTGATCGGTGGTCATGCCAGCACGATAGAGCTGTAGCACCTCCTCCTTCTGGTAATCCACCTCTTTCTCGCGTTCATTGGAGAGCGACTCGTTAATAACCTCTAGGAAGGCATCGCCGTAGAGTTCCAGTTTACGATCACCAATCCCAGATATACGACGCATCTGAATCAGCGAGGTTGGTTTGCGCTCCACCATCTCCATCAAGGTAGCATCATGGAAGATGACATAAGGTGGCACATTTTGTTCGTCAGAGAGCTGTTTACGACAGGCTCGGAGACCTTCCCAGAGTTTAAAGTCCTGATCATCCAGCTGCATCTCTGGTTTACGAGAGCGCCCACTGGCCATCGATGTGCGCAACTTGCGTTTATCTTTGCGTAACTGGATCTCCGTCTCGCCTTTCAGCAACGGACGGCATTTCTCAGCTAAGGAGAGCGAACCATGCTCTGCAGATACTTGTACCAACCCTTGAGCCACCAGCTGTCGAAACACTGATCGCCAGGTGTTTTTATCGATCTCTTTACCAATACCCCAAACCGAGAGCTTATCGAGACCGCGATCACGCGAACGATCCGAATGTTCCGCATGTAAAATTTCGATAATCGCATTAACGCCAAACTGCTGACCGGAACGATAAATAGCCGACAGCGCTTTCCGAGCCGCCTCTGTACCATCCCATACCTCGGGGGGTTCTAGGCAGTTGTCACAGTTACCACAGGGCTGGTGCTCTGTCTCACCAAAATAGGAGAGCAACACCTGACGTCGACAACTGGTGATCTCACACAGCCCCAACATCGCCTCAAGCTTTTGTCGCTCTATACGCTTCTGCTCATCAGGCGCCTGCCCTGATTCCAACATCTGCCTTTGAAAGATCACATCCTGAAGGCCATAAACCATCCAAGCGTTGGCCGGCTCACCGTCTCGACCGGCACGACCGGTCTCTTGATAGTAGGCCTCTACCGATTTCGGTAGATCCAGATGAGCCACGAAACGAACATTGGGCTTATCGATCCCCATACCAAAAGCGATCGTCGCGACCATAATCACCCCCTCCTCCGTCAGGAATCGGTGCTGATGATGCTCACGCAGTTGTGCATTCAATCCGGCATGGTAAGGCAGTGCATTAAAACCCTTTTCAGATAGCCAAGCGGCAGTATCTTCCACACGCTTGCGGGACATGCAGTAGACCACACCGGCATCCTGGGCATGCTCGGTGCGAATAAAGTTGAGAAGCTGCTCCCTTGCACGATCCTTCTGCATGATGCGATAGCGAATATTGGGACGATCGAACCCCTTAATAAAGACACGACCGGTCTGAAGTTGCAGTTTATCAATGATCTCCTGCTGAGTTCGAGCATCCGCCGTGGCGGTCAGCGCCACCCGAGGCACATTAGGGAAACGTTCCGCTAGAGAACCTAATTGAAGATACTCAGGTCTAAAGTCATGCCCCCATTGCGAGACACAGTGCGCTTCATCAATCGCAAACAGAGCAAGTTGTGATTGCTGCAACAGTGACAGGGTTCTTGGTTGAAGAAGGCGCTCGGGTGCGACATAAAGCAGATCCAGCTCACCATTTAACAGCGCCTGCTCTGTGGCCTGTAACTGGTTAAAATCGATGGCCGAATTGAGACAACCTGCGCGTATACCTAACTGTGACAGCGCACTGACTTGATCTTGCATCAAAGCGATCAGCGGCGACACCACCACCCCAACACCCGATCTGACAAGAGCGGGTAGCTGATAACAGAGGGATTTACCTCCGCCAGTCGGCATAATCACGAGTGCATCCTGCCCCTCTAACAGGGTCTCTACGACGGACTGCTGCGGATCACGAAACTCATTAAAACCGAAGGTGTGTAACAGTTGATGGCGGGCTTGTTCAATCATGCGCTCATTATCGGATATGCCGTGGATTAAGTCACTCAAACATAGGCACTTAATCGAGATCGGGGTACAATTAAAAGATTCAATCTATGGAAAACAGTAATGAATCAAAGTGTAGCTCTAATTAGCGAAGACGAACTGGATCAACTAGAGAACTTTTTAGACTCTGAAGCGGTGGCAGAGACCGCTCTTGATCTAGTCGGTGCACACGGGCTTTTATGCGCTCTTAATATCGCACCTGAAAAAGTCGACGAGTCGACGTGGATGACGCTTATCTTCGACGAGAAGCCTAACTGGAGTAGCGCAGAGCAACAGGCAGAAATAGAGAACCTGTTGAGAAAATTGAACTCTACCATCGCCAACGATCTCTACAGCGATCAGGAAATCTACCTGCCTTGTGATCTCAGCCTTGAAACTGACGAAGAGGATGAGATTCCTGAGATCACACTCTGGGCTGAAGCCTTTATGGAAGGCGTTTTCAGCAATGAAGAGGCCTGGTTTAGTGATGACGAAGAGTCGGTGGCCGGCCTTCTACTACCGATTATGGTCGCATCCGATCTATTCGATGAAGGTGAAGTAAAAGATATTCGTAAAGATCGCGCGTTAAGCGAAGAGATGTGTGAACAGATCCCAGAAATCCTGATCGATCTCTACCTACAGTTTAACGCACCAGAGAAGTAGACCTCTCTTCAAAGGATTCAGTTAGGCCTGCTCGTACAACTCTAACGGCAGGTCATCCGGATCAGCAAAAAAGAGAAAACGCTTGCCGGTATAAGGGTCAACCCTTACCGGCTCATGCCCTACCCCATTGTCAGCCAACCATTCGACCCACACCTCAATATCGCTTACGGCGAAGGCCAAATGGCGCAACCCCTGAGCTTCAGGGTAACTCAAACGTTGCGGAGCTCCGGGCATTGAGAAGAGTTCAACCTGGCCACCATCCGGTAGCGCTAGATCAAGCTTGTAAGAGTCACGCTCAGCTCGATAATTCTCATCCAATACCGTCAATCCAAGAAGTTCTGTGTAGAACTGCTTGGATCGTTGGTAGTCACTGCAGATAATCGCCGCGTGATGAATCGAGTTGAGCTTAGGCTGCTTCATTAATAGCTGACACGAACGATATTGCCAGAGCGCAACACACGAACCTTATCGCCCGGTCTGAAGAAGAGATTGTTCTGCACACCCTGGACGATGGAGATGCGACCACCCTTATCCATTAACAACTGAATCTCTTGCCCTTGAGTTTGTGAGCTGTTCTCTTGGATTTTAGAACCAGCAATACCGCCGGCTACTGCACCCAAGACCGTCGCAATAGATGATCCTTTACCGCCACCAATGGTTGAGCCTGCAATACCACCGACAATAGCACCAGCACCCACACCAACAGGATTGTTAGGATCACCATTAATGATCACCGGTGTCACCTGCTCGACAGTCGCGTACTCAACCGTCTGAACCTGGCGTGCATCGGCAGCGGTGTAGGCTGTTCCTTGCAGGTTCTGCTGCATACAACCAGTTAATGCAACTGCGGCCACTGCACCAATCAACACTCTATTCATTCGCATAACAGACTCCCAATCGTTATTGATAGATTAAGCTTAGACAGAAAGCACGAATTCTGCATTAAAAAATGGCGAGTCGATCAACAAACCAGATCATTCCCATGATACCGATCACCAGTGAAGCCGGAACCACAACAATACGGTGGTAGAGTTTCTCTGAGCTAAACCAGTAAGCGACACCAAAATAGGCAATCAACACCACGGCGAGCTGGCCCAACTCAACGCCAACATTAAAGGCTAATAACGCAGCTACAAAATCATCCGTCGGCATCCCAAACTCCGACAGCATGGTGGCAAAGCCGAGACCATGAAGCAGACCGAAACCGAACACGACGGGAAGACGGAAACGATTAATTTTGGATGAGAAGAGATTCTCTATAGCAACGTAGGCGATCGATAACGCAACCAGAGGCTCTACGATACGAGGCGAGATCGAAATAATCTCCAAAGTACCCATTGCCAAGGTAATCGAGTGGGCAATGGTAAACATCGTAATCTGTAGGGCAATCGGCTTTAAACGACGACTCAGTAGGAAGATACCCAGCACGAACAGGATGTGATCCAACCCTTTGGGAAGAATGTGCTGAAAACCACCTAGGGTGTAAGTTTTCACCACCTGCGCAAAACTCGGTTTGGCAAACACCTCATTCAGCATGAACGGTTCAGTTGGCTTATCCTCTTTTACCCACTGGTGTGACGACCAGTGCCACTCGTTATTGGCCTCATCTACCTGTCTGACTCGAGTCGCATGATCGCCAAACGCCATGGGGTAGTACCAGGTTAGACTTTGAGTCTCCCGGGGGATTCGCCCTTTCAAGATAATCACACTATTGCGAGGCACCTTGGTATAGCCTGGGGGTGGCACGACTAGCTCTTTTAGCTGCAACTCAGCGGGCGTTCCATCAAGCTTCAACTCAACACCCTCTAGGAGCGTCGGCATGAACTTTTTAAACTCCGCCTCAAGCTCTGCCGACTCCATTGCACGGTAATGGTCGTATTGATCTGAGTTAGGCGCCTCTTGAGTGTTTCGATACTGTCCATTGATACCGGTCAGAAGTGCTTCGAGGCTGGCACGGATCTCAATCTCTACCACTTCAGTCGTATTTGCAGAGATCTCTATCAATGCAGGCTTCACAACATCAGCCCTAACTGGGTAGAATAAGGATGTAACTAATGTGCATATAACGAAAATGCCTGGAATTAGTCTCACTGGTATGTCTCTAGTAATAAGCATGCGTGCTTTTGGTGGATTTCAGCCTGTGGGCCCTTTAAGAAGAGTGGGAAACTAAGATAACTATGAATCGTCGTCAACTATTGAAGGCTATGGCCGCCGCTGCTGCAGCAGGAAGCCTACCAGCAATTTACACTTCTCGCGCGCTAGCAAGCAACACTGCTCCAAGCGGATTTTATGATGTTCCAATGGAAGGTGATGTTCGTATCCTTCACATTACAGACGTTCACGGCCAGCTAAAGCCTGTCTACTTCCGTGAGCCAAACGTCAACCTTGGTGTCGGTGATGCATTTGGTCGTCCACCACACGTTGTCGGCAAAAATTTCCTTAAGGAGATGGGTCTTTCAGAGAACTCTCCTGAAGCTTACGCATACACCTACCTTAACTTCCTAGAAGAAGCTAAGAAGTACGGTCGTACGGGCGGTTTCGCACACGTTAAAACACTTCTAGATCGTCTACGCGATCAAGCGGGCGGACGCCAAAACACACTAACCCTTGATGGTGGTGACCTATGGCAGGGATCGGGTACTTCACTGTGGACACGTGGTGTCGACATGGTTGAGGCATCTAACATTCTTGGCATCGACGTTATGGTTGGTCACTGGGAGTTCACCTACCGTGAAGAGGAAGTTCTTTCGAACGTTGCTCTGTTCAAAGGTGACTTCATCGGTCAGAACGTTAAAGTACTAGAAGACTCACTGTTTGGTGATGAGTACTACGAAATGGTTGAGCGTTTCGATGGCCGTGGTCTGTACGACGAAGATACGGGTCATGCGTTCCAGCCATACGTGATTAAAGAGATCAACGGCAAGCGTATCGCTGTAGTAGGCCAAGCCTTCCCACGTACCTCAAACGCCAACCCTAAAGAGTTCTTCCCAGACTGGTCTTTCGGTCTTCGTGAACCAGAGATGATCGAGCTTGTTCAGCAGATCCGTGAAGAGGAGCAGCCAGACGCGGTTGTTCTTGTATCGCACAACGGTATGGACGTCGACATCAAGATGGCTGAACGTGTTCCTGGCCTGAATGCTGTATTCGGCGGTCACACTCACGATGGTGTTCCACAACCGATCAAAGTTAAGAACGTTGACGGTGGCGAATGTTGGGTAACCAACGCAGGTTCAAACGGTAAGTTTGTCGGCTGTATGGACTTCTCGATCGAAGATGGCCAGATCACCAACATGACTTACAAACAGCTACCTGTTATCTCTGATTGGCTTGAAGCTGACGGTGAGATGGAAGCGTACATCAACCAGATGCGCCAAGGTCGTTACGATGAGAACATCATCGAAGCGCGTAACAAGAAGTGGCAGAACAACCCAATCCGTGTCGGCAAAACCTTCGAAGAGATTCTTCAAGAGAAACTGGCTAAAGCGGATCGTACTCTTTACCGTCGCGGTAACTTCATGGGCACTTGGGACCAAGTTATCTGTAACGCACTTCGTTGGGAGTACAAGGCAGACATCGCACTATCAGCCGGCGTTCGTTGGGGTACCACTACTCTAGAGGGTGAGTGGATCACAATGGAAGATGTCATGAGCCAGTGTGCAACAACCTACTCTGAAACTTACGTTCAAGAGATGACTGGTAAAGCGATCAAAGAGATGCTTGAAGGCGTTGCCGACAACCTATTCGATCCAGATCCATACCTACAATCAGGTGGCGACATGGTTCGCGTGGGTGGTCTTGACTACACCATCGATCCAACCAAACCACTTGGCCAGCGTATCTCTGAAGTACGCCTAGACAACGGTGAAGTGATTGCTGATGACAAGAACTACAGCGTCTCTGGTTGGGCAACTGTTAACCGCACACCAGAGGGTCGACTACTCTGGGATATCATTGCTGACTACCTAAAAGCAGAACGCGATGAGAACATGGTGATCAAACTACCTAAGGTGAACAACCCTAAAGTGGTGGGTGTCTCTGACAACCCAGGTTTCGCTGACTACCCAGGTGATTGGGCATAACAGCCTACCCCATTAAAAAACCCGCCTAGTGCGGGTTTTTTATTGCTATGAGAAACCTGGACAAATAGCAGTTCAGAATATCGCGACCTTTTTAAGATCGCTCCAACAAAAAATTGAAGCAAAAAAAACCCGCCTAAAAAGACGGGTAACGTTCAAGCAACGAAAGGACAATGAAAAGGGTTAACCCTGAAGCATTTTGAAAAGCTCATCTTTCAGTTCAAGACGACGCTTTTTAAGTTCCTCTTCACGACTGGTCGTGGTCGGTTCAACTTCAGCTGCAGCAAGCTCAGCCTGCTTAGTAATTTCGTGGTACTCATCAAACAGACGAGAGAAGTGGTTGTTTGATGTTTTAAGCTCATGAATACGTTCGCGGTACTCTGGAAGTTCATGAACTAGATCGTGGTGTTCTCCGATCATTTTTTACTCCTAATTCCATACAGTGTTGATGGTTCTAATATGCCCTACTCTTCTCCATCGTCCATTGATTGAAATCAATTAAAACGAATCTCTCTGAACAATGGACTTAACAGACGTTTACCTGTACCTTTTTCGATCCTTTTTTGGCGATCAACTACACTTTTAAGATTATGGAAACTCTTTCACTCCAACCTCGCGATTTTGCAAACGGTGACGTTCAACTGCCAGGCTCAAAAAGCCTATCAAACCGAATTCTTCTTCTAGCTGCACTGGCGGAAGGTGAAACCAAGGTAACCAACCTGCTAGACAGCGCAGACGTTACCCACATGCTGAATGCACTAAAAACGTTGGGTGTCTCTTATGAGCTAGCTGATGATCGTCGCTCGTGCGTTGTCACCGGTGTGGCAGGTCCTTTCAAGCAGCAAAGTGCTGAGATGTTCCTGGGCAACGCCGGTACTGCAATGCGCCCACTAACCGCCGCACTGTGCCTTGGTTTAGGTGAGTTCACACTGACCGGTGAACCTCGCATGTACGAGCGTCCTATCGAGGACTTGGTTGATGCTCTGCGTCAAATTGGCGCTGATATTGAGTACCTAAAAGATGAAGGCTACCCGCCACTAAAGATTAACGCTCAACAGCTAAAAGGCGGACGAGTATCGATTCGAGGCAACATCTCGAGCCAATTCTTGACTGCGCTACTGATGGCCGCTCCAATGGCACAGCAGGATCTAGAGATCGTTGTCGATGGCGAGCTGGTCTCTAAGCCTTACATCGATATCACCCTGCACTCGATGAAGCTGTTTGGTGTTGAGGTCGAGAACAACAACTACCAGAGCTTTGTCGTTAGAGCCGGACAGACTTACCAGTCGCCCGGTGAAGTGATGGTTGAAGGTGATGCCTCATCAGCCTCCTACTTCCTAGCTGCAGCGGCTATTGCTGGCGGAACGATTCGCGTCTACGGCGTCGGTTCTGAATCGGTACAAGGCGACAAAGCCTTCGCTGAAGTGCTCGGTAAGATGGGTGCTAAGGTCACTTATGGCCCAACTTGGGTAGAGGTCTCTAAAGGCGAACTGAACGGTGTAGACCTGGATCTGAACGCCATTCCCGATGCTGCAATGACGATTGCCACAACCGCCCTGTTCGCAAAAGGCCCTACAGCCATTCGTAATGTCTACAACTGGCGCGTCAAAGAGACCGATCGCCTAGCCGCAATGGCAACCGAACTGCGTAAAGTGGGTGCGGAAGTGGTGGAAGGCGAAGATTTCATCGAGATTACACCACCAGCCGAAATCCAGAGCGCCGCGATCGATACCTACGACGACCACCGCATGGCCATGTGCTTCTCACTCGCCTCGTTCGGCAACAGCGAGATCATCATCAATGACCCGGGCTGTACCAGCAAAACCTTCCCAGAGTATTTTGATCTGTTTGCTGAGGTTACGAAGTAACCTGCCCTTTAGGTGGTGACTGGCTTTCAGCCTGTCACCCGCAAGTAGGCTTTACTACCTTTCTGGAAAACGCTGAGAGAGTGGATGTCAGGCTAAAGCCAGACACCGGTGCTACTAGCAAAGTTATAATTAGTACCAATCGCGGCCTTTTCAAGACCGCTCCAACAGTGCCGAACTCGAGTCTCGTGCCGATTTGTCCACGTCCGATCGAGAGTGAGTACGATGGTTTTTCACGGTTAAGAGTTCAATCGGCTGAGGCCCGGATGGCCGAAGTCTGCAACGGAGGCAGGAGCCGACTTTGCAGTGTCCTATTGGACTTCAGTGAAAAAGCATTGAACGGAGCGTGCCGCAGGCCGAGTGAGCGTGGTCAGTTTTTGGGTACTTTTTGCTGACCAAAAAGTGCCAATGGCCAGCCTTTAGGCTGGGTATTCGTTTTTGATCTTGATCTAGCTTTTGATCTAGATCTTAAAGAAAAGATCGCCACATCGTCGATATGGCTCCAACACTACTTATCCTGCTTTGAACCACCCATACACTTAGGACTCGCCGGAACTAAACCAGACTTTTCGGCCCACTCTGCTTGGGTGTATAGATGCATTGAGAGTGCATGAATGGGGTTTTGCATAAGATCTGACAGCAGGCCAAAAATGGTTTGGTGACGCTGTATCAGCCGTTTACCTTCAAAATCATCGCTAACGGCGACGAGCTTGAAGTGAGTATCCAAACGGTTACCACCGTGCATGTGGCTCTCGTTCTCTAACTCCATGTGAACAAGATTAAGACCTTCATTGAGACGGGTTTGGATCTGATCTTCTACTGACAACTTACTGATCCCCTTTCGCTGTTGATTCGGTTTTCACTTCAGCGAGTTTCTTAAATCGGTTTTGAATTTTACGAGTAATGAACCATACCGCACCAATCACCAGTGGGACAGAGACACCAGTCGCAAGACTCTTATCGAATTCGACACCGGCACCGTGTACCGCATCAATGAGGTACTTCACTAGGCCAACTGCGTAGTAGCTGATCGCAGCAACCGACAGACCCTCTACCGTATGCTGCATCATTAGCTGTATCTTGGATCGACGATCCATGGAGCTCAGTAGCTCTTGGTTCTGGTTCTCAATCGCCATCTCAACTCGGGTACGCATCATATCGGCTGCGCGGTTTACACGACGCGATAGGTCGTCGAGTCGATTGTGCATGGTCTCACAGCCACGCACAGCAGGCGTCAATCTACGGATCAAAAACTCTTTCAAGGTCAGGTGACCAGAGACCTCATCCTCACGCAATTCATCCAATCGTGCCGCCATAACATCATGGTATGAGCGGCTAGCATTGAAACGGAAGGTGGTTCTCGCACGTTCAGCTTCAATATCGGCCGATAGGTTGATGAGCTCTGTCAAAAGCTGACTGTCATCTGAGTTATCACCCGTTGACAGGCGACGCGTCAGATCGGCCATTCGATTATCCATATCAGCAACAACCGGTGACAGCTTACGCGCTTCGCGAAGACCGAGCAGCGCTAACAAACGGTAGGTCTCAACTTCAATTACACGCTGCACCATTCGGCCCATCTGCCCTTTCGACATGCTGTTATTGAAGATTAGGAAACGGCCAAAGTTGTCGCTGTGCGTTCTAAATGTCGTCCAGATTTGTGCTGCACCATTCTGTGGCAGACTGCCGATCATCTGCATATCATCGAGCTGAGAGCGAACATCTTTGGGCTCTGGTAGTTCATCACCCTGAATGTTCTGAATGCGCATATGAAAAGCGGCTACCGCTTTACCTGGGTAGTTACTTAACCAGCCGTCTGGCAGTCGATCCAACGCCGTTGTGAAAAAGGGTTGTGTCGACGCTACCCCTTCACGTGAATCGGTGATGGTCAGTGACGTAAACTCGAGATGCTGCTCCCAACGGATGCGCAGATCGCCCGCTGTGTAGATATTACACGCCTGATCCACTCCGTCGTGTTCGATGTTGAGGGTATCTAGCAAGCGCTGGATGTGCTGACTCTGAATGGCACGCTCCTGTTGGTTTGCCAGCACCGCAATGTGGGTAATACTGGCATCCCCTGAAATGCGCTGGAACGGGCGCGAGTGCAGCTCGTCATAGAGCCAATCACGGTCTTCATGCCATTCCAATCCGTGTTGCTGCTGTGCGACAACCATCAGAGACTCCTTACTCTATATCCAGATTAGCCCGCATCAGGGGCTGATCGCTCAAATCAAAACTCATCAGTTGTAAATCGATGTCAAACCAACTCTTAAAGAGATCAAGCGAGAGCGGTTTGGGCCAAAAATCCTGAAACTCATCCCAGGCAGAGAGTTCGTTCTCAAAGATCGTCAACCAGTGCTGTTCAATCTCTGAGGTGAAATCCTCATCAGAATCGACCTCATCAAAGAGGTAGAGGTTGGCTTCACTGCGCAGCTCCTCTAGTGAAGGAACCGGCTCTTCTGAGCCCGCCAAAAGCCACTCATGAAAAGGAGCCTTGGGTTTAATGCTAATACCCGAGCGGTTGATCAAACGCATAGACTCTCCAATACATAGATTTACTTATAACCATATAACCTGACTATACCGCAGTTGCACAAAGGGAGCACTAGTAGATTTCGCTGAGTGGAAAAGGAACAATAAAAAAGGGGTCTGACCTGGGCCAGTCCCCTTTTCGGGCAATCGATCGCCTCATCTTCGATAAGGTTCCGACACTTAAGTTGTTGGAGCGATCTTAAGAGGCCTCGATTAATACCTGTTGGAGCGGTCTCATTGAGGCCGCGACGCTATTTGTTAAAGCTCCGCCGCTTCCTCTTCTGCCATTACCTTGTAAGGGTGATCAGACGCCAATAGCGCTTTACCAAGATCCGTTGGGAACTCGACATCAATGTCGACCACACGACCGTCACGACAGACGTTAATGATAGTATCCATGCAAGTACTGAGCAGAGAGTACTTCTCATCCGGCGCAGCAATAATGGTTTGGAGACCCAAATCACTCATGAAGCCAAGCGAGGTAACGGTGTTCTCTGAATCCAGCTTGTTGAACGCCTCATCGAATACCGACAGGCTGAAGCCACCAACAGGCTTACCATCACTACCCTCTTTTAGGCGGTAGGTCGCACCCAAGGCGGCCGCCATCGCGACGTAGAACGGTACCTGGTGCTCACCACCGGAACCGGTCTTGATACGCTGCGACAGGGTTGTCTTACGATTGCCGTCAAGATCTTTAACCACCAACTCGAAGTTGTAGAAGTTACGGTAGTCCTGAAGCAGACTGCTCTCGCCTTCATCTTTAAGTACTTCGTGAATTCGTTCTAGAGCATCCTTGTGCTGCGCATTGTCATCAAACTTCATATCAAACAACGAGCCCACATTGGCAGAATCGAGCTGCGTATAGGCCTCAACCAATTCAAGAATGTCTTTCAACTCAGGGTTAGGTGACATCTCAAAGCTGTACATCTCTTTATGGAAAGGACGGTTCTTCAAGTGCGAGTTTAGCTCACGGATCAGATCACGAATCTTATTGATCTGGTCATTCAGATGGGCCACGAAGTCAGAACGGAAAGCAGACTCAGCCTCTAGACGAGCTCGCTCGGCCTTCTCTGTGTACTCTGCCAATTCAGATTCACGGAGTGCCTCAACGGTCTCGTTAACGTAACCCTCGAGATCTTCATGACTGGAGTCTGGTCCAACCTTATCCAACTCATGGTGAGTCAAACCGCCACCGTGGTGACGCGCTTTATACTGTGCAACGGCATCACGGACACCGTTCTTTTTCTTCTCATGCAGAGCCAGTTCAGACTGAGCTTTCTTGGCCGCTTCGAAGATGATGCGTTCCAACTCACCATCACAGCTCTCATCGAGGTAGTCGCGTTTCTCCTGCGCAGACTGAGCGTCGAACTCATTCTTCGCTTCACAGGCTGCACGCGCTTCAGCATGCTCTGTTAGATCGGTCTCTAGCACCTCTAGCTGAGCAGTATCACGGATCAGGCCTGTACGGGCTTTTTGCAGTTTATCCATCAACGCAGCTTGAGTGGACTCGGTCTCTTTCTGCTTAGCCGCCAGATCGGCAATGCGCTGCTGAATACCGGTATCGTCATGGTTACGGAGATCGACAATAGTCTGCTGGTACCCTTCAATCTGATGCGTCAGTTTCTTACGCTGTTCTGTCAAATCAAACAGAGGCTCGTTCACTTGAGACAGACCGCCATCAAGGCTTATTAACGCATCACGTAGCTTCTCTAGAGATTCGTGCTGACGACCTAGCAGTGTGAACTCATTGACCAGCTGATCGACCTGCTTGCCCTGCAGTTCAAGTTGATCACCACGACGACGAATACCCATAATTGGTGTCAGTTCATTAATTGATGTGGTTGAACCTTCGGTCTGCAACATGCAGTCATAGGTCAACGCACGCTCCTGTTTCAAAAGCTCCGCTTCCGTCTCAACCGCCATGACACCGCCCAGTGCGCGATTCATAAATGCGCGGGCATCGTCAGAGTCAGACTCGATAAACTGAGCCAGAGAACCTGGCTTAGTGCGGTGTAACCAGTCACCCGATTTAGTGGTGTTGATGATACGACAGCCTTTCAGGTGACGCCCTTTACGGCGGTAGAGTGTAATCGCCTCTTTGACACGATCAGGATCGACGACCAATGCTTCGCGGCGAGCACCTAAGAAGGACTCAATTGCAATGCGCCACTTGTCATCGGTAATATCAACCAACTCACAAATGGGTGTTGAGTCGATACCGTACTCACTCAACAGCTCCATCAATTCAGCCGTGTTACGACGAACGGGGGCGCGCCCCTGCTGAAGCTGTTCTACGGCACTCTTCTGGTTCTGTATCTGAGCGCGCAGTTCAGAAATACGGATAACTGACTCTTCATAACGACGCGACACTTTACGACGAACGTTCTCAATCGACTTACGCATTGCGTTTAGCGTGTTATCGACGCTGACAGGATCTGAAGGCCAAGCGTCTGCCATTAGGTTTTCACCCGAGCGCCAGATCTCTGATGCTTGATCCACCAGTGCTGCAAACTCTTCAGGCAAGAACTCACGATTCTGATTAAAGCTCACCGCTGTGCGCATCAGCGAGTAGGCCTTCTGAATGCGCTCTTCGATGACATTGAGTTCGTGTTGACCAACGCGTATAGAAGATTCCATCGCGTTAATCTGATGCGCAGCATCGGTGTTGTTTAGCGCTGCACGTGCGTTGGCAAGATCCTGCATAACCTGATTGAGATCAGCACCAATATTGGTTAGCTCTCGCTCAACTTCCGCCTCTTGCTCTTGCCACTTCTCTAGACGCTCTTCAGCCTCCTCTTTACGAAGGTCGGCGCTTTCAAAACGTGACTCGTGAACAACCCACTCGTACTCGACGGCGTTTTTGATGTTACGACTGATACCCTGGCAGAGCTCTTGTACTTTAACCAGTTCATCAATACGGTTAGCCACATCACGCGTCTTCTCCTCCATCGCTCGATACTCATCCAGCGATTTACGGAAGGCTCCGACATGCACTACGTTCTCATCCAAGACAAACTCGCGAACGAATCGAGTCGGACTATCAATGGGTACAAATTTAAGAGCGTTTTTGAAGTTCTTGATGAATTTGTCATCGTCATTCGGCATCGCTGGATCGTGACTCAAGTGGGTCACAACCTCACGAATGTAGCGGCTTGCACGCTTCTCTAGCGTCATATCCGGACACTGTTTAAGCAGGCTTTCACGAACTTCATTCCAAGGACGCGGCATACGACCACCGCCCTCTTTTCGACTAAAGTCATCCAGCGAAACAGAGAAGTTAGGCAGAATAAAGCGACCCAAAACCTCTTCATCTGGGCTGGCGGTTGATGCACTGATCGCAACACCAATACAGCTCTCTTGTGCCGTCTCAGTATCAAAGAAGCTCATCGCCAGATAGCTGATAGAATCTTCACGGGCACTGTTGCTTTTACCACCATCATCCATAAAACCGAGACAGTAGGTGCGCAGTGAACGCTCAGACTTTTCACCCGCCGAGGCGTTAAAACTTAAGTGGCGCTTATGGCCACCCATCAAAATGGTCTGCATGGCGTCCAGTAGTGACGATTTACCTGAGCCGTTAGGACCTACAATCGCGACATTACCTTTGATCGGGATCTCTTGAGCACCCAATACATACCAGTTAACTAGAACGATGCGATTAAGCTGTTTCATCGTCAGACTCCTCTACTGCACCCTTCTCTTCTGACTCCACTGACTCATCAGCTGGCTCACTCACCTCTTCGATCGACTCCTCTGGAGTGTCAGCAATATCATCCATCAAGGCCGCATCAGCGCTTTCGATGTCACAGAGCGCCTCAAGCTGTCGGATGTAATCTTCGACCACCACTTGACGAATGGTGGGGTAGATGCCGATTGGAATGTTTTTAGGGTCGGTCTCATTCGCCTTGCCGCGTTCAATCAAACCGTGACGTGAGAAGAGCGACAGGATCTCTTTTAGACGCGTCTCATTAGGGATCTCTTTACCGGTTAAACTCTCGTAAGTGCTCAACAGATCATCAGACGTGGTGTACGCCTTACCGCTCTCTACTTCGAAATTTTCCAGTTTCTGTTCATACATTTGACGCATACAGAGCATCAACAGAGACTCATCGAGCTTCAATCGCATGACTCGCTCTTCACCCTGGGGTAGCACACCCAAATAGGCTTCATCAGGTTGATAGACCAGAGACCAACCCAGTGCCGCGAACAGGTTACGGAAGTACTCCATATTCTGCGAAATAAGGAAATAAGTATCACGCTGTGCAGGGCGATCCGCATAGAGGAACTGGTTTGTCAGTAGTGAGTTTGCAGCGCGAACGAAATCGGCTTCTGTACTCTTTTCATTGCGCGTCAGCGCTTTTTGTAAATCACCAAGCATCAGGCGTTGTTCCTGTGTATTTTGAAACCACGGCACTCCACCATATCGGCAACGCGCACGTACTCTTCATCAAATTCTATTTGGTAGCGTTCAGCTGTCTTACGCGCTTTCTTACCTAACGAATTTAGGTGTCGCACATAGCTGAAGCAGATGTAATCTTCGATTGAATCAATGGTAAATTCAGACGCCGAGACCAGGGTTTCACCATTTAAAAAGTGACGATCTAGGTAGGCCTCAATTCGATCCACTTTCACCTCACGGCGTGCCTTCCACTCTTTGAAGAGCTGACGCATGTAAAGAACCTTAGGATCGATCTGCTGTTGGGTAATGACTCTAGGCGCTGTCTCAACACGTCGACGCACTGGCGAGCGAATGGACGAAGGCGAGATAAAGCCATACTGATCAAGCGACTGAACCGGTGGTATCTCCCGACCATCTTTCTCCGCCAATTTGGCAATGACACGCGACAGTCGAGCCGCCATACCCGGCGTTGTCTTGTCCATGTAACGAACTGTGTCGGCTACCCGTTTCTCTAGCTGGTAACGGAAATCATCAATGATCGCCAGACGCTGGTCGACCGACTCGAAGATCCGGATGATGCGATTGATGTGCTGGTGCACCATCGCTTCCGCAGTTTCAGATTCGATTTCATACTGCATCTGATAGTGCTCAGTCAGCATCTCTACCTTCAGCGTATCGAACTGAAGATCACGCAATAAAGAGAGAATTTGACGTCTAAAACGGAAGGGGTTGTTCTTTGTTTTCAACGTCTTATAGTCAGAAACAAGAATGTGCTCAACGAAACGATCAAAGAAGCCACGGACAATCTCTTGCGGGTTATGCGACTCAGCCAATGATATTTTAAGTTCGCGCAGACCCAACATCATATCGGTCAGGTGTGCACTGAACTCGGCTGCTGTGTCTGCCGCTTCCGATAGGGTAATACCACGACCCACCGGATCATTGATGGCCGATTCCAGAGACGACAGCACGTTAAGAACGGTGCCACCGTAACTGCGTTTTTCCAAACGCGCGATCGAAACCAGGTTACGCAACAGGTAACTGACCGAAGGAGAGAGCAACACATAGGTGCGATAGATCTTCTGCTCTTCCTCTAACCAGCCCGTTTGCACTAGGCGTCGGTAGATACGGTTTGTGTAATCTGCGCTAGAGGTAGGCAGCTCCGCCTCCTCTTCAGACTCAGCCACCCAGCGACGAACACCAAGCTTAACAACGGCATTTTCGATGGTTGAACGGACTAAATCTTTGGCAATAAAGGGGTCTATAAGATCTTCATCAAAGAAGAGATCGGCCAATTCAAGAATAACAGACTGGTAAACCTGTCTATTCTGCCCAGAGAGCGGCGCAAATATATCGTCTGGTAGCTTATTGAAAAGCACTAAAAATCCACCATTTGAGGGCTGCCCATTCAATAGGCAGCAAATCGAATAACCATCGATTCTAACAAAAAAAGGAGTGCTGTATAGGCCTCTTAGATGAGACTTTGGCGTAAAAGAAAAATCTTTAACCCTTGAGTCAAAAAACAGCCCTCAACCACCCTGCCACAAGAACTGTTTTACCTAACATGAAAGCTTGTTATTATCTGCTTTAAAGCGGGCCAACATGGCCCATCAGTACCGCAGAGTGACCTATCTCACCGAAGCGGATTCGTTTCACCACCTTAAAGGCGTTGTGGATGAAATTTCGTTTCCCTGTCGTCATCATTGACGAAGATTTCCGTTCTGAAAACATCTCTGGCTCAGGCATTCGTGACCTTGCAGCCGCTATTGAAAAAGAGGGTATGGAGGTTGTCGGCTTAACCAGCTACGGCGATCTTACAGCATTTGCTCAACAGGCGAGCCGCGCCAGCTGCTTCATCATCTCTGTCGATGATGAGGAGTTTGATTCGGGTGAAACGGATGATCTGTCCGACGAAGTACTGAATAACATCCGCGACTTTATTAGCGAAGTTCGCAAGCGTAATAACGAGATCCCAATCTTCTTGTACGGTGAAACTCGTACCTCTCGTCATGTGACGAATGATATTTTGCGTGAGCTTCACGGCTTCATCCATATGTTCGAAGACACTGCCGAGTTCGTTGCACGCCACATTATTCGTGAAGCGAAAAAGTACCTCGAATCACTAGCACCGCCCTTCTTCAATGCGTTGATGAACTACGCAAGCGACTCTTCATACTCTTGGCACTGCCCAGGACACTCGGGCGGTGTTGCCTTTTTGAAAAGTCCGGTTGGGCAGATGTTCCACCAATTCTTCGGGGAGAACATGCTGCGTGCCGATGTCTGTAATGCGGTTGAAGAGCTTGGACAGCTTCTGGACCACACAGGCCCTGTTTCAGATTCAGAGCAGAGTGCTGCGCGCATATTTGGCGCTGATCATCTCTTCTTTGTCACTAACGGTACCTCGACGTCGAACAAAGTAGTCTGGCATTCAACCGTTGCCCCTGGCGATATTGTGGTAGTGGATCGTAACTGTCATAAATCGATTCTGCATTCGATCATCATGTGTGGTGCGATACCGGTCTTCCTAATGCCAACTCGTAACCACTACGGCATTATCGGACCGATTCCAAAGAGTGAGTTTGATCCCGAGACGATTCGTCGCAAGATCGAAGAGAACCCCTTTGCTCGTGAAGCACTGAACAAAAAACCTCGCGTACTGACACTGACGCAATCGACCTATGATGGCATTCTCTACAACGTAGAGACGATCAAAGCGATGCTGGGCGACACCATTGATACGCTGCACTTTGACGAAGCTTGGCTGCCTCACGCAGCATTCCACAAGTTTTACAACCACATGCACGCGATTGGCGGCACAGAGAGCCGTGAACGCTCTGACGACACCCTGGTGTTTGCAACACAGTCAACGCACAAACTGTTGGCAGGTTTGTCACAGGCCTCTCAGATCCTAGTACAGGACGCTAAGAACCGTAAGCTGGATACCTTCCGATTCAACGAGTCCTACCTGATGCACTCATCGACCAGCCCTCAGTATGCGATCATCGCCTCTTGTGATGTTGCCGCTGCGATGATGGAGCCTCCCGGTGGTACAGCACTGGTCGAGGAGTCCTTGTATGAAGCGATCGACTTCCGTCGCGCCATGGTTAAGGTTGAAAAAGAGTTTGGTGAGAACGACTGGTGGTTCAAGGTTTGGGGGCCTCAGAAGTGGGATGATGAAGGTCTTGGCGATCGTGATGCTTGGGTCATCCATGAAGAAGACACTTGGCACGGCTTTGGCAAGATTGAGTCTGGCTTTAACATGCTCGACCCAATTAAGGCGACCATTATCACACCGGGATTGAACATCCATGGTGAGTTTGATGAGCACGGCATTCCCGCGGCGATTGTGAGCAAATACCTTGCAGAGCACGGCATTATCATTGAAAAAACGGGACTCTACTCATTCTTCATCATGTTCACCATCGGCATCACCAAGGGCCGCTGGAACTCCATGGTGACTGAACTTCAGCAGTTCAAAGATGACTTTGATAACAACCTACCCATGTGGCGGGTTATGCCTGAATTTGTCGCACAGCACCCTGAATATCAGCGCATTGGTCTGCGTGATCTTTGTCACTCACTGCACGACATCTACCGCAAGTACAATGTCGCAAAAATCACGACAGAGATGTACCTCTCTAAGATTGAGCCTGCTATGACACCGGCAGATGCTTGGTCGAAGATGGCGCACCGTGAAGTTGAACGTGTCTCAATCGATGAACTAGAGGGTCGAACCACCGCCATGCTCGTGACACCTTACCCACCGGGCATACCACTGCTTATACCGGGTGAGCGCTTTAACTCAACCATCGTTGACTACTTGAAGTTTGTTCGCGAATTTAACGCCCAGTTCCCTGGCTTCGAAACAGACTGTCACGGACTAGTGCGAGAGAACATAAACGGCGTCGATCACTACTACATCGATGTCGTAAAAGACTGATTCAACAAGACGAGATAACGGCACCTTCGGGTGCCGAATTTTTATGAAAATAGAGTTCGAAAAATCCATCACCACTGAACAAGCCGGCAGCAATGTCACCGACTTTCTGGCGCAAGAGACCGCAATCTCCAAACAGAAAATTAAGGACGCACTGAGTAAAGGTGCCTGCTGGCTGAAGCGTGGCCAAAAAGGTCGTAAGCGCCTGCGTAAGGCCAAGGAGATTCTGCAAAAAAACGATCGGATCTCTCTCTTTTACGATTCTGAACTCTTAGGCCGTAAACCAGAAGGCGCGCAATGTTTGGTGGATGCTCAAGGTTACTCTGTCTGGTTCAAACCAGCCGGTATGGTTGCACAGGGAAATGACTGGTGTGATCACCTTGCCATTACTCGTTTAGCCGAGCAAACACTTGAACCGAAACGCGCTTCGTTTTTAATACACCGTTTGGATCGTGAAACGGCAGGTCTGATCGTGATCGCTCATAAACAGGGTGTTGCAGGCGCCATCTCGCGCGAATTCCAAAACCGTAAGGTTGAAAAATTTTACCGCTGTCTTGTCTCAGGCCAGGCACCCGAGTCCGGTGAAATCATCAATAAACTGGATGGTAAACCGGCCCATACCAAATTCACCCGACTGCACTACAACTCCGATCGTGACTATTCGGATCTCTATGTAGAGATACTGACCGGGCGAACACACCAGATCCGACGTCATCTCAATCAGATCGACCACCCTGTTATGGGTGATCCACGCTACGGAAGTGACAACAAAAACCTAGCAGGCATGCAGTTATTTGCTGTCAAATTGGCATTCAACTGCCCTATTCAACGCCGCAAAGTCACGTTTGAACTCTCCAACGAGTTTTTGAAACAGCACAGCAACTCGGAGTTGTCTGACGCAACGCCTTAACAAAATTGCCAAGACAGTTGGGTGTAGCATCAAGGGCAGATGACAGGCTAAAGCCAGTCACTGGTTTAGCGACTTGGCTTCGGAGCTGCGGTGACTGGCTTTCAGCCTGTCATCCGCCAGACCAGCCACTCAATAGATATCGCCAACCACTGCGCAAAGCCTTACAATACTCGGCTGACCTATTTGGATGGAATCATGTTCGACAAAAAGACCAAAGCCCAGATCCGCGCCGAGCTTGAACAGCAAGTTCAGGATTTTCTGCGCTCTGGTGGCGAGGTTAAAGAGATTCCTCAGGGTCAGAGTGGAGTTCCGCACGGAGGACTGATACGCCCCGTCTTTAATGACGGCAAACCGCGCGAGTCGAGAACCCCCTGCGAGGGTGTGTTGCAGACCATCGATGCAAGACGCCTAATCAAAGAGCGCCCTAAATTAGCTAGAAAACTGAGTAAACCTAAACGCAAAGTCATTTACGACGATTTCGGAGAGCCTATCCGAGAAGTTTGGGAGTAAGAAACCTGCGAACAAGTCCCGCAGAGAAGATGCGAAACTTATTCGCAGATTCCCTAGGTCAGCGATTCATTAAATCCAGTGTGAATCTGAGTCGCTCCACCGCACTCTCCATCTCCAGTGCTTGCTGCAAATAGTGAGCATCAAATCGAATTAATCCAAACAGCTCAAAACTGAACGCTTGTGGCGATTTTGTTAACCACTCCTCTTGATTGAGAATGTCTCTCAATTTATTGGCCGCTCGGCTATCACCTTGCACCATTGCCAGTACACGATGGCGCACCTTATCAACCAGCTCAATCGCTTCTGATAACTCATCTTCAGTCATCTCACGATCAGCCATTGGTTGACACTCATACACCGAGTAGGGAATCTGCTGCAGTGATTGACCCAAACGGTATCGCTGATCGATATGGACATCCACCACTAGACGCCCATCATCTAACTGCTTAATCAGCTCGCACTGACCAGCACTAAACACTGTGTAGGGTCGATAGGTTGCTTGGTTTGTCTGCAACGCCTCTTTCAGAGGCAATCCCGATTTGGCAGGACTGATCTCTTTTTGTGTGTGACAAATCGCTACCGGCATACCTGTCTCCAAACAGTGATTGATCATCTGTCGGTAACGAGGTTCAAATACATGCAACGGAAACACGGTGCCAGGAAAGGTGACACAGTCGGGAATGGGAAAAATGGCGATTTGAGTCACGCAGCCTCCTTAAAGTAGTTAAAGAGATTACGCAACTCAATTAGGGTCGGACTACTTAAACTCGGTGACCGACTTTAAGGGCCAGTTCGGCCGTACGGTTCGCGTAGCCCCACTCATTGTCATACCAGAGGTAGAGTTTCACCTGAGTGTCGTTAACCACCATGGTCGAGAGCGCATCGACGACACTTGAACGAGGATCCGTCTTGTAATCGATCGAAACCAGTGGACGCTCTTCATAGCCCAAAATGCCTGCTAAATAGCTCTCTGATGCGGATTTAAGCAAATGATTAACCTCTTCAACACTGGTCGCTCTGTTGACCTCAAAGACACAGTCTGTAATCGATGCATTGGTTAGAGGTACACGTATCGCGTGGCCGTTCAACTTACCTTTTAGGTCTGGGAATATATGCGTAATTGCCGTCGCCGAACCGGTTGTGGTGGGAATCAAACTGGTACCACAAGAGCGAGCACGACGCAGATCTTTGTGCGGAGCATCAATAATAGTCTGGGTATTGGTAATATCATGAATGGTCGTCATAGAACCGTGTTTAATACCTAAATTCTCATGAATTACCTTCACCGCAGGTGCTAGACAGTTGGTAGTACAAGAGGCGGCTGTCACAATTCGATGCTGCTCAGGGTCAAATAGGTCATCATTCACCCCCATGACACAGTCCAGCACACCCTCTTGCTTGACCGGCGCAGTGACGACGACACGCTTAACCCCTTGATCAAGGTAGGGCTGGAGTGCCTCTTTTGATTTGAACTTCCCTGACGCCTCTATGACCAGGTCACAGCCACTCCAGTTGGTCTCATCAATGGTCTTGTGCGAGCTAACGGCAATGAACTGATCTGCCACCTGCATGCCACCATCAACGGGAAGTGCCTCTCTGCTCCAACGTCCATGAACGGAATCGAAATTCATAAGGTGAGCCAAGGTTGCCGCATCCCCAGCGGGATCATTGATCTGAACAATCTCCACATCCGCACTATCAAACAGTACACGAGCTGTCAGACGGCCCATTCGACCAAACCCATTGATACCAACGCGCATAAAATACTCCTTCATAAGATGACAGAATTATTTCAGCGTTTTGTTACAAATTGAAGACAAATGAATCTTTTGACACATATCAATGCGGCTATATTAGAAAGGCGTAATCTACAGTTAACCAAACAAACAGAAGGAGCAAGCAAATGGCTGCTATTTCAAAAGATCACACACCGGCAACTGTATGGGCACTGGATCTAGTCTTTCTACTGATCGCGATTTCACCCGCCCTAATTTTTGTAGGCTCACTGATCGCAGGTTAATGGTCGATAAGGGTTAACTGCCCATAGGATAAAAGGTCAGCGGATGCTGGCCTTTTTTGTGGAAAAAAAAAGCACCCACTGCGGGTGCTGAATTGTGCTGCTAATAATAGGAATCGAACTAGACAGCCAAGGGACAATCACAAATTAAAACTAGCATCTAAATAGAGCCTCTGCGACCGCAACTGTGCTGACTGTCCCTATTGTCTTAATACCGTTTTTCATAAGAACCTGACTTCACATCATGCAAACGCTTATAGACTGTTAGCAGAGAGTGATGAGTGTTTAGGTTAGAGAGTGTCTCATCAAGCCCGGACAGAGCATCGAACAGCTTCTCTCCAGCAATATTAGCCAGAGCTTCTTGGTATAGCGCTTCACCATAGAGCGCAACCAATGGGCGTTCATACTGTTCTCGTTCACGATTGGAATCTATCTCTAATCGTATCAATTCAGAAAGACAGCGGTGCAATTTAATCTCATCGTCTGTTAGGTGACCAAAGTTTAACATCCAGTCAACTTGCTCTAGGGCTAACTCTAACTCGCCAGACTTAAGCGCGAGCTTGAACTTAATATCCCCAATGCGAACACGATCCCAGGGCGAATCAGAGTCCGTTGCGACCCCTAACAGCTTAGCAAGACGCTGTTGATCATCAAATCCACCCTGCTCTAACTCTTCCAACAGATCCAACGCCATCTCCTGATCAAGTTGAGCGGGCGATAACAGTCGTGATCGCAGAGGCGCAGCTAGATTGTTGTTTCGCCAAATTAACTCATCAACAGGATAGATCTCTGACATCCCTGGGACCAAAATCCTGCAACAATCGAGCCCAAGGTGTTGATAGTCAGCAATATAGATCTGTAAATCTACGCCATGAATGATTCGACAGAGCTCGTCAAACTCATCCTCAGAACTTCCCTCTATATTCCACTCGGTAAAGGGGTAATCAGGCTCATCGGCGAACATATCCCATGCGACAACCCCACTGGAGTCGATAAAGTGCGTCTCCAAGTTTTGAGGCTCTGCCGCCTCATCAATATCAAAGGTTGGGTGCGGGAAATCGTTCAGAGAGTCCAAAGCCCTACCCTGCAACAACTCAGTGACGGTTCGCTCCAGTGCCACTTCAAACTTAGGGTGAGCACCAAATGAAGCGAAACAGCCACCATCATTGCGATTAAAGAGCGTGACATTTACCAGAGGGTATTTTCCCCCAAGAGAGGCGTCACGCACATCAACCAAAAATCCTTGAACACGCAGTGCTTTGATGGATGCTTCGATGCGAGGATATTGTGCAATCACCTTAGCCGGAATGCGCGGCAGTGTAATACCACTGGAGATAATGGTGTTCTTTATATGACGCTCAAAAATCTCAGACAGCGCTTGAACGCGCGCTTCAAAGAGATTATTGCCGGCAGCCATACCATTGGAGACATAGAGATTCTCCAACACATTGACTGGAAACCAGACTGTCTGTTTATCCGACTGACGAACAAAGGGTAAAGCGCACACACCTCTATCAGCTCGACCCGAGTTTAGGTCGACCAACATATCGGCACTGAGCTCCTCATCAGGGTCGTAGTGATTTCGGCTGTTTTGATCCAGCAGGCCTTCTGGCCATTGACCTGCAGAGGCTGGGAACCAGCGCTCATTGGGATAGTGAACAAACTCACCATCGGAAATATCTTGACCGAAAAAGTAATCGACAAAAAAGTAATTAGTACTCAATCGTTCATAGAACTCGCCCAGCGCACTGGCAAGACAGGCTTCCGGAGTAGACCCTTTACCGTTAGTAAATAATAGTGGGCAGTGACGATCACGAATATGCAGTGACCAGACGTGAGGCACAGGATTGAGCCAACTCACCTCCTCTATGTCAAAACCAAGATCCTTCAGCCCCTGACTCATGCGCTCGATCGACTCTTCAAGCGGGGCATCTTTTCCTGGAATTCTGGTCATTTTTTGTACTCTTTGTGGACTAACAGAGGTGTCAGCTAACTTATTATTTATTCGAAAGATTATACCTGAAGAAATAGTAGGAAAAAGTTCAAATGAGCGCTTGACGAAGGTCCGCCCCGTAATTAGTATATGCGCCCTCAGTTGAGCAAACAGTTCCTCGATAGCTCAGTTGGTAGAGCAGTAGACTGTTAATCTATTGGTCGCTGGTTCGAGTCCAGCTCGAGGAGCCAACTTTACTCAACAAGAGAAAAAGTCGGAGTATAGCGCAGCCTGGTAGCGCATCTGCTTTGGGAGCAGAGGGTCGTAGGTTCGAATCCTACTACTCCGACCACTTTTTCTCACTCCTCGTCGGAGTATAGCGCAGCCTGGTAGCGCATCTGCTTTGGGAGCAGAGGGTCGTAGGTTCGAATCCTACTACTCCGACCATCTCTTTGTGCCGGTATAGCTCAGTTGGTAGAGCAACTGACTTGTAATCAGTAGGTCCCGAGTTCGACTCTTGGTGCCGGCACCATTTATTACCTCTTATCACCGTTCATTTTTTCTTTAAGCACTCTGCGAACATAGCCACTTTTATAGGCATTTTTAAGGTATAGTGCTCGCATGAATATTAAGCTCATTACCTTATCCCTTGCAGCCCTGACTCTTCAAGGCTGTGTACTTACTAAAGTCGTGACGGTACCTATGCGCGTTGGTGGGGCAATCATCTCTGTTGTACCCGTGGTCGGTGACCCAATTGACGAGTCAATCGACACCGTGGCGGATGGAATTGACAAAATCCCGATTTAAAATTGCTCTAAATCAGACAAAGATGTTCTTTTTCTGACACCCTACTAAACACTCTCTAAAGTACAGGCATTAGACCCAATCTGGAGAGTGTTATGCTACCTGCCGTAAACAATATTCTTTACGCATCAGACATTAATGATGGCTCACGCCCTGCGTTTCGACACGCTGTTAAACTCGCCGAGCTGTACGATGCCAAACTCACCTACTTGCACGCCGTAGAGAAGATCAGTGACGGCGCAGCTGCTGTTCTACAAAATGTCATCGATCGTGATGAGCTTAATGAGTTAGAGAGAAGTGGCTCTGCCCGTTTGATGGAAAAAGTGGAACAACGCATCAAAGCGTTTTGCGAGGACGAGGTTCCAGAAGGGTCCATTAATCCTAGCGACATTGCCACCTGCGTCGATCAAGGCACACCTTGGCAAGTCATCATCGATACAGCTGACAAGATCAATGCGGATATGATTGTCATGGGTGTACGGACCCATGCGACCCTTCAGCACATGTTATTGGGCTCAACGTCACGCAAAGTCATGAGCCACAGTGTAATACCTGTGTTGATCGTCCCTTTAAGCTAATAGTTAGCGATTAAACAGACGCTGCTCAAACTGATGATTGAGTTGAGCGTCTGTCTCTTTGAGATCAGTTACAACACTAAACCGAGTCACCTCACCATGCGTGAACGGAAAATTAGCCGTGTACATGATGCGCATCCCTTCATAAAACTCACGCATCTCCAATACCACGTCTCCTGTTGATCCTGACACTCTTACCTTTGGATCCTCAAATTGATAAGAACCGAAGGTCACAGGATCAACGCAAGTGATCGTCAAGTAGCCCAATGAGGGCTTACGTTCGAATCCATATAGATCTGCCACATGTTCGGAAAGCTCTTCACTCGCAGAAACATAGGTTTTAACCTTACAATCTTCTGCCCATACACCGGTTGAAACAAAGGCTAAAGAGCCAGCAAATAGTGAAGCAATTACCTGTTTTTTCATAACAATCCTTACTAGCGACCTAAACTGTAAAATTCATCATTAGGGCGCAAACTCATGACATTGGCCATGCGATTAGAGAAGCCAAACAACCCTGTGATTGAAGTGATATCCCAAATATCATCATCACTGAACCCCTGAGCATGCAGCCTATCAAAGTCTGCCTCACCGACCTCATTAGCTGATTGAGCGACCTTCATGGCAAAGTCCAACATGGCGCGCTGGCGGCCAGTAATATCTGCTTTACGGTAGTTGGCAACTATCTGATCGGCAATCAATGGATTTTTCGCACGTATTCTCAAAATTGCGCCGTGCGCAACGACACAATATTGGCATTGGTTCAGGCTGCTAGTGGCCACCACAATCATCTCACGTTCAGCCTTTGTCAGCCCTGATTCCCGCTCCATAAGCGCATCATGATAAGCAATGAACGCACGAAACTCTTCTGGCCTCCTAGCCAATGCCAGAAAAACATTAGGAACGAAACCGGACTTTTCCTGAACCGTTAAAATAAGATCACGGATATCTTCAGGTAGATCACTTATATCCGGGGTACTAAAAACACTAATCTGATTACTCATTAGAAGAGACTCTTATTCTAAATTTTTCCTATTTATACCAGAAACATGATCTGTGCAGTATTGAACTGATTCAATCAGTGCTAGGATGAATTCATAGCATAAAGTAGATAAAAAAATGACAGACAACACCCGGAAGCCAAGAGTACTAATTGTTGATGACGATGAGTTTTCTCAAGATTTCATCAGTGGAGCTCTAGATACATTAGCAGATGTAAATGTCGCAAAAAGTGGCGAACAGGCGCTTCATAAATTGAGTGACACCTGTCAACTGCCAGATCTAGTGGTTGTCGACATTGTCATGTATTCAATGAACGGTATCGAGATTACCCGTTATATCCGCCATGATTTGAGCGAACATAAAATACCTGTCTTTGTTCTGTCATCACACGCTGATCCAGAAATGGAGCGAATTGCCTACAGTGCTGGTGCTACCGTGGTGTGTAAAAAAGGTCTATCAGCACAAGCTTTGTCACAGCGCATTCGCGGGCTTCTGGATATTTCATTTAATCCCCACTCTTAAGAAACATTGCGTACACAGGTATATTGGACCGTCAATAACTACTAAAAATCTTATTCCAACCGCACTACTCATTGCACTATGGGTGGTTCGTTAACGGATTAGGATTGGCGTTTCTGCATCGCCATAAAGTGCTCTATCCCTTTGATTTGATCTTCAGCGTGGTGGTTTACATACAAGACGGTCGTCTCGTTACCCTCACAGATCTTCTCAATCAGAGCCAATACCAACTGTCGGTTCATATCATCTAGCCCTAGACAGGGCTCATCCAGAATTAATAGCGGTGGATGTTTTACCATGGCACGCGCAATCAACAAGAGTCGCTGATCACCGTAAGAGAGCTTGTTGAACGGCACATCGGCGCGATCCTGCATACCCAGCAGTGCAAGCCACTGATCGGCAATCATCTTCTGATTATCGGTTGATTTGGTGTACATACCAATGCTGTCAAAGAAGCCCGAGATAATGACATTTTTACAACTGATGCTGACACGATACTCCCATTGCAGTGCGGTCGACACATAACCAATAAACTGCTTAATCTGCCAGATACTCTCGCCGTTACCGCGCTGAAAACCGAACACAAAGATGTCGTTGACGTAACACTGCGGGTGATCGCCAGTAATCAATGAGAGCACACCTGTTTTACCACTGCCGTTTGGACCGCTCAGTTGCCAATGTTGGCCAGGATTTATCGTCCAGTTGAAGCCCTCAACAATTACTGCATCACTGTATTTGATCGAGATATCGGTCAGTTTGACCAGTGGATCATTCGGATTCAGTTCTGGAAGCGGGTTAGCAGGATCCGCCGGTGGAACCTCTAGATCTGTCGTTTTCAAGTGAAGCAGTTGGTATAGCTCTGCATAAGCCGATTCATCGCTGCGATCGACCTGAAATGCTAGACGTCCCGCATCGTTACCCACCTTCTCCATGTAGGCAACATGAGTAATAAAATCAGGCATTTCGTCGAAGCGGTTTAACACCAGTATCATCGGCGTGGTATCAATGATGCTGGCTAAATGCTGCTGCAGCATCGCAAGCGTATCAGCATCTAACCCATCAAATGGCTCATCTAAAATAAGAAGCTCTGGGTTATTGGCCAACGCACGGACCAACATCATCTTGCGGCTCTCACCGGTCGAAAGCTTGCGGAATGCTCTATCCAACAGCGGCGACAAACCGAACTGCTCGACTAATTCAGCCGCTAACAGTTGATCTTCACAATGCTCAAAGATCATTTCCCGAACGGGGGTTCCTTCTGAGATGACATCTAAAATATCGGCGTCATCCTTTTTAAGCTCCTGTTTGATCAACTCTGCCTGAGCTTCGAATGAAACGAGTCCAACTCTATTTGGGACTCCCTCTATGGATCCATTCAATGCATCACCAAACCCTGCTAACACCGCTGCAAGCGCCGACTTACCAGAACCATTGGTACCGGTGATGACCCAATGCTGATTGGGCTCAATGGTCCAATCGACCCCTTTAAGGTCAAAGCGTTCATCAAAGTTTACGTCAAGGTTTTCAATGTGAATGGATGTCGACATGGGGATTCCTAATCAACAAATAGAGTTTATAAAAAGCATAAAGCCGAGTACTCCTTGCGAGGCACTCGGCTTTGAGTCGTTTAAATTTTATCTAAAATTAAACGATCTTCTTCATGTCAGCCATGTGGCCACGAAGAACTGTACCGATCGCTTCAACTGGGTGAGCGCGTAGTGCAGCGTTAACTTCGATTAGACGAGCGTTATCTACGCCGTTGTCGTCAAGATCTAGGCCTTTACCGATCACGTCTGATTTGATGCCCTTCATGAAGTCACCTAGTAGCGGCACACACGCGTGGTTGTATAGGTAACAGCCGTACTCTGCAGTATCAGAGATTGTTGCGTTCATTTCGTAAAGCTTCTTACGAGCGATAGTGTTTGCGATTAGTGGAGTCTCGTGAAGTGACTCGTAGTACGCAGACTCAGCGATGATACCAGCAGCCGTCATTGTTTCGAATGCAAGCTCAACACCTGCTTTGACCATAGCAACCATAAGGATGCCTTTGTCGAAGTACTCTTGCTCAGAGATCTCTACGTCGCCTGCTGGAGTCTTCTCGAAGTTAGTCTCTGCAGTCTCTGCACGCCATTTAAGAAGATTAGCGTCATCGTTCGCCCAATCCTCCATCATGACACGTGAGAAAGTGCCGTCGATGATGTCATCCTGGTGCTTGTTGTAAAGCGGACGCATGATCACTTTTAGCTCTTCAGCAAGGTCGAAACACTTGATCTTAGCTGGGTTAGATAGACGGTCTAGCATGTTGGTAACGCCGCCGTACTTAAGTGCTTCAGTGATGGTTTCCCAACCGTACTGAATCAACTTAGATGCGTAACCAGCGTCGATACCCTCTTCAACCATCTTGTCGAAACATAGGATCGAACCAGTCTGCAACATACCACAAAGGATAGTCTGTTCACCCATAAGGTCAGACTTAACTTCTGCGATGAACGATGACATTAGAACGCCCGCTTTGTGACCGCCAGTACCTACAGCGTAAGCTTTAGCCAGTGCTAGACCTTCACCCTTAGGATCGTTATCTTCGTGAACCGCGATTAGAGTTGGAACACCGAAGCCACGCACGTACTCAGCACGTACTTCTGAACCAGGACACTTAGGTGCAACCATGATAACGGTTAGGTCGTCACGGATCTGCATACCCTCTTCAACGATGTTGAAACCGTGTGAGTAAGATAGGCAAGCGCCCTCTTTCATCAGAGGCATCACCGCGTTAACAACGGCTGTGTGCTGCTTATCTGGAGTTAGGTTAAGTACGACGTCTGCAGTAGGAATAAGCTCTTCGTAAGTACCAACAGTGAAACCGTTGTCCGTTGCGTTTTTCCATGACTGACGCTTTTCAGCAATCGCTTCAGGACGCAGAGCGTAAGAGACATCTAGGCCTGAGTCGCGTAGGTTAAGACCCTGGTTAAGGCCTTGCGCACCACAACCTATTACAACCATTTTTTTGCCTTTAAGCGCTTCAACGCCATCAGCAAATTCAGACATATCCATGAAACGGCACTTTGCCAGTTCCGCTAGCTGCTCACGTAGTGGCAGTGTATTGAAGTAGTTAGCCATGCTAAACAGATCCTAATTTAATTGGGAGGTGCGTCGTTGAACGACACGGACAACTGACTAGAGTTCTAATCAAAGTGGGCAGATTATAAGCAAAACCAATAGTTTCTTAAATTGATATATTTGCAACACAACATCCCGATTTGCGCAACAATAGACAATTTAGATAGACTACCCCCATGAATTTAAAGAATCTGAAACAGTTTTTAGCATTGGCCGACACTCTGCACTTTGGACGGGCCAGTGAAGAGTGCCATGTCAGTCTATCAGCCCTCTCTCGAAACATTCGCCAACTCGAAGAGGAGCTGGGCGTAGAACTGTTCAAACGTGATAATCGGACTGTAGTTCTTACCCAAGAGGGGCAACGCTTTCTACAGTACGCCCGCGAAACTTACAGTCAGTGGAATATTATTCGCAGCGAATTGACGGACAAAACAGGACAGCTCAGCGGTGAGATCAGTATCTACTGCTCGGTAACAGCTAGTTACAGCTTCCTGTACGAATTGTTAAACCGCTTTCGCCAAGTACATCCGCATATCGAGATTAAGCTTCATACAGGGGACCCTGATCGCGCCATTGCACGTATCCAAGAGGGTATAGAGGAGATCACCATTGCCGCTCAACCCGACAACCTGAGCAAAAGCCTCTCATTTAAACCGATTACCCAATCTCCCTTAGTATTTATTGCACCGGCAGAGGCACAACCCAACTTACCCAACAGCTCACCACAAAGCGTTGAGGATTGGCAGAGCACCCCTATGATTCTCTCTGAAGCGGGTGTTGCTCGAAGTCGGGTCGACGACTGGTTAAACGAGCAAGGCATCACACCCAATATCTATGCTCAGGTTGCAGGTAACGAGGCGATCGTCAGCATGGTGAGCTTGGGGTTCGGCATTGGTGTCGTGCCCAAAATTGTTTTGGATAACAGTCCACTGGTCGAGCGAATCAGAATACTGGATGTACAACCCGCTCTAAAACCCTATGAGATCGGACTATTTACACTAACACGTAGCTTAAAAAACCCATTGATTGAAGCGTTCTGGGAGCTAAGCTAATGATGAAACTGATCGCTGTTGCATTTCTGCTTCTCACCACTCCTCTTCAAGCCGCCAGTTTCAGGGAGACCTGGCAAGCACTGTTCAGTGAACAGTATTCAGAAGCTATCGCCGGTGCTCGTGATCTTCAGCTCAATGAAGACCCCAGAGGCAATTTTCTGTTTGGTTATATGTATCTGTTTGGTAAAGGGCTGGAACAAGATCCTGTTAAGGCTGAATCCTATTTCAAACGCGCCTCGGAGGCCGGCTTTAATGGTGCAACCTTTCGATTGGGAAAGATGTACCGGGAGGGACACCCTGGCGTACCGAAACAGACAGCACTGGCCTATCAGCTCATTTCACAAGCCGCTGAAAAAGGCGGACCCAACGCACAGTTCAACTTAGCGCAGATGGTCGAAAACGGGGAAGGTACCGAGATCGATTGGGAGAGAGCGTTTAAGCTATACCAAGGCGCAGCTTCCAAAAAACACGCCTTCGCGCACTGGAATCTAGGCTACTACTACCTCACTGGAAGAGTCGTTGCTAAAGACGTCAACAAAGCGTCTGAACACTTTGAGATCGCCTTCAAGGAGGGATCCGCTAAGTGGCTGTCTGTCGAGATCAATAGACGCCTGTTGGACGATATAAGTGATGAGGTGCGTAAGGTGCTAGAAGAACAACTCATCAGCTTGTCTCGAAGCCTCCGTGACTGACTTCAGTCTGTCATCGGCTCTATGAGCGTTTTCCAGACAACCCAATTAACCGGACAGCGGATGACAGGCTAAAGCCAGTCACCGGAAAACACAAAGGGCCACCCTAACGGGTGGCTAATTTCCTGTTGGAGCGATTTTGAGCACAGCGAAAAGTCGCGAATTTGAGATGAGAGGATTACGAAATACACCCCTGTATTTCGCCCCTTCGGGGCCGCGCTTTGATCGCCTGCGACGTGACTGACTTCAGTCTGTCATCGGCTTTATGAGCGTTTTCCAGAGGGTCCATTTAAGCCAACAGCGGATGACAGGCTAAAGCCAGTCACCAGAAACACAAAGGGCCACCCTAACGGGTGGCCCTTTGTGTTTGTATGGTCGGAATGAGAGGATTCGAACCTCCGACCACTTAATATAAAAGCCCTATATTTAAAGGCATATAGGAGCTAAAATCTCACCATGGGGTTCTCGTGGGGTTCAGTAGGTATTTTACACACTATTGGCACATTTAATGCAGACATCAAAAACCAAGCCTTTTTTTCTTCGCTTCAACATCGCTTTCTCGCTCTAGTTTCTTAATAAATCGACCGTATTTTTGAACTAGCATTTCTACAGTTGAGTGCCCCATCTGCCTGGAGATACTTTGGAGATCACCGCCATTTGAAATAGCAGTAGATGCGAATGTATGGCGAGCCTGCTCTAGTGCAATTTTAACTCCAGACCACTTTTTAACGTTTTCCCAAGCTCCACTTATAGATGAAGAGTTCCAAGGCTTACCTACCTCTCGACGATGCCAGCGCGTTTCGCTGAAGTTCTGAAATATAAAACGAAGCTTCTCAGTTTTGTATCGGCTCTCAGATCTCAAGCGCACTTCAACTTCGAATGGATCACTATTGAATGTTCGTTCCTTCGCTCTATACAACATATCCATCGCACGACCTGGTAAAACAATATCACGGTATGAAGCAGTCTCTTTCGGCTCTTTATATACATTATTAGTAAAAGCTCGCTTAATACTTATGGTTTCGTCTTCCCAATTAACATCTTCCCATGCTACAGCCAACAACTCCTCAATTCGCAGACCAGTATTGCAATCAAAAATAAACATCTCTGCAAGCTCTGACTTTTCTTTCTCATTCAGAACTTCTTCTATATGGTTGATATCGTCTTCAGTGAATACTTTCATCTCTTCATGCGTTAGGGTCTGCACCGACAAGTATTCGAAGTTTCGCATTGGATTGTCTTCAATTTCTTTCAACGCCACTGCGTATTTGAAAACAACATTTAGCGCTTCGAAAACATTGTTAACTGTTTTTGGCTTCAGACCCAGCTCGCCCTTTCGAGCACCGCGAGTGATCTCTTTCTTATGAAATAAGAAAGTCTGCAGCGAGTTAAGCATTTGAAGTGATATATCACCAATTGGTGTTTCGCGAAGACCTCGAAACGCCAGAACACGGTCACCTGTCCCTCTAAAAGGTCCAAGATTATCCCCTGTTAAGATCCGATATCTTCCTTCAGTTGTATTTGGTTCGATTCTAAACTTCAGAATGTCATCTTGCTGCTTGCGATACCAAAGATCTATAACATCACCAAATGTCTTGGTAACCCTATTCTTGGATTTTTTGGCATATGCACTTTCGGGCAAAAGATTTATGTATTCACGACTGTCGAAATCATTTGTTCGAAGTCCACGATCGATTCGCTCCTTTGCAAAATTCGCCTTATCTAAAACATATTGAAAGTCAGAATCTGACTTAACATCTTTGATACTGCAAAACCTTGCCTTTTGAACTTCGTGCAGAAATAAAAATTCAATTCGTATTGAATCGCCGTGAATGTTTACCCCAGGCATTCCAAGACCAACAAAGTCTTTGTATCTCACCTTTCGACGCGTATCTTTCACAAATTCTCCAATAATTTCATGAAGTCTTTATTTGGTTATAGCCCAAGCTCTCGCACGACATCATTCATATCATCAACCATCGCAACATCACCATCCTTCATCATCGCCTCAATACCCTTTGCCACCAAAAAGTTGAGGACAAGTTGACTATTCCCCTTAGTGTGGTCATCGATCCACTTATCCAGAGCCTTGTGAAGATAATACGTGTTGGCCTTGGCATAATGCTCATTACGATCTTTGATGCGACCAGTAGCCAAGACTCTCATTTGTGTAGGTACTTTCATGCAACTTCTCATTGTTAATACTTGTATGGCCTTATCATACAATTTATACATCCCCTCTCCAATCACCTTCGCTCCTCAAACATTCGGATTGCTTTGTGTCGATAGAGGATAGAACAAGATTTGAGAAATCATTCAACTGAATGAACATTGATCACAAATGAAGAAGTTTTGAGAGGATCAAGTCAGCACACAGGCTACCAATGGAAGACCTCTATTCCACAAAAAATTACAGTCGTTCGTATTCCTGATAATTCTCTTAAGTTACTTTATAAATACTCCCCATAATCTTTTTTCTAGATTTCATTTCCCTGGTTTCTAACTCCTTAGGATCAACATTAAAAACCCCATTTAGAAATTTCATTAGATCATCATCCTTTACCTTTTGAACTTTATTATTTTTGAAATCGACAGTTAATATCATAAAAACCTCTCTTATTAATTTTTATTTATATTAACAAATACAAAGTTAAAATAAAACAAACACTGTACAAGCAACCAGTTATTATTTATATTAGATGATCAATTTAATACAAAATGAGAATTTGATTCTCTTATTTTTTAAATTGAAAACGGAAAGCAAGCAAAATCAAATGATATCACTTCGCGATAATCATTTGAGCTTATTTTAAATCCTGATACCCGCACTTCGTTTGGTATCAAGATTTAAAAAGGCATCCTCTCTTCGATTGGATGCTTTATTACAAGGACGTACACCACAACTACAATAACTACAGGTGTACTATGAACGACATGACAAGCACGCTAGTGCGACTAGCAAAAGATAAAAAGAAAAATTGGAAGCAAGAAGCTAAGCATCACAATGTATCTTTAAATAAATACATTATTATGCGAGTTGAAGGTGAATATATTGAACAACCAGCACAAAAAATCAATAAAAACAGCAAGCTTGCTCTAAAACGAATAAAAAATAATTATCATCAAATAATTACAGCAACAAAGCTAAAACATCCTGATAATTATTCTCGCATTCTAAATGAATTCCAGAGCTCGATGAGCTCTTGCTTTCAAAAACTATCCACGAAATTAAAAAGCAAAAACCTTGATGACAATATAACAAGCCAAAAAATTAATGCGTACGGACATTTCGTAAATAAACTCGCGCTCGAACTAAACAATAATGGCTTTGTATTACCGATAGAATACACCGAACTATGCATTAAATTCGAAAAGCTACTAGGTGATCTCCAATGATCACCAAGGCAAAAAAGCTGGTAAGCGCTGTGAACGTTGCCATCAAAATTAACTATTTACTCAACGGTCATACCGAAGAGAACAATAGAGTCCTACTGGTTGAGTTCGATGAGAATACATATATCTCTCCTTACCAGGCACCCATCGTGATTGCTGATCAGTTTGCTGCGGAAATGGAGGAATACACAGAAGAAGCACGTAATGGAGAGGATATGCCGTCCGTCCTAGCTCAAGATGTATTTATTTCATTCTCCGTAAATGATGTGGTCTCCCCTCGTGAAGCTGTAGATCGATTAAAAGAAGCTGTTTCTCTTGTTATGGGAGATTCCGCAAGAATGGGAATTTTTGTAGTTCATGGAGATCATGAATATATCCACGTACATGGTGTTTTCTCAGTGGTTGATGAGAATGGGAAAATATTCTCAAAGTCCCCTCTAACACCGACTATTCAGAGTGATTGGCGAGCATGGGAGCGTGCCAATGAAATCATTGAAAACAATTATGGGTACGAAAAGGTCAAAACTAGGATTTCCGAAAAGCGTTACGGAAACGAAAAAGGACTAACTCAATCCGAGTACCACCAACAACAGAAACTGGATAAAGAGGGAAATGGTCAGCTAGTTACCCGAAAACATCTGCAACGAGTTCTGAAAAATGCTTTAGATAGCAGCAACGGGGACTTCAAGCGATTCATGCTCAACTGTCAAAAGCAGGACATCAGCGTAAATATAAGGACCAATAGGAAAGGCATTCAAGGTGTAACCTACATTGCTAATGGCGTCACATTTAAAGGTAGCAGTGTGGGCAAGGCATTCACTGGAGGGGCGCTCAAAAAAGCACTCAATTTTGACCTCAAAAATCCTAACCATACCGCCCTGCTCGAAAACGCTAGCAAGGTATTCAGCAAGACTGCTGTAGTAAGAGACCTTGAGAGAACTATACATAGAGCTGCTAAAGCGCGTAGCAGAATGTACTCACCTAAGAAGACAAAATCAGCCAAAGAACGCCTTATCGATAGAAGTATCCAATCCACAACAACCAACGATAAATCTATTCTCTCATCTCCCGCCATAACCAGTGAGGACCCCAAGGTTAGAGCTGACGCATTAGCCGCCTGGTTCGATCAGCTAGAAGCACTTGAGAAGGATAAATTGGAGCAAGCCATAGGCCACATGGAATCAAGAATCGAAGCAGAGAAAGCTGATCAAAAGCGCCTATTAAACATTGCTCTTGAACTGCTAGGCTCTGGAACTCAGGCAGCTCAAATTCTGAAAGACGACATGCAAGTTTTAAGTGACTGGGTAGATCATATGAGCAAAGCAGATCCTTATGACCTGTCGGTGTTGATGGATGATGAGTCTCGAACTACTGAGAACCCGAAGCAAAGTTGCAGCGACCAGACCAACGCCCATCAAGCGTTTAATGGAATGGATTATTCACCCGATGAATTACTACCGCCCCCAGAACATAGCTTCATGACTCGAACAAAAATCAGCACAACCGACATTGATAACAAACTCTCAGATATCCAAACCAAACTAGCTGATAGAAAAGCTAATGAGACTGATAATCTGTTGCAGCAATCTCTTCTTGAGAAGAATAACGACAAAGCCTTGAACAACATGCGTTCTATGAACAGAACTTATGACGATCTACCTGAGCTCACAAAGAAAACACTCGGGAATCAGGCATATCGATACGTGTTCAATTTCGTGCTCAACGAAGGAATCAAAGTATCGCATTTGAACGCAAAACTGCATAAAGATATGTCGTTAGAGGACATCCTTACCGATGATTACCAAGCGGAAGAACAAAAGCTGAATGACTTGCGACTTTTTTTGCAAAAGGCCAAGGTTGAAGCCAATAGGCTTAAAGAACTTAATAAGGATTCGAGTGAAAATGCCTGCACATCCGACTTTTCTGTTCACTTAAAGGGAGCAAAAACTGATAAATAATTTTGTATTGGTAGTCTTACCAGAAGACTCCGTCAGGTATTGGTAGCATTACCTTACAAAAAACTAGTATTGGTAGGACTTCCTTAAAAAACAAATTCGTTAACGGTAGTAAAACCTTAGATCAGAAGGCTCAATCGCAAGAAATCATTACTTAAACGACTTAAATAAAACTATTGCGACTTTAATCGAGGGTTTAATCAGTTTCTACTACCTATAGCAGAAATTTGAGTAAGGTAATGCTACCAATACAGGTGATTTCATCAGGCTTTGCTACCAATACTCCAAAACGGCTTTAAATGATGAGGATGTTTTTGTTATTCGACAACGTAACAAGCTGATTAACCGCGCTTAGATCAAAAGGTTAAGCCCTACTTACCTCAGTAGCTTTCGTGTTTTTGAATTTATCGCTTTCTCAATAAGAACTGGTATAATACTGTACATTCATCCATGCATACTAAGAGTTTTACATGCATCAGAGAAATCAAAATTACTCGAACTCACTCCGTCGATTCGCAGAGCAATGGACTGATTCGCAAATTCGCGAAGCAATTGCTGATGAAAAACGCATCCTAGCCGATCAATCGCTATCCCCTCTCGAGTTCGAAAACTCTAAGCTAATATGTGAAATCTACGAAGAAGTGCTCAGCGAACGCAACCCAAATACAGCAGCATAAAAAAGACTAGAAGTTAAGCCATGCCTCTTAAGACACGCTAACGCACGCAATTAATTATTCGACTTTTCAGAACGCACAGAATATTAATTAATACAGTTTAAATATGATAAAGTGGATTTAATGCACTATTAATGTCATGAGATCCCGAAATGTTTGAACTTCTGATTCATCTACTTCCTTCTTTCGAACTTTTAAACACACCAGAATTTGAAACCAAAGAGTTAACAGTCTACTTCTGGATCTTCATGATGGGTGTCGTAGGGCTAGCCTTCAGCTTCCTTACTATTCACTACATAAAAGCTCGTGGCAGAATCTCCGCAATTACTTCTTTAATCACTTCTCAGACCAGAGCTGATCTTGCGATCAATCGACAAGAAACTCTGGAGAGAGCACTTAAACTCAAGAGCAAAGAAGCTGGAAACCTTTGGCGTGAGTTTGATGAGAGCTTGGTTTTCTCTTCTGATCAGAAATTTTTATTTAACACATTAGATGCTGAACACTTCTTCAACAGCCAAAGCCTTGCCCATGGTCTAACATCAAGTCGACTACTAGCTGCTACCCCATCCTTCCTGACAGCCATAGGCGTGTTGGGTACTTTCATCGGTCTAACCCTTGGTCTTAACCAGCTTCACGTAAATAGTGGTGATGTGAACTCATTGAAAGAAGGTGTTTCAATGATGATTAACGGTGCTGCCGTAGCATTCATGACTTCTGTTTGGGGCGTTGGACTAAGTCTCATCGTTAACTTCGTTGAGAAGCTAATCGAACGTTGGGTTCTGGGACATGTTACCAATCTCCAACATAAGATTGATTACCTATATCCTCGCATTCCTGCTGAACAGACTCTTGTTCATATCGCAGATTCCTCACGTGAAAGTAAAGAAGCACTTCAAGAGTTACATGAACGAATTGGTGATCGTCTACAAGAAACTGTTGAAGGACTTTCTACTACCCTACAAGAAGCGATTGCTGAGTCTTTGGAGCGAGTGGTAGCCCCCGCTCTGAAATCGATCTCTGATAATGCGAGTGAGAAATCCACTGAGGTGCTTGAGAAACTCATTCAAGACTTCATGAGCGGCGTTAACTCTGCAGGTAAAGCCCAAGGTGAACTCCTTGAGCAAGCAGCTTCATCAGTTACAAATGCAGTTGGTGATATGGGCCAGCGCATGGACACCCTATTCTCACAAATTGAAGCTCAGAATACTGAGATGCAAAGACGATCTTCGAATGCGTCTGCCGATTTTACTGAGAAACTAAAAGCTCTCTCGGAAATGGCAGATGAGCGCGAGCAAAATCTTAGTGAGAAGTACCAGGCGCTTCTTGAACAGCATGGCTCTATTACGGAAGCTCTTATCAGCGCATCTTCTTCTATTGAATCAAGCAGCAGCCATATGAGTGACTCAGCACAGCACCTTGGTAAACTGGGAGCTGATCTAAACATGGCAAGCACTACATTGAAAGATCGACTTACTGAGCTTATGGCTAGCGTTGAGAAGGCTAGCTCTATTAACTCTGATTTTGCAGAACAGCTATCTTCACATTCTGAGGCGCTACATACACTTCAAGAGAGCATTAAACATACATCTGAACAGCTTGCACGGTCTGCAGAAATGGCAACAGATGGCTTCAGCAAACTTGGAACTCATCAAGAACAATTTCTGCAAGGCATCAATCGCGAGTTCACCCAACTTTCTGATAGCTTGGCTAATCAAATTAAGAATATCGAGAAGCAAGCAGAGGAATGGCTTAAAAGTTACTCTGACGAAGTTAGCGGCCAAGTTAGCCACCGTATGGAGCAGTGGAATAAAGAAACACTGGCCTTTGCTACTCAGATGCGAAATACCGTTGTTGCAATTAGTGGCTTAGTAGATGACTTGGAGCGTAAAGAATGAGACTAAGCCGCCGTCACAGAGTACAGGCTGACGAGGATAATCCTTATTGGATGTCATTCTCTGACATCATGTCGTCCCTACTCATTATCTTTATTTTGGCTGCAGTGGTCCTAATCATGCAGTTAATGCAGGCTCAAAGAGAGTTTGATGAAGAGCTTGAGATACTCAAGGCTGCAGAAGAAGTTAGAAAAAGCATTATTGTCGAGGCTGCAGAAGAACTTCAAAAACGTGGAATCAAAGTTACCGTATCAGAAAACAACTCCGTACTGAGTATTCCAAATGAGATATTAGGTTTCGAGACTGGAGCATATAACCTTGAAGAGCGCTACGAGCCTACAGCCAAAGAAATAGGTTTGGTTTTGAACAACGTGATTTCAAAAGACAATCGAGTTGATTACCTAGACACGATTTTCGTCGAGGGGCATACGGATAATCGTGCATTTAAAGGCTTCGCTGGTAAAGGCAACTGGGGCTTATCCGCATTTCGAGCTATCTCACTTTGGCAATTTTGGATAGAGAGTCTTCCACCACGTTCGAGTCTCAGTAAGATGGAAAACAAAGATGGATTACCTCTTTTCTCTGTGAGCGGCTATGGTGAAACACGCCCAGTGAAAGAAGTTCAGATCACTGAAGAAGACTATCGAATAAACCGTCGTATCGATATTCGATTCACAATCAGGCGTCCAACCAGCGAAGAGTATCAGGCTCTTAAAAACAGGTTGAACTAATGCTGAAACTTCCTAGCTTTTCACATGTAAGCACTATCTTTGAGTCATCGCTCAATACAGTGTCTTGGGTGACTTTGACTAAAAAAGTTAAAAAAGCACAGGAAGATGCAGGTAAAGGGGACGCTTTCCAGGAAGCAAAAACAGCTATTGAACGTATGTCGGGACGTGCTGATTTCTCAGGATTAAGAACCCTGCTCAAGAAGAGATCTGCCGCTCGAGCACTCAGTCAAATTTGGGTTGAAGGCGGATCTTTGGGGGATGCCTTATTCAATGTAAAATTACTGATGTTCTTAATCGAAGCACAGGCTCCTCGACTTGGCCGTATAGTTCTTATCAATTTGGTTACGATCTACTTCAAGAAATTCGATTTACTCAACAATCCATCATCCGCTGCTACTAAGAATTTCTTAGGCTATTACGCAGGTTTGCTCAAAGATCAGCTAGCCCTATTACCTGAAAAAGACTCCGAAATGGATGTTCTTCAAACCTTAAAAAAGAACAAAGATTGGTTGATCTCTCCAAACGCTCCTAGCGAAGTCGTTTCAAGAACAAGAGCCAACAACCAGGATCTTGATGACTATCTTGAGCAATTGGGTATTCGTGATATTGCAGATGGCCGATTCAGTGACATTTGTCGTTCTTCATACTACTTGGAAACTCTCAAAGAAATTCCCGTTGGTGCAGAAGATCCAGTTCTTCACGAACTTCAAAAATCCAGCGTTTATAGTGCACCTTACGAAGAAGGCAAAACGATTGGCATTGCTGCTCTCGAAATAATGATAGATCGAGCAACTGAAGCGCCTGGCGATTCTTGGGAGAAAATGATTTTCTCTATTGCAGGCGATCCTCGCATTTCTGATAGAGCAAAATCTTACCGCGAATGGTGGACACCTCTTGGAAGCAATCGCGTCCAAAAAGTCCGAAGCTGGCTAGCTAAAGCTGACTTGAAACTCTTCCTAAGAGCTGTTGAAGAGTATGGTTTTGTATCAGGTAACCACGAACTTCAAAGAATGTTTCCTGATAGAAAAGTGTTTTTGGAGGGATTATTGTCTCAAGGCGTCATTCGTAATACACGCCTGATGCTTGGTGATACTGCGAAGCGCATATTAAGAAATATTCTGGATGAAGACCTCAACACTTCATACGTCAGACTAACTGACTCTCAAATGTCTGATAAGTCAGTTATCTATGTTGATTGTGGCGATTTCCATATTATTGAAGGATCACACGATTTTAAAATTTGGATATATTTGAATAAGCCTTCAGAACTTGTAACTGACTACTCAACGAATGATTTTACTTGGCACATTCTAACTAAAACGATACCCAAATCTTATTGGAAAACGTTTAATAAATCTCCTGTAGATATCATCCATAACAAACAGTGGCAGAGTAAGGTTATTAAGCATCTAGCTGACAACGGCGTAGATCTTGATATAGAACAACTCTTTACAAAATCTGGGTATAGAGAATACCTAAATAAACATGGAATACCTGTAGTAAAGCCTCGTGTTCCTCGCTGATTTTTAAATAAGGATTACTTCATGGGTCTAAAATCACTTCTGAGCAGCCTTCTAGGCAGCACATCCCAAGAAGATCTTGCAGCTGAGGGTTTTCAGCACGCGATTGATAGCAATGGTATTAATTTTTACTTAGATAAATCAGATTTCGAACAACTCCTTGGTGGCAAAGGCTCACCAATTGCTCTCATCCAGTTAGTTGTTTTAAAAATGCTCGAAGAGCAGGGACTGACTGAACGCCTACCAAATGGCTTCTCATTAAATTCAGCTTCAGTTGCTGGTCTAGATGACGAGCAGGCAGAGCTTTTACAGCTTCCTAGTCGATTTACTGGCCAGTTTGTTACCAATGTTAAAGGACTATCTAAAAGTAGCTCATTTGCTGTCGATATCAGTATTAATAAAGATGGCCAGCCAATACCTTTTAGAGTTCGCGGGGCAATTCTACAAATCACCTCTAGCGAGCTATACAGACTCACTCCAGCTGAGCTTGTTGCTTTTGAAGCTTCTGAACATCATTCAGAATTATCGCCTGACGATAAAGGCGAAGCAGCCAATCTTCGTTTGATCGCAGAACTTCAGACTGCACAACGTAGCGGAATGAATATCGATCTGAGTCACTTCGAAAAGTTCGACGTACACATCCCTAAAGAGATTGGTGTTGTTGCCACTCAGTTACCAGACGGAAGCTTAGAGTTATGCCCATCGCTTGGTGACGGTTCTACACCAGATCAACTTGGCAAACGTTGGGGACAACTTGAGCTCTCAGATAACAAAGGTGTTTTGAGGGTCGAAAACCGTATCGTTCTATTTGAACCTGAACGAATGGAAGCAATTAAAGAGGTACTAGGTAACCGCCGCATCCCAGCCGATAAAGTAGCTGAGTTCATTGCAACTCCTAGTGCATTTCTTGACGCAGCATTGGTTAATCTCGATCTCGGTTTTTCAATCCGAGTCCTTGGGGTTGGTAAGCTCAAACATATAGATTTTGGTACAGATGACGCTAAAAAGGCTGACTGGTTTGCTGCTGGAGACACTCCCCTTCCCACTAAAGCCATACCTAATCTAGTTACTACTGCTGAAGATTTAGAAACATTTGAACAGACTCTTCAAAATGCTCAGAAGCAAGGTGCAGACTCCGTTGTTTTCGAAGGTGAAACAATCGACATCTCTGATGCAAAAGCTGTCGAAGAAGCCATTCAAGAAACAAAACATAAACTTGAGCAAGCCAAAACAAGACCAGTGGACGATATAGACATCGATGAACCCACTGAAAAGATAGCTGCTACTGTTGTCCTCAAAGAGCTAGAAGATTCTGACGTTTCTCTTCTTGAAAAAGCTAAAAATGCTGCCGCTGTGACAACTCCTGACTGGACTAGATATGCACGCACTCCATTCCCTCACCAGTTAGAAGGTATCGACTGGATGACGGGACTTGTTGAAGCAGCTTTGAAGGAAGATCACAACAATCCTTATCGACTTCAAGGTGCTCTTCTAGCTGATGATATGGGACTCGGCAAAACGTTCATGACTCTTGTTATGCTCGGTGAGTACATACGGTCCGTCAAAGAGAGTAAAAAGCGAAATCCCAAACCGATGTTGGTCATTGCACCTTTAAGTTTGTTAGAAAACTGGGAAGATGAAGTTTCCAGTACATTCAAAGATATCCCATTTAAAGACATCGTAGTTCTTCAAAGTGGACGCGATCTCGCAAATTTCCGAACTAAGGGAGCTGATAGAGAGTCTAAGCAGCTAGCTGATTTGCTTGATGAGAATGAGATGTTCAATGAATCCGATATTCGATACGCACTGAATATTGGTCCTGAGGCAGGTCCTCACCGCCTCGATATGGAAGGACGTCTTGTCCTCACAACCTATCAAACGCTAAGAGACTACCAGCTTTCTCTTTGTATGATCGACTGGGGTGTTGTCGTTTTCGACGAAGCTCAGAACATTAAAAACCCAAATACACTTCAAAGCAGAGCGGCCAAAGGACTCAAGGCTGAATTCAAGCTTCTAGCTACTGGTACCCCTGTAGAGAACAGCCTTGCTGACTTCTGGTGTCTTATGGATACCGCTCAACCTGGGCTATTAGGCGGCTGGGCTGATTATCGCGAGAATTGGATTAAGCCAATTGCTAACGCCGACGAAGAAAGTTCTGCAGAAGTTCGAGCAAATGTAGGGTCTGCTCTTAGAGACGCTGTAGGACCGTTTATGCTTCGTAGGGTCAAAGAGGATCAACTCAAAGGGCTTCCTACCAAAACGATCCACAGTGGACTCCCTCAGCCCGAGGGAAGCACAATTATGCTTACGCCTCAGTTATCTACACTAATGCGTGGCAATCAGCTTCAATCATATGATGCTGCCATTGCAGATCATCGTGCGAGAAGCCTCGGTACTGAAGGCAGAAATGAAGCTTTGAGAACTCTATCTTTGATTCGCCAAATCTCTCTTCACCCGCGACTATCCGAAGAAACGAAACTGCTAACATCTAACGGCAAAGCCGCACGTGAAGTCATGGCAGAGTCAGGCAAGCTAGATGTCTTGTTGGACATACTAGACGACATCAAATCCAAGAAAGAAAAAGTCATTCTTTTCATGGTCACAAAGAGACTCCAGGCACTTCTAAAATTATGGCTTGACCAAATCTATGGATTGAATGTTTCCATTATCAATGGCGATACTGCTGCCGTTCAGAAGAAAGCGGATGACACTACCCGTAAAGGACTCATCACCGAATTTGAAGCCAAAGATGGATTCAACGTCTTAATCATGTCACCTGTTGCTGCAGGTGTTGGCCTCACTGTCGTTGGAGCTAACCATGTAGTCCATTTAGAACGTCATTGGAACCCAGCCAAAGAGGCACAGGCTACAGACCGTGTATACCGCATTGGGCAGAAGAAAGATGTTCATATTCATCTTCCAGCAGTCACACATCCAGAGCTCGATTCATTTGATGTGCACTTGGACAGATTGCTACGAGGAAAGATGATGCTAAAAGATGCAGTTGTTACGCCTGAAGTCGTTTCAGAAAGCGCGATGATGAACTCTCTCGGCTTATAGGTAGTTATCTAATAGTGACATTACACAAACGAAGATTAATCATGAATAAAGCCTATTTACCCTTATATAGATTATTGAGCACAATTTTTCTTTCAGCTTTGACAGTTTTCACAGCAGCTGCCGACACCGCTTCTAACTGCTCAAATCCAACCTCGAAATCTGAAGAAGTTATCTGTACGAATTTTGATCTTAGTATTGAAAACAGAGTTCTAACTTACTTCTACAACCTAAGAATTGAAAGCCCTCGGGGTTATTCAGAAAATGGAAAATATCTTGACTCCAATAAGACCGATGAAAGTCTCATAGCAGATATCAAAGGTAGACAACGGGAGTGGATTGAAAGCCGAGATAAATGTAACGGTGAAATTAGCTGCTTAGAAAGTTTATACAAAACTAGGATTAGTGCACTTTCTGAAAAAATCAGATTAGACGGTCCTTCGGGTTCAAAGTGGGATGCATATTTGGATAGTCCTGATCAGCGTATTAAAGCATCTACTTTAATTGCCTCATTCCTTGAAAATGCTTCGAGACATGGTCTTTCACCTCATTTTGAGCCCGCTAAGTCAGCAATTGGGGACTTACAAATTGTTTCTCAGTTCGGACTATCTAAAGAGAGTTTCTTACTCCCCACGCTTGAACTGAAGGGTAAAGAGAACTCTTCCTTCAAAGACCCTATCAACTTTTCCAATCTTGCTGAGATCGATTCAATTGCGCTAGCTGAGTGTCTTAAAAACAAATCATTAGATGATTTCTGGTGGCACGGAAATTGGGTTTACCTTCAGTCGGCAGCACAAAATGAGTGTATCGAATTCCTATGGCCTGATATGGGTACAACGAATGAACTTGAAAGACCTTATATCCGCTCAAAGTTTTTGAAAAAGATATCAACCATAGAGTCTGCAACATCTGATGACTGTGAAATACTGAGCACTAATAGTGATGTTAACTTTTGTACCGATAAGACTATTCAAACTCTCATTTCATCTATTAAAGAATTTCTAAAACAGTCCAATTCAGATCTATCAGAGTCGCTCTTAGCAGAATCACATTTATCATGGAGAAATAAAGCTGTTCACCAACTTAATTATTGCAATAACACTGTCGGATGCCTTCAAGAGGTTTTAATTGAACGATTGAAAACACTCAGAATGTCAGCGATAGCAAAAGGAGATACAAATAAATTCTTTTGTCATTTTAATGACTCTGGAATCTATGTCTGTCCTTTTGGTTGGAACCTCGATGGTGCGTCCATGTGCGTCACGGATTCTGGTAATTTTTATCAACTCTCAAAAAAATCTGAAAACAAATTCCAGCTATCAGTCAGAACTAATGGTGACTTTCTTTTTGACCCAGAAGATCAAGGTTTTGAATCTTCTACTTTAGGTACTCCAGCAGCTAATGGAACCTATCCATGCAACCTAAATTTAGAACTTTCATTCCCTGAATGGGGACTCCGCTGGGGTCAAAGCAGTTGCTACGGAGGTGATGATCCGACGGTAATGGAAGAAGCAATAATGACGTCAATCAGTTGTGATGAACATCATGAATATTGCCCGCAAGAAAAAATGACATGTTTAAAAATTATGTGGTGAACGATGAATAAAGCTTTTTACTTCCTAGCCCTGCTAAATTTTTCTAATTCTGCATTTTCTGATCAAAGTAATGATGCTTTAAATGAATTGATGTATCTGTTTAATTCTGCCGAAGAATTCTGTTCTATCAAGGCAAATTATTTTACTAGTAAGATTCTTGAGTCTGATAAACCCAATGCAACTATGGATCCACTAGAAACTGTTAATTTTCTTATGAAAGGCATTGGAGATCGGCATGAAGCTGCCAAAAATCAACTTGATCGTTGGAAGGTATCTGGTGAAGGCTATGCCATGAAAACAATTATTGAAGAACTTAGAAACGGAAATGCTGTAATAAAGTCGCTAAATGACAAAGCTACTAAAGAATGCAGAATGAATATTCAGAAGAACATAACTGGATTAATTTTGAAGTACAGTTCTGAGAAATAGTAACAGCCATGTCAACGTTTAGCGTATTTCTTAAATGGCTTGCATTAGCAGCCACAACCGTAGTGTCTCAAAATGTAGCTTTTACTCTCTATACCATCGCAAATCCACAAACGATGGGGTTCATGGGAGACGAAACACCTTATGGCTTTGAAAAAATGATTGTGGCCGTCATTTTACTTGGATTCTTAGCTTTAAATTTCATTCAAACTGGAATTTGGCAGCGAAAAAGAGAACAAAATGTTGCCCTAAAGGTACTGCTTTACACCTTCATAATTCAGACGATGGTTACTTCTGCAGTTCTAATTGGACCGCTTTATTACTACAGATGGTTTGTAGCCAATTAGGCATCACCCAAAACGTATTCGCCAATAAAAGCTTTAACAGCTTCATGACTTAGCATGTGTGTTTCGTCATTAAGAATAATTGCTGAGCCCTCACCAAAGTAATCATCAATTAGAGCGAACTGCTCTTGGTTATAGAGCTCATCCTGATTACCCATAAGCACTTTAAAAATTTCAGGCTTAGCTAACGAGCTCGACTCAAAGGCTTCTTTGAGTCGTCCCGTTAATGGAGGTCGACTCATGTACATTCGATCTTTAGCTTGTGCGATACCTAGGACAGGCGATAGTAGAAGAACTTTATTTGGTGTTACCTTGAGGTCAACTAGGGCTTGAAGAGTTAAATAAGCACCATAGGAATTGGCGACAACAATTCGATCAGGATTCTCGATTATTTTGGATTGGATCTGTTCCACCTGAGTGAGTGGTGGTTGCTTAAGAAATTGTACATCGACAGCGATACCATCGAAGGAATGAGCGATTTTATTCAGTTCAGGTGCCAGTCCTTTTTCTAAGCTTCCTCCTCGGCCAGTTATGTATAGTATTTCGATCACTTAAAGAGAATCCACAAGATGTGTTCGAAAGACCCATTCGCTAATCGGGATTTTACCTAACGCCTCAAGGAAGTCGGCTAGAATCCCATGTTTCCGTGCTAATTGTAACTGTTCCTTTAGACGATCCAGCTTATCTTCATCTGTTGATGGATACCAAGCCGCTAATATTAGGGGTACAACCTCTTTAGCCTCATGTCCAACCTTAAGCTTAAGGAGTTTGTATGCTTGATCCCAATATTCAGGATTTGGACAAATTAATAATCCTCGGTCGATCGCTTCAAGGAGCTGATAATCCTGTTCTCTCATAGGAAAGGACACCTCATGAGTCTAAATTGCCATTTGCTCTAGCGAAAAACGCTTCGAGCTGCCTTAAAGCGACCTTCGAGTCTTCATCACCATGGCTTGCTGCATATTCGAAATATCGAATAGCACGAGGAATATCAGTCGGAACACCATCTCCATTTACCAATCGAGATCCTGCATTGAACGCGCCCGTTATATCACCTGCTTCAGCAGCTTGAATATACAACTTAGCAGATTTAACCCTATCTTGCTCACAACCTAGACCTCGTCCTATTAAAGAACCAAGAGAGTTCATTGCCTGAGCCAGTCCAGATTCAGCTGCGAATTGATAGAATTTCTGAGCAGTTTCGTAATCAACTTCGCAGCCTTTACCCATTTCATACATAGCACAAAGATAATAATGACCTTTGGGATGTCCCTGCATCGATGCTAAACGATAAAGACTAATTGCCTGCTCATAATCTTTATCAACCGCTAACCCATGCTCATACATTTGGCCAAGCTCGACTTGAGCAATGGCATTTCCCTCCAGCGCTCCTCGTTCTAGAAACCCAACAGCAGAAGATGGGTCTGCTTCAACGCCTTGCCCATACAGATATAGAACACCCATATTTGCACAAGCTCTCCCATCCCCCATGTGAGCGGCAGTGCCCCACCACTTCATGGCGTCTGCAATGTTTTGCTCGAGTAAGTCACCTTCATAAAAGCGTTTTCCAAGATCTAGCATTGCATCTAGATCTTTTCGTTTAGCCGCATATCTTAAGTAAGCTAACCCTTTGTCTTGATCAAAAACACTATTCTGTTCATTCAGATATATTTGAGAGAGAACATTGACGGCTGAAACAGCACCAAGAAGAGCGGCAGCCTCAAGGTAAAAGATTGCCTTTTCCAGATCTATTTCGCCTAAAACACCTCTCAAATGAGCCAACCCAAGATCGAAAGCCGCAAGAGGATTCCCGTTTTGTGCAGCGGGCTTCAGGAGTTCAACTGCATCGCAAAATTTCTCGGCACGAATACAGTCCATGGCAGCAGAGTTTTGAGCTATAAACTCATCATGCCTATCTTCACATGCCTTGATTGCTTCATCTGTAATAGAATCTAGTTCAAACTCTTTCATTTAGTCCTAACCTAATAGTTAGATTTAATCAGTCATTCAATTGGTACGGGTGGCTACTAAAATCCCACAACAAAGCTCAAAATAGCAAATGAGGAAGTGAACACCAGGAAAGCAGCATAAAGCCTTGCGACGTATTTCCAAAAACGCCATTCATGGGCAACATTCTTTGCACACTTCCACAAGCCAATACCAACAAAAATATTGGCAACGACAAAGAAGGCCAGGACTATTAGCAATGCGATTGCACCTAAACCATCGGGCGAAATTAGGCTTTCACTTTTTATATATCTGAATCCAAATTTAAAAATTTGAAATAGCACAAAAAGATGCAAACTCACAATCGCAGCTTCTTTAAGCGATAGTGTTCCTCTGTACAGCTTAACTAACTTTAAAAGCAAGGCATCCATATCAGTCTCCTTGAATCGACCAGTCGTCCCTATAATTTCAGTTAAACAAACAAGTTATCCAATCAACACTATTTGTTCATAGGCTTCTGTATCCAAAACAAGGTCTTCACCATCCCAAATAGCAAAACCATCGTCTGCAGCAATTTTCCCCCAAAAATCTGTAGCTACAACATCTTCAATTAGGTCTGACAAATAAACTTTGGTTCCAACCTCTATAGTTGAAGGGATAAGGTATGCTCCGTAGTATGCATCCCTTAGTTTTCTGCCATAAGATTTGAAGCGTCCGATCTCGATCCATTCAGATTCAGGGTAACTCAGAATACGTCCGTATTGTTGGAATACCTCTCGACCAGTCGTTTCGACAAGTTCAAGACTCTCTTTATTTTGAAAAAGGAACATTGTTTGTTCTAGTTCACAATTTTTCTCAACTGCTCTAAAAACTATTCTGCATCCATCATAAAGGGCTTTTTGGATTTCTTCTTTCGAATAAGTGCTCGAGATGATTGGTATAGTTAAATCCTTCATCCGATCAAAGCTAACTAGTCTGTATCCCATGAAATTTAAGCCTTTTGGATATCAAAAATTGGGTTCAAAGGGTGAATACTTGCACATGCACCAGGATCCCTTTCAAATAACTCGACTATCTCCACTTCCGTCATTCGATCAGTGTCGTGAATAATCTTTTCACACTCTAAACAACGGAATTGACTATCCGCTTGACGATAGGCGATTAGGTCATTCTTTGTGATGTTCTTTGGACAATTGAGAGTCTTAATTAACCTTCCAGATGAGTTATAGAGCTGATTATCTATGATCTTAATCATACGGGGTGGCCTCATCAGTCCCTTTCTATTTCTGGTATGAGCAGGTGACTGACGAACCAAGAGAAAGCTGACCAATCTCGATAGCTCTTGAGCCGATCATGGACTTCCTCATCACGTTGGATGTCTCTAACAAGACCAAACGATAAGTAATCATCTACATCTCGCAGAAAATTGATTACGTCCCTCGTCTGAAGATCAAGCTGATCAATCTTGTTGATTGGTCGCTCACAGATGTCTGTCACCTCAAAGATCTTCAATAGGGAACCGAATTTTTCCAGATCCATACTCTGGGCGTTTTTAAGGTGCTGCTTGAGCGCAACCAAAGTCACGAAGGCAATAGCATGCCAGTCCTGATACCCATCGTACCTTCCAGCACCACCCATACGATGGAAGTAATCTGTGACTTCTCGACAGATATAGAACAGACCTTTTGACTTCTTACTATGGAGTTCGTTCATTCAGAGATTAGCTCATTAAGAGGAATAAGCTGCGAAATTTTAGGAAAAAGCCCAAATCCTCTCATCAGTGGCATCCCATATTCTGAATTTGGATCAAAGATCTCAAATTCATTTGCTAGAGCAACCCCAACCCAATAGCCATCGTAGCCTTCATCTTTCAGATTCTTCTTAACTTCAGAAAGATTCTGCGGAGGTTGCGCATTATTCGGGTAGCGAGAGAAGGAAACAATAACATAACTTATTTCACCGTTACGTTTTGACCAGATCGCGGGAATCGAACCAAGCTCTCTGTTGACCTGAAGTATTTCTGCACCATCAGAATGCAGCTTTTGAGCAACGATCGTAACAGCAGCGTGAAACACCTCAGCATCGGACATTTCTTCTTTTTGCTCAGGCGTTGCATTCAAAAAAACTTCAAAATCTTGCAATTGAAGCTCCTCTTTAGGTTTATTTAATTGAGTCGCTCGCTAACGTATTTATGATACAAGGCACTTAGAGTCTCATCAGGGAAGAATTCAAAATTTCCAAAATCAAAGACGTAACCTAAATCCCTAAGTTCCTTAAGGCGATCATTTTTTGAACGTGATATCGCGACATCGCTAAAATGTATACCCGCTTGCCCATGCGATTCACCCCGAAAGGAAACGACGCTTTTATTTAGTTCCATGAAATGGAAAGTCGGCATCTCATCGGCATACGCAAGCGTCTCAATCCGATTTGCTACCCAAGAGCGAATTTCTTCATCAGACAACCCGATAACTTCCTCTTTTTCGAAATAGTCGAGAATGTTGTCACCAACCAGAAACAATGAATCAACGTCAGTAGCGAAAATAAAATCATAGAGATCTTGATCAATCGTCCAAGCGTTTATTGATTCTTCATCTTGATTCAGTTCCTTTAATTTCTCAGCTACATCAAATCCAGATTCAAATCGCTCAACTAACATTGGCAACTCAATAGATAGGTCTTTCATTAGCCTTCGTCCAATTCTGATTGTCTAATAGCGCTATTCTCTCTTGATTGCCCGCAATCTAGACCGTAGTGCTATGAATAAACGTTTTGCGACACATTAGGGTACTTCTCATAAACATGCATAAAGACTTCGCCACACGTCTTCGGCCACAATTCTTCGTCATACGCTTCAGGAAGCTCGTCTAATACCTCTTCAATGAGGTTTTTAATACGAGCCTTAGTACGTTGCTTCTTGCGCCAATCAATAACCAATGCTTCCTGCATTTTCTCAATAAGCTGCTTAGCAATTATTTTTACTTGATCACGTTCTTTCTCGGATAAAACAACCTCTTGCAGAAGAAGGTCTACAACAGCTTGTTCCTCTTCAGTAAGACCACTGCGTGCAGCACGTCTATCTTCTTCGTCTAACTCTTTAATAAAGTCAGACAGTTTGCGGAAAAGCTCTTCTGCATTTGATGCACCAAGGTTGTACTCATCAATTATCTCTTGAAACTTCTCTTGGAGATCTTGGCGAGTTTTATTCTTTTGAACCATTGGCAACAATTTGCGTTCAATAATGTTCTTAAGTCGCTCTGCATCAGAAGGTTTAGGTGATGTGATTTTGGCAACCATCTCTGCAAGCGCGTCAAAATCTATTCCAGCAATATTAATTGGTTCTGGTAGATTCGGATGGATTGCGATAGTTTCAATAGACTCATCTAAGAGTTCGTTAACCTGATTACGCACCACATCGAGAACATCTTCATCATCGATACTTAAGCCCGATTTCTCGCGAATCTGTTTATAAATAACGTTGATGGCAATTCGCTGCGGGGTGAAAGCTGAAGCAGAATCATCAGGAAGTATCGCCTTAAAGATCCTATTGATCTGACGTAGGAAAGATATGAATTCACTCTTATGCTCAGGATCCATCAGAATTTCACTCGCTTCATCAAGAAGCGTCAGCTTAGTGAAGTCGTTCGTCGGAGCATCAATAATGGCTTTTAGATCGATCTTTCTCTTCAGAAGGAAATCGGTGACTTCAGCAATAGCGATACGTAATGCTGATAGGAGCTCACCTTTATCTTGGGCTGGTGAGTCCACATTACCCGAGCCACCCTCTACAGAACCGCCACCATACAAACCTAATGCTGACTGAAGAGCGCCAAATATATTAATGTAGTCGACTACCTGGCCTGCGGACTTACCTGGATACACTCGGTTAGCACGAGCGATGGTCTGCATCAAAGTATGACTCTTCAGCGGCTTATCAATGTAAAGTGTAGAAACTGCAGGAGCGTCAAAGCCAGTTAGCCACATTGCACAGACGAACACTATGCGTAATGGATCATCTGGATCTTTGAACTTCTCATCAAGCTTCTCTTTCAAAAAGCGTTCACGATGAGGTTTGTAATCAATCCCTTTCTTAGCCAGTTTCTCATCATCATTTTGACCACCTGATACAACCACAGCCATATCGACTGATTTCATATGTTCTAGCTGATATGAGATCCGATTCAGGCGAGATCCTGAGAGAACTCTTGCTTGAGTCTCTAACTGGGAAATTTTCTTCTTCCATGCTTTCTGAACGTAGTCATACATTCGAATAGTGGTAGCTTTATCAATAGAAACCACCATTGCTTTACCGAGGCGCCCATCATGGAAGGGTTCACGATTGATATAGTGCTGAACGAGATCTTCTGCGATATGTTCAAGACGGTCTTCACGAGTGATGATGTGGTATTGCTTGGCAAATTCGCTTTCCAAACGTGCTTCTTGCTCATCTGATAGATCTGCGTCATCAAGAATATCAGCTATCTGCGAACCAACATCATCACCCAACATCGTTACTTCAGGAACACGGTTCTCATAGTAAAGAGGAAGTGTCGCTCCATCATCTACAGCATCGGCGAAGTTGTAGATCGAGATGTAGTCACCAAACACCTCTCTGGTTTTTTCCTCTCCACTTAAAAGAGGTGTACCCGTGAACGCCATGAAGGATGCATTGGGCATCGACTTGCGCATGTTCATAGCGAGAGAGTCGTACTGACTACGGTGAGCTTCATCCGTAATTACGATAATATCGTCTCTCTCTGAGAGTATCGGGTAGTTACCCTGATCATCACCTTTGAACTTTTGAATAAGCGTAAAGATGAAGCGATGGTCTTCAGAAAGAAGCTGTTTTAGCTCAGTGCCTGACTCTGCCTGGCACTCTTCTGTAATCAATCCAGAGGCATTGAAGGTCTTATAGATTTGATCGTCCAGATCTGTTCGATCGGTCACAAGAACGAACGTCCAGTTACCCGTGTACTTACGAAACGCCTTGCGGGTAAAGAATACCATTGAGAAGCTCTTACCTGAGCCTTGAGTATGCCAAAATACGCCCAGCTGGCCTTTAGATAGCTTTTTAGACTGTAGTCGACCGTCAACTGCATCTAGTCCCTGGAGGGCTTGATTGACCCCAAGATACTGATGGTACTTCGCAACTATCTTGATCGTCTCTTTGGCATCAACATACAGGATGTAGTTTTCGATGATGTCCAGCAGACGATCTTGCTGACACACTCCTCGAATGACTACCTCTAAACTAACCTTTCGAGCCTCATCTTCAGACTCAATCTTCTTCCATTCAGCGAAGTGCTCCCACTGACTGGAGATTGTCCCTACACGGGACTGGATGCCGTTGGAGATAATGATGATCTGGTTATAAACAAACAGCTGAGGGATCGTATTTCGATAGTCACGAAGATTGTTCTTGTATCCGTTGATAAGCTCCCTGTGACTCGCCTTTAGCTCGATAAAGACAAGTGGCAACCCATTCACGAATCCCAGCAAATCTGGACGGCGAGTCTCAATCTCGCCAGTGATCGTCATTTGGCTGCAAAGAAGAAAGTCGTTATTACTAGGTTCGTTCCAATCGATGAAACGAACGGTTACATCCTCTTCACCTTCTTCATTGCTGATATAGTCGTAGCCATCCTTTAAAAGCGCATAGACCTCTTCATTGGCGGCAATGGGGCTCATAGCGCTTCGATCACGACTGATCGTATCGATAGCTTCTTGGATGATGCGTGGCAATACCGAAGGGTTTAGCCTAGTGAGCACTTGCCGTAAGCGTGTGTATAGAACAACATCGCTCCGCGTTTCACGTCCAAGGGACTCACCTTCAGCAGCCCCCTCCTCACCGAAGGTCTCTTCCCAGCAAGTGACAGTGCTCCAATTGAGGTCCCGAAAAAGATTAATGGCAGGCTGTTCGACTAAGGCATCTTCGGTGTAAGGCATGGGCTCAGCTCAACTCTATTTGGCCAGAGATTAGCTTCGGTAGAAGCAAATCTCGTTGGGAAACAAGATTTAAGTTGATCGATTCAAGTACAACAAGCTGATCAAAAATGGGATCGATTATTTCACTGAATTGCTTTAGATATTTGGTACTAGGGTGGAGAAGCTTAATATTCTCCATATCACTCTTGGTAACGGCATTGAAAATCGCCCCGTTACCGATGATATCTTCCTTCTGAAAAATGTGTTTTAACTGTTGGAACAAGAAGCTCTGAAAGCCTTCATTATGCTTAATAGAAGCGAGCCCACGTCCAATAGACACTTTTTCAGTAGAGATATTGAGTCGTCCAACAGGTGCACGGACACTAAAAAGAATATCTCCCTTCTCGGAAATCCTTGTTGGCTTGTTGCACCAAACACGAGCAACAGGGAATCGTTTCCCGTAGTCTTTTACTCCTTGATAAAAAGGGAGTCCATCTCCAACCTCGTTATAAAACTCAGATTTTGGAGATTGCCCCATTGTGAGACGACATACCTCCTTGAGAGTTCGCATCTGCCAACCATCGGGTAGCATTTCAAATGAGTAGCCGCTGCGATCAAGACCAGGGGCATTGAACTCAACAAACCACTCCCGATAGATCACTTGAGCCATCTCTTCGAGGATGGCGATGCGGCGGGTGTTGTTTTCAATGAGGAGGTCATAACTCACCAATGTTTGCCCAATCAATCGCTGAGTTTCAAACGGTGGAAGTGGTATTACGACGCTTTCAACCTGGCTAGGACTTACGTTCGCCTGACTTGCTGCCCCATGAGCAAATTGAGCTATCTCTCGTCTTACTGCGTCAGATAGCATCACGTAATAAAGGTAGTCAGTATCAACTATTTCTGGATTGGGAATCACTTTGCCAGCACGTTGATTCAAAAGAGCAGTAGGCAACGAACGAGGGTATCGACCTACACGGCCAACCACAGAGTTTGGTTGAGTGATGTGTGAGCCCGTAAGTGAAATTAAAATGTCACCTGATTGGACTCTAAATTTCGGATCAAGCGAGTCTAAGTATGTAGCTGCTACCGTCGCTGCATCGGAAATATCCGCCGTTCCAATCTTGATGTTCTTAATCTTTATGACAGGAACAACCCCTTCCAGCGTGAATGCTGCACTAGGGAACGCATAACCCGATATGACTTTCGCTAGAGACCCTATTTGGGCAGTTTGATAACTCATAGAGTACCCATGAGTTTTACTAAGTTTGTCTCAATCTGTTGCGACAAATGAATTGAACGGGCATTTAATTCAGAAAACTCCTCGCTAAGCTCTGAAATCTTCGCCACAAAATCAACATCACTTAACTCGTTTGAGCTCTCTGTTCCCACATAACGACCAGGACTGAGTGACCAACCCTGCGCCTCAATTTCATCAAATGTAGCCACCTTACAAAGACCTGCAATGTCTTCATAAGTGCCCGCCGCAAAGTGCGTCTCTACATTCCAGTCGCCTGTATTACCCTCATCGGGATATTGTTCTAGATAGGTAGTGTCAACTTTTGCGCCACGATATAGACGCACAATGTTGGCAATAAAATTAAGCTGCTCACTGGTGTAGTCCCGAACAGATCGATTCACTTGCCTAAAGATATTTCGGGCATCAATGAAGAGCACTTTCTTCTCTCGATCCGTACCAATTTTGGACTTATCAAAGAACCATAATGTGCATGGCAGGGTCACGGTGTAGAAGAAGTTTGATGACACTGAAATCACCACGTCCACCGCACCGCTCTGGATTAACTCCTTGCGAATTTCCATCTCTGATGCTCGAGCATCCGAAGCAGAGTTAGCCATAACGAAGCCAGCTCGACCCTTTTCGTTGAGGGCGGCATAGAACATTTGAATCCAAATGTAGTTACCGTTATCAACCCTCGGCATACCCCAGGGGAAACGGGCTTTGTCATCAGCTAATCGGTCTTTCTGAATCGCATCTACGTTGAACGGAGGGTTAGCCATCACGAAGTCAAACTGTCCCGCGCAGTTATGAATATCCTCGTAGTACGAGTTACCCTCTCTGATGTCGCCTTGAAGTCCATGTACTGCAAGGTTCATCTTGCTCAAACGAACAGTGTCACCCGTCTTTTCCTGACCAAAAATTGAGAGTTCATCAGAAGCATCCTTGTTGTGACCCGCCACAAAGTTGGCACAGCTGACGAACATGCCACCAGACCCACAAGCTGGATCGAATACTTTACCGTGGTATGGCTCCAATATTTCTGTAATGAGTCGTACCAGGCTAGAGGGCGTGAAGAACTCACCTCCACCTTGACCTTCACTCTTGGCGAATTCGTTGAGGAAGTATTCATAGATTCGCCCGAATACATCTGACCCAAGGCCAAAATCGATGGCTGCAAAGTTTTTCAGAAGGTCCTTGAGAATAGTATTGTCGAAGCGGGTGTAGGTCTTAGGCAGAGCATCTTTTATCGATTCGTTCTCGGCTTCGAGAGCCTTCATCGCTTCGTTGACTGCAAGACCGATGTTCTGCCCCTCAGGGAGTTTGAGTAGATTTGAGTAAAAGGCTTCATCAGGGACATACATCGCACCCTCAGCCTGAATCCGACTTTTGATGTCTCCACCGCCACGACGCCGTGATGACTGTTCACCCATTCGTTCTTTGGCATTTTCGAATCGAAACTCAGCATATCTAAGGAAGATAAGTCCCAGAATTGGACGGCTGTACTCTTGAGCTGTAAGACCAGTATTTGCTCGCAAGTTGTCAGCTGCTGACCAAAGTCGTTTTTCTAATTCGGCAATTTTTTTGAAGTCGGACACGTTGAAACCTGTGCATGAATTTTTACTTAGTAGATAGGATAGCTTATGAGAACCAGCAACCCAATGTCTAATCTTATCGACTTGATATAAGTTAGCGTTTCTTACCTTTTTAAATGATTTTTTAGCTCTATTTCAATCTGAGAAATTGCAGCTAAAATCCGTTTCGTCAAAGGATTTTCATCGCCTAGCTTAATATCATTAAGACTCGACCTTACCTTTTCAGCAAAGTCTTTATTTTCAAAATCTTGCCCTCCATGCAGTTTATCTGCAATAAAAGCATCAATGTCGATATGCAAAGTATGCGCACATTGACGCAATTCCATTGCTTTATTTTTAATATCTGCACCCCAAAGTGCTTCAGCCTCGAGAACAGCCATGTCGAATTGACGAATCGCATCCCCAACTGGATTCCATCTTTTACTGTAAACATGCGCCCAAGCGTCTGCGTTCTCTTTATTACTTACACTTTCCGAGCTATTGTAATTTTCTGGAAATTCATTCGACGAAACAAATGGTGAACGACAATATGCCAACTCATCTCTCAACTTATAAGTAGCTCTCATCAAATCACGCGCCACCTCAAACTCAGCCTTACCATGAAGTTCAGACTGCCATTTATTGATCCCTTTATAAGCAACTATTGCAGTTATACCAGCCGCTAAGGCAACCACAATATCTTTAACAATCGTAATCCACTCAGCGCATATCATAGAGATTTCAAATCCATTAAAAACGATGATTAAAAAGAATATTCTGATGACAATACATGCCATCTACTAGCATAGAAACACCAAGTTGGTTTCAAGGTTAATTACGCAAATAACAACCTAAGAACGAAGCGTTTTTTCATACTCAAATTTTTAAAAACATATACCTAACCAGATCAGTGTATTTCCACATAAATCTTATGATTTGTAATGCAGTTACCTACTCTAGCTGAAATTACATGTGCTCCAGGGCTATCAATTGGCAGTGACTGATCTTTTGCATTAGTTCTCTCACCGTCTAAATACCAAATCAAGCTATCAACGCTTGCACTTACTCGCATTCTATTACCTGTAATGACAACGAGCTCATCATTCTCAGGATACTGTATTAGCCTAGCGCACTCCTTGGGCTCAATGATTCTGAAAGACAATTCATTCTCTACGAACTGTGAATACTGAGGCTCATCGAGATCTAAGTTGGCTATCAAATCCTGTCCGATGGGAGCAGCAGATTTCACCCCTACCAGTTCATCTGTAATCTGATTATCAGCTGTACCCAACCATACGAGAACAATATGATCCTGTGTTACATAAATCGACCAAGCATCACGTTTGCCATTCGAGGTACCAGTTTTAAGTATGTACCTACGACCTGACGAATCAACCTGTGTCATTAATGAGAGTAGATCACTCGAGGCACTACTTGAGATCAATGGCTCTTTAAGCGAAGTATCACCTTCATTGCTAAAATTTATACTGGCGGATGGCTGCTCAGTTATCCCGAGATACAAATTAGCGATGTTCTCAGCAGTTAAGTAAAGACCTCCTACCGCAAGAGATAAACCTGGCTTATTGCTCTGATCAGAACTTAGTTCCAAGTATCGTCTTATCTGGTTGTCGACGAGCTCTGCACCTAATTGATTCAAAGTCTGTATTGCTGGGATATTCAGCGACTGAATCAAAGCATCCCTAAGAGTCACGTTGCCATGAAACCCATCATCAAAATTTGTAGGAGCATAGCCAGCAACTTGAATCTCACTATCTTGGAGAACTGAATTTGGTTTCAACAGGTTGCGATTCAACGCCATACCATAGATCAAAGGCTTTAATGTAGAGCCTGGGCTTCGAGGCGTAGTTAGGTAATTGATTGCTCCCTTCCTGACCTTGTTATGGTATCCCTCTGATCCAACATAAACTTTTACATCTCCAGATCTACGCTCTATAACCATCACAGATCCATTCACAAATTCTGGATACTTCTCAACATGACGTTTGAGAATGGACTGCGCTACAGACTGCCATTGATTGTTGATGGTGGTGACCAACTCTCCTTCACGAAAGCTCATGAGTCGATCTATGAGATGCTGATCGTTATAGGATAGTGAGCCTACACGAAGAGGCAAAGGCTCCTGAGTGGACTCTTTCAAACGTTCACGAGATAACCCGACATCACCAGCAATTGTATATAGAACCCGAGAGGTGGCTTGCTCCGCGATTGAGGGATGCTTATCAGGTCTTCGCGATTCTGGTGATTGTGGTAATGCAACAAAGAGGGCTGCTTCGCGATCAGTTAGGTATTTTGGATTTCGAGATAGCCATGCTTCAGACCCTGTAATAATCCCTTCTATATTTCCTCCATAGGGAGCGAGAGTGAAATAAGCTTCTAGGATTTGTTCTTTGGACCAGTGATACTCAATTTTAATGGCCACCGCCATCTGCTTGAGTTTAGTTAGAATAGTTTTCTTTGCTAATTCTGGATAAAGCAAACGAGCAGTTTGCATTGTTAGAGTAGATGCACCCGACTTAACTTCGCCAGATGTAATTAAATCCCAAGATGCTCTAGCTAAAGCTATAGGATCGACTCCTATATGACTCCAGAATCTTTTATCCTCATAAGCAACAAGAAACTTAACAAGCTTGGGATCAATGTCATCAAGCTTTGCAGGCAATCTCCAGTAACCATCCACACTCGTTCGAGATGCTAGAGGCTCTCCCTCTTCCGAATACACCTTATAGGATAAGTGGCTTAATCGGGATGGTGGTAATGGTTGGGACAGCCACAAAAATGAAGCCATCCCAAGAGTTGTAATTAGCGCAACCGAGAGCGCCGCCCAACGTTTATTCACCTACAGAAATTGATCCTGTTGTAGATGCACTGCGACCATTAATTTCAGGACGGTACATCAGTTCTGCATGGGCATCAGGGATAACCATTTCACCAGTGTAAACAGCTCGCACTTGGTAGTAAGCAGCGACCATATCACCTTTATCCCAAGATCTTGAGAAATTAGCTATGAAGCGATCGTCCATAGACTCAGACCAGTTTGGTTTAGCTCGATAAACCCTATCTAATACAATCTTCTCACCATCTTTATCGATAAAAAATGGATCAAAGCCAGCTTGTGTCTCAATCTCAAAACCAGTTGGCAACAAGTCGGTCATCATTAGATTCCCATACCCATGATCATCAGTTGGTTCGATTGCTACGATTACTGTAAACAAGTCACCCTGCTTAACGTTCAGTGGGCGCTGGTTATCATTAAAGGCTCTGCCATTTGCATCAACCCAAACTTTGCCTAGTTTGAAACCGTTATCAATGCTGTTGTCATGAGCGCGTCTACCAACAACTTCAGCATTGAGATAAACATCACCATCAACAGAGTGATCAAGTTCGAAACCTTGAGTGACTTTATCTTTACCAATAGCTACAGAATTGTCTGCAAGTACAGGAATACTCATACCATCAATTTTGATTGATAGCGCATCAAGCTTAGCCTGTTCTCCACTGAGTAAAGATGCAAAGTTTGCGTTATCCAGGGTAGAGCGATAATCAGCTGTAGCAAGTTTATTGATGGACTTAGCTACGTACTGGTTGATCGCATCAGAGCGTTCTGAAGCTGACAAAGCTCCTACCATGACACCTGAACGTGGGTACCAGTATCTAAGCTTATCGAGCGTCTCTCTTAAGCTTGATGGTTGGAACCAATCATCTGATCCATTGAACCAATCAGGTAATGACAAAGTTTCGCTCTCTTCAAGCAAAGCCTGCAATTGGATAGATAACGCATCTGCACGTTTCTGATCTTTGATCTGAATTGCTAGCCAATATCCTGCAGCAACCAAATCCAACTGCCTTCCTAGCCATTTATTGCCAGATAGTGCTTTGGGAAGTTGTTCGTCGATAGCATATCGAGCACGAGAAGTTACCTCGTAACCTGACTGAGCTAATACACCATAAGCATACATACCTGTCCAAGCATCTTCGAAGAACTGACGATCGATGTAATGAAGTGCATTCTTAATACTTTCATCAACCTTGCTTGTATCCTTTAGATACTTGCGAGAACTGATAAGGGTATCCACAGCATACGGAAGATATTCTAGTTCAACTCGGTCATTTCGATCCCAGTAACCAAAAGCGCCATTAGTTTTTTGCTTAGCAATAATTCGCTCTACGCCCGCAGCAATCTTTTCTAGAACGTCTGCTGACTCTTTGGTGTTATCGGCAGAAACAAACAAACCTCGAGTAACACTCGATGTCTGTTCTATACAGCCATATGGGTAACGATTTAGCGACTGAACTACAGAGTTCATTGAAGCACCTGGAAGCGGGCTTAGTGACCACAAAACTTCAGCATTATCAGTGTTACTGAAATCTGAAAGATCTAGTGCGCTAATAGACTGACTGTTTGAGAAAACACCATTCTCCAGCTTAACCGAGAACATTTTGGTTAACGGGTAAGACGGTTCACGAACAACGAGATTGTAATCACGATCGATCTTAGTGTTTCCATACTTGAGACTAAGATCGACTGGGATGTTACCGCTTGGCAGTGCATTCAAGCTGATACTCTGACTTAGCGGTTTGCCGCCAACGCTTCCTGGCAAAGTAGTCTCAGTTTCTTGCTCACCAACTTTCTGAGTCAGAGTCACCTGATCAATTGGATCATTAAAACGAAGTCCTAACTTACCTGATATTTTGTCTCCAGCACCGACAAAGCGAGGCAGAGATGTATCGATACTTATCTGATCTTGAACAGCAATATCAGCCTGCTCAAAGCCCACACCACTTTCACCTGCGACAATCACAACTGCTCTTAAACGTCCTTCAAAATCAGGCGCATCAAATGAATATGAAACAGACCCATTTGAAATATTTAATACTGGCGAACTAGCAATGACTGTTTTGAAGAAATCAGATTTAGCTACTGCAGAGCCTCCAGCCGCCTGGTCACCACCCACTCCGTATGCAGCGAGTGAATCATCTTGTTGCACTAGAGAACCGAAATTCGAGAGGAATCCGAGTGACAACTTTCTTGGTCCATAGAAGAACTTAGATGGATCTTCATTTGAATAACGAGTAATTGCGTGAATACCATCATCAACGAGGAAGATACGCGCCTTACCCGAATCAACATCAAGTTTAATCGTTACATCTGTTGACTCAGTTGAGCGCTGTTTGGCATCAACGACTATTTGAGTATCAATAATGCGATTATCTGATAGCTGTGAAATCCATTTGGTTCCCATCGCGATTTGAGGAAGGTGTTCCTGACCTCGCGTGATTGGTCTGATCAAAGTACCTAACACATGGAACCCTGGCTCAGCGTTTACCTTTGAAGGTACAAGGATTTCATTTTCACCCTTGGAAACTTCGTGGAACGAAATAGATTCGATATCACCTGTTGCTTCCATGAGACGAAGCTGCCCAGCAAAAGGCGCTTTTACTCGAACCTTAAGTTGACTCTTATTAACTCTTTCCGCAGAAAGAGCCAAATCAGTTGGTTCTGTAACGGGTTTATCTCCGTACCAGCCTGCCCAGAATGGAACAACGGTATTGAAGCCATCAGCACTTTCAATACTTAGTTCATATGCACCCCAACCAAAGGTTGTATCCAAAGCCAAAGTTTCAGAGTCTGAAGTACCTTCAGCAATGATTTCAGAACCTAAGCGAGTTCTTCTGTAACGCCAACCGTTATCGTAGTACCAGTTGAAGTCATATTCGACGCGCTGAAGTTTGTAGTTGTAGGTTTGAAGTGGCTGTTTCGTTCCATCGATATCAACGTTCACAACTTTGAACGAAGGTGAAGCACCATCACTTAACGCACCATCAAAGAGAGTTTTTGCTCCGAGATAACTTGAATTGGTATCAAGTGGAACATCAAGAACTGCTGTATTGGGTCGCCCACCGATATCGAACGTTGAGCCTTTTATACGAACAGAATAGATACCACTCTTAGCGTATTTTTCTGCATCGATAGTGAGCTTAGCCGTGTAGGTACCGTCATCACCTAACACGTTATCATCATAAGAATTAAGCGCATCATTAGACGCAGCCTCGTTGAGGCCAAAATAGTAACCACTCAATTCAGGATTAGAGTGTGAGGATTTTCTAATTAGAGACGTCTGCACTTCTGCTTTCAAGCCAGCAGCTGCGCCGCCTGAAAAATACGAAGACTTCAATTCGAAATAGTTATCAGTCGTTGCAATCCAAGGGCTTGGGATTGATAGCTTGGTCTCAATAGTCAAAGGAACAAAGTCCTGAAGCTTTATTTCATGAGAAGCCAAAACGACTTCATCCATTCCCAAAACGCGTAACTCATATTTACCTAGACGAGCAGAATCACTGAGAGGAATGGTTCCAGAATTGAAGCCTACATCTCCACTATTAATAACTTCGGTGTGAACGACCAGACCCTCTGGATCTCTCAATTCCACTTTGAAGTCTTTATCGGACAAAGCGTTTAAAGAAGTGTCACGAGCAATGGATAAAAACTCTACCTTTTCTCCAGCTCGGTATAATTTTCGATCAGTTGTGAGGTATACATCACGGGAATCCTTTTTCTCTTCCCCGTTCTGACCAACGCTTAAAGTATTTCCTTTAGCTTTGAACTCAACAAGGGCTATCTCGTTATGGTTACGTTTAGCGATCAGATACTTGGGTGCATGATCACCATTGCCTGCGATTAGTTTAGATGGAATCGATGCCAGGCCATTTCTGTCTGACTTGCCCTCGAATAAGACTCGATTATTCCCTGCAAGGACAGTTACCTCAGCGTCTGAGATAGCAGATGTCGTATCGAACTCTGATAGCAGAACTTTAGTGCTTTCAATTCCGTGATAAGTAGAAACAGCGATATTTGAACGGATTAACCATTGAGTTGGTCGAGTCTGATAATTACTTAAACCCAGCGCCTCGGATTCGAAGATAGCAACATATAGACCTGGCTCATCAACTGGAATCATCTTAGAAAGATCTAAGTTAATTTTCTTACCTACATTAGGCTCAACAGAAACTGGAACTGTGTAGCTTCCAACTTTTAACCCAACATTGTTTTCAAAGCCCTTAACATCATACCCATCAAGTGATTTGAAATTGTAGTAACCAGAGTTAATGCTTCGAAGATCAACTTTAAAGATCTGAACATCGATCTCTTTCAAATTTGTAACAGTGATTGGTACCAATGCTGTTTGCTTGGCTGGAAGTATGGTTTGGCCACTAGAAATATTGATGCTTGCAGGCTTAGAACCAGTTTGAGCCCAAGAGGTAATCTCTTTGTCTAGCTGGAATGGCTTACATTCTTCAGCAGTACAACTGACAACTGAAAGACCTGATAGAAACTTAACTGAATAAGTCGAATCGTATTCTAAGCCTTGAATACATAGATCAGTGCTACTGCGAGAAAATCGCTCATAGCTCATGTCTTGGTAATAAAGCTCTGTCTTGGGTGCGATGAAGTTTGCATTGACGCGATTGCCATCACTAAAAACCTGGATGTACTTTGCAAGATCTTCAGATTCAGGATTTAAACGTGCTTTGTCGGTCGTCCGATACAGTGTCGAACAGACCTGAGCATTACCACCCTTCGATGGCACAAATTCAAATGGCGTTAACGATAAGTTTGAGTCTTGAATTGTCTTTTCAAAGTTCGCAGCGTCAGCAGTAAAGACCTCTCCACCTTTTAAAAAGGTGATTAATTTTCCACTCTGAGCCACTGATGATGGAACATCGTTTATACCAAGCACTTCGACTATCGAACCAACTGTTAACAATTGGTCACCTAAAGCCTTAACGGGCTTAATCACAACATACTGATCCATTGCTGAAACGTTAATGCTAGTAGCGATTATGCCTGTCGTAACAAGCGATAGAAGGGCTGACCGAATAGATAACCAAGACATGACTTTAGCCTTTTTAGATAAATCTATTTAACTATACCTTGAGAAAGCCTAACCTAGTATTAATAGATTTAAGTTAATTGAGCTGTGTTAGCTGATGTAAGGTTAGCCACAGAATGTAATCGCCTTGAAAAGAGGAAGTAGAGTTTGAGACGTTATCTAGCATTATTATTTTTCTTACTTTATTCATTTAATTCTTATGCGAGCACAAATCCGTACCTTACCCTGAAGCAGCAAGAAATTATTGAAATTGTACTTGGCACGGGAACTCTGTTGACACGTGAAATGCATACTGAGTTCTGGGCAGAAGTACCTAAAGACATAGACCTTACAAGCCCTTCGTTCAAAGGAACTTACAACAACTATATTGAAGATATCGCAGGGCTATCCTTGAAATATCAACGAGAGCTTTGGACCTCAGCATTGAATTCAATCCGCGCAGGACGAGTTGTAAAGACCCCTAATTACGAAAAGACATTTCAAGAACTCTATTACTCTGGAAAAATTCCAAAAGAATTTGATGTAAGCGAATTTGCCGCTAAAGGAGAGCGCTACCTTCAAGCCGCAGCTAATAGAAGTCCCATTGAGCTCAAAGGACAAAAAGTATTTGTAACTGAGGAGCTTGTTCAATCTGCTCTATCAAGGATTGATTCAGGGTTGGCAAATGCTAAGAGACTACTAAATCCTGTCTGGACTGATGAAGAACATGAATATATCTACTCAGCCTCAAAGCTAAAAATCCTCAGCGACTCGCCTTTCCAAGAAAGTAGCCAGGAGCTTCAAGCCAATGGAGTGACCGTAACCATTAGATCTCTTCAGAAAATGGTTAGTGAGAATCTTTTTATTGGCTACAACACTGCATTTTATCCAAGAAGTATTAAGGCAAATATTGATGGAGCTCTTATTGGTTCAATTGCTGAAGTAGAAAGAATGTACCGTCTTACCCCATCCCCACGAGTCTTCACTTCCTGGAGAGGCTACAAAACTTTAACTAGTAGCTACACTTTCAGAGATGGTGCTGATGATATGTACTTATCTATACACGCTTCTTTTATTCCTGAATGGAACGGCATGTTTCAGGTAATTACTGTTTCAATGAATGAAAGCGCTGCAGGAGAGGTGCTTTTGGAGCAGTCGTTATTCAGAACACAGATATTGCGCTAAATAACCCTTAGTAAAAAGCCTTCCGAACAGCGCCAAATTCACGGTGAATACATTAATAAAAAATGACTTTAATTACAGAAAGTGGATGTTCCAATTTGAGTACATGTGCTTGATCCACCCCCGAATGAGTTAAAGCTACTACCGCCGATCTGCGTACTAGTTCCTGACTGCCCACCAAAGTTATGAAAGGTACTGCCTCCAATGTTAGTCGAGGTACCTGAACCTATATCGGTATTATGGAAAGTAGTCCCACCAATTCTAGTGCTTGTGCCATTAATGTCTCCACTATGAAAAGTTGTCCCACCAATGTTGGTAGAAGTATAGCTGGAACCATCAGTACAGTTAGTGAATGAAGAACTTCCTATTCGATTTGTGGTACAACCAGCAATAGCTTCATAAGAAACAACACTCAGCGTGCACATTAATATTAACGCTTTCATTTTTACACCCCCTAAATCCTAAATACATATTTCTATACTAAAAACCATATATAGTCCACGAATAATTCTAAGACCATTCAAAAATTCGACACCTAGCTACTAGTATACTTATACCCCCTGGATAACTGATCTATGTTTATGGTCTAATCAAAATCATACTAAGTGAATACAAGGTTTGAGGATTTTATGTCATCTTGGAAGAAGAACGGATTTCTTAGACTGGCAGTTTATGTGCTTTTAGCATTAGGACTTACCTATTTGAGCGACAATTACAAAAACTGGCTGGGGAAAACTGCACTATATTTATGGGTAGTTTTGGTAGGCTACGTAGTAATTTTTGAGGTGATTTTACCTAAATTTAGAAAAAGTCAGCATACACATAAAAATGCTCATTTTTGGGGTCGCCAATACGCGGTAATGACAGATCCTGAAACCTCACCAACACACTCGTACGATCCTGAATTCAATTACATTGTTCTTTCAGAAACCGAATCTGACGAACAATATTCTGGAACAGAGGAAATTCTGCACCCTGAGAATTTGATTCAGCCATCAGATGAATTACTTCAAAAACTTAAAAATGACGAATCTATAACTGCTAGCGAATTCATTTCTTTAGTATCGTATTCAGATCAGCCATCCATGCTATTTCAGCGTTTAATAGAGTCGGATCAATCAGATAGAAATGTAATTAAAGCTGGCGTGACGAACATGGGAACTTTTCTTCGATACGTACCAGAGGTGTTTCAGGATGACCCCGAAATTGTAGATCTTGCGGTCAAGAATGGTTGTAATGCATTTGATTTCGCATCTACACGATTACGTTCAGATAAAGAAAAATGGGCAGAAGTATGGCCAGAAATGAGAGGGATGTTATTCGACAAGAACTTCTCTCAGCTTACTGATAACGATGACTCACTTATCTTTTGGGACCGTCTTATTGAAGTAATGGCTCATGAGGGTTTTGATTTCGCAGAAATGAATGCTGGAGATGTAGCGGGCTTCTTTGGTAATGGATTTACTCAGACAATTTGTCATTACAAACACGTTTATGTCGAAACGCCCGAGGGCCAAAAAGCATATGATCCTAGTTCATACAATGGCGAAAACATATTTGTTGAGCGCTTAGTAAGAATCTATTTTAAATTCATAACCAATGGGAACTTTGATGATCAACCATTCATTAGAATGACCCACCAGATCCCTGGTTCAGCCAAAGGATTTGATGCTCTGCCTAAAGGCTCTTTAATAGATCTTCGCTGGTACGACAATTACACCCATTCAGACAACCCAACAGTTCACCCAGTATTTTTTGCTCGGTTATGCTGGGACATCAAAGGCTTCTTACCGAATTTTCAAAGCAATTGATATCGGTTGACTAAGAAACATTATGGAGGGAAGCGGATGCTTCCCTTCTTGATATCAATCCAACAGTTCTTTGCGAACAATCGGCACATCCTTCGGCGCTTCAATTGCCACTTTGATTTCGCCACTAGCGGTCTTTGATACGACGACTTCGATGTTGTCGCCAATTAAGATTGTGTCGTTTTCTTTGTTGCGGGTTAGTACAAGCATTTTGATCTCCTTATCTCTGCTTACCACTTAAAAGTAGTCGAGATCTCGGGAAATACAAATTTGAATTCAAAGTATTCGTAACGAATACCCAAAAAAGTCTAAGCTAACTATTCGTTACGAATAATTCCATTGCCAACGCTACCAACTATTCGCAACGAATAGTTAATGATTCTCTTTGATAAAAAGGAATCAAGCCTTCCACTGGGATGACAGTAACTGAGCTGCCGAGCGGTATTATCGTTTGAATACATGCGTAAATCTGTGAAGCTAGTTATTGATACACCAAAGTATTCGCAGCGAATACCCAACAACTATAATGCTAACTATTCGTTACGAATAATCGATCATCTTCTTAGCCAAAGTGCTAGCCACGCTTTCACCTATATTATTCGCTACGAATAATTCTACAGCGACGTTTCCAACTATTCGTTACGAATAGTTAGTGATTTTACTTAGCTCTTGTGGATTCAAATCACCCGCAGGCTGATGTTTTACTAGTAGGCTAAGATGTATTCTCGTCTGAATTCAATCCCAGAGCAGCTAAGCTAGTTACTAATGTAAGATGTTATTCGTAACGAATAATCTTACAGAACTGACATCCAACTATTCGTTACGAATAATTCTATAGGCCACGCGACTAACTATTCGCAGCGAATAGTTAATGATTCTCTTTGTTACCAAGGAATCTAGCCATCCACTGGGGTCACAGAGACAGAACTGCCGAGAGTATTATCGTTTGAATACATGCGTAATTCTGTGAAGCTAGTTGTTGATTCACCAAAGTATTCGCAGCGAATACCCTGACCTTCCCCCCCAACAAAGACGAGGCAAAGTATTCGTTACGAATAGTTCAAAACAGCCCAACAACAAATTATTCGTTACGAATAACTGCTCTGCTCCTAGCTCTTCGCTCTATGATATCCATCATTCGATCATATGAAACATCATTCAAGATGTACGACCTTTTGTCTTCACGGTTTTGCTTTGTGACCAAATCGAGGTTGAAGAACTTCAAAAGTAGCTTCTTTACTGTTCGCACGGGGTGAGATGAATTGCGCCATTTCTCAGTTACCTTAATCTCGCTGATCAAGTTGAACTCGTTCCAGTTATCACAAATTGAATTCAATAAATCGAATGCATGTTCACTAGTAAACGATCCTTCACCGCTCTTCAGATCTAGGTTGAGAGTATCTTTAAATAGGTCGAAAAACTTCCTTTTGGAAGCAACGTAACTTCTACTCAGGATGTCACGATGGGAATCCATTTCTAATTGAACCTTGAGATCAGAGCTACTCATCAAAGCGATTTCAATATTCTCTAGCTTTTCGACTAGCGCCCCCCTACTCCAAAGATTCAAATCTTCTTCAGCAAGATCATTTGAGGCCAACTCTTGTTTCATATCCTCATATTCAGAAAGATATGCAGAAGAAGCAACTAATGAGTTTTCGTCAAACTCATAACCATCAGAGTTGTTGATTATTTTGAGCATCTTTTCGCGGTACAACGCATCAACCAACTTTGTTGCAGAGTTCAGAATGCTCTTGCCATTTTTGCTATCCACTTCACTGTATTCATCAATTAATACTTCAAATCCATCTTCTTCAGCATTGCTAACAAAAGCAGGGATAAAATGGTTTCTCAAAAATGCGCTGTGTGATCTGATTTTCACTGCGATGTCCATGAAGTCTTTGTCCTCAAGGTCCCCATTCTGAACATCAACTTCGTTAGCATATCCAAATTGAGTAGCCTGAATTCCCGCCTCGTAACGGTCTCTTTGGTAGCTTTCAGATTCCGCTCCGAAATCACGGTAAATTGACCCTTTGACTCCAACTTCAAGAACCTTAGCAGCCCTAATTCTGCGCAACATTTGGATGGCATCCGATGGGCTCACGACACCACTGAAAAGACCAAATACTCGTGAGAAATGATTATTGGTAATTGATAAGTTGGAGGTAATCACAGGTGAAAAAATCACGACATCATATTTCTTTGATTCACGATTTGGATTCTTAATGAATGCCTTCTGCTGCTTGCCGTTGATGTTGTCTGAGGTAACCAGGAGAACTTTCTTCTTATAAGTGTCTTGAACCTTTGCAGCCAAGCCTACTGCAGTCTCTTTGTTATCAATTGCTAGGATACAAGTCTCACCATTGTGAACAGCGTTCAAAAATTTAGAGGACACTGCTGAGTAATCCCCAACCCTTATTTGTATATCAGTATGCGCCCTAGGCATCTCGATAATTGTTACGTCATCCCTACCAGATCGATGAACAAAATCGAGTAATGTATCGTCCGCATCAGCATCGGCAAGAACCGCAACATCTGTTGAGTTGATTGTTTCTTTGAGTTTATTGAATACCTCTGCTCTTCTTTCAACTTTGGATTCAAAAATATGATTCAAAGTTTGAGTAGCTTCATCTACAAAAACAAAATCGAGATCTTTGGTGGCAGGCTGCAAATTCCATTTAACCAGGCTATTTACAACCACATTTAGAGCACTAACTTCTGTCTCAGTTTCAGGGGTTACCGACTGGTAATGTATTAACCCCTGAATACCAGATAATCCCTCATTGGCTGCAATAGAGCGTCTATGGGAAATATGAATCGCTTTTTGAGCATTCCCTACTGCACTTGAAAGCAGCGGGTAAATCAATTCGAAGCTTTTACCTGATGCTGTTGGAGCTTTAAGAATTACCACGCCTCGCTTGAGCTCTTTGATGTATTCATATGCGTCTTGGATCGATGAGATGGTTAGCTTTTCTGGATGGTTAATGCGTTTGCCTTTTCGCACTTTGTCATCAATGTGCTTAATAGCTGCATCCAGATGTGACTCAACTTCTTCGCGGATGAGTTGATCGTTTGAATTCAAAATATTGGCGACAACTTGGTTACGGGTAAATCGAACAGGAATCATGTCTGCGAATAGCTTTGCTATGAAAGCTAGATCGATATCATCAACTGATTTGAATTGATTCTTATAGAGCTCTTGCTCTGATCTTCGGGTTAGATTTTTACTGCAGAAGAGAGTGCTTTCATTGGCAACAAGAACGTCAGTTTTGTGCTCAACAAGAGTGTCGATTAGAGGAGCAACCTCTTCTCGATTTTTGACCACAAGAACGCGGTCATAGCGTTTGTAGGATTCAGTAATTCCTGCAATGAGATCGGCCATATCGCTTGACTCATCTGCGTGGTGATTCGAATCAGGCGCCATCTTTCGAAGGAGATCTTCTTCTGATGACATGTAAATTGTATTTCTTTTTTCAGCGGCTCCTTTAGCTGCTTGCGAATATGTGTAATAAAGCATTTTTCTACTTACCTTTTTCTAATTAAACATTTGTTTCCTCTCTCTTGTTTAATCTCTCAGAATTAATATTATAATTATTAATACTAAATTACAACTATTATTTATTTTAATTTTATTAATTATATTAATATTACTATTTATTTTGTCCGATACCTGCCGATCTAATTAAACAAACCTATGCGTTACAGAGTTTTGGGATTGAAATAGGCATTGAAGCCACGCTGAAGCGAGCTTGCTGAATATATAGGAGAAACCTATGGAGTCTTGAATTCCACAAAAACGAAGAGACCAACCATTTAAGGAAATGCGTATGTAACACATACGATGATTACTTATAAAAAATCGTATGTGTTACGAGAGATATGAAATTTTATGTGGATCTGAAGTATCCATACGTGTCTCTTCAATGCACCTCTCTCTGAATTGAATCTAAAAGTGATATGGAACACACCTATGGAGCAATTAACTCCAAAAGAACTAACAAATTTCGAACGTTGCACAAAATAAAGTGGGTGTAACACATACGATGCTTACTTATAAATAATCGTATCTGTTACATCCTTTGGATTAAATTTTTATGTGGATTGGAAATAGCCATTCTGGGGGTATAGTTGCTACCTAATTGCATATTCCTCACAGCGAAAAGAGATTCTTTATCCTCATTAAATTACTCGCCTAGTATCTAAGGTAGTAAATCACACCAGCCTTCCCCATAACTAAGTGTTTTTTGGATGTAAGAAAATTTTGACGTTGCAATGTGCAATGTTATATTGCTTATTGATATTGACTAATGCAAATAGATATGTAATGCTGGTAACATAGTTAAACAATACAGGAGCAAACTATGACTACTACATTCACCAAAGAATTCGAAAATTTCATAAACCCAATCGACATCAATGAGATTCAGGAAAGAATAATCCCCTTTGACGGATTAGCACTTTCATTAACGATCTCCAAGGATAACGATGGTTATTTCGTTGAGTGTGATGAAATAGGCTTGGGTCTGAGTGTCTGCATCAACGTTAACGGCTCAATAAATATTGAAAACACGGGCGAGCGTGAGCGCTATATAGGCTTACAAATTTTGAATATAAAAGGACTGACAGAAGCTGAAACAGATGCATTCAGTGAACCAAGCAACCTCGGCAGTCAACTGTTGGGAGTTGTCACACAAATGCTTCAAGATCATGTTTACCGTTCACTTCACGGTAATGACATCACCCTGAAAGCGGCATTTGAATCAATGCATGATCAGGTTACAGTCACCGAGCTAAGCAATAACGTTTACGAATTCGAATTTGGGGGCAAAAAGGTTGAGAGGCACTCAGTTACCCTTCGCCACGAACTACAGTTGAAAGACATTTGGCACCAACTGGAAAATTTCATTGAAGCAAATGAGGATATCGTATTTAGCATAAAGCTAGCTGAGCTTGGGATAACTAAGGCGGATTTAGCTCATGCGCTAAACTACAACCCATCAAGTTTCTATCGACTGTTAAACAAAAAAGATGCTTACATCCCCTCGTTTGTATGGCTTGCACTTGATGGTCTGAAATACCGACAGGAGAACAAATAGTATTGAGAAACCAGTTACTCACCACTTTCACATCTTAACCTAATTTAAAAGGCAACATCGCTATTCAGTGCTCTGCAACATTTATCTAGTGGTCTTGTGACAAGATTTTTGAATTATAGGGTGATTATTGACCTTTCCCCTTAGTTAGTACCACTTCTTCGATGAGATTTTGCTAAGCAGCACGCTTAGCGAATTCCTCTGGTGGCACATAGCCAAGTGCACTATGTGGTCTTACTTTATTGTAATGATCTCGCCATAAATCGATCTCATATCTTGCTTCATCCAGCGTTCTAAACCAATGCTGATTTAGGCATTCGTTTCTAAATTTGCCATTCAAGCTCTCAACAAAAGCGTTTTGAGTGGGTTTGCCTGGCTGAATAAATCCTAGCTGCACAGCTGTCTCTTTGCTCCAAAAGAACATCGCCTTGCTAGTAAACTCTGTTCCGTTGTCACAAATAATCTTTTTAGGCTTGCTACGTGACTCAATCAGCTCCGATAGGAATCTGGCAACTTGTCGTCCACTGATTGATATAGAGACCAACTGCCCAACCATCTCTCTTGAATAGTCATCGACAACATTCAAAACCCTAAATCTGCGTCCGCCAGCTAATTGGTCGGCTACAAAATCCATGGACCAACGCTGATTTACTTCAGTAGGCACCTCTAGAGGCTGTCTAGGACGAGTTAGCTTCTTACGCTTCTTAGTTCTGACCTGAAGTCCTTCTTCCGTATAGAGGCGATATGTACGCTTCTTGTTAATGACTAGTCCCTCAGTCTTAAGAAGACTGTGCAACATCAAATAACCGTAAGCTGACTGCTTTGCAGCCAGTTCTTTTAGCCGATCCCGAAGTGCTGAATCATCAGTTGGCGTGGCCACATATCGAAAGCTCGATCTGCCTAAACAAGCCAGTCTGCAAGCAGCTCTTTCACTTAAGTTATGATGTTCAATCAGATGTGTGACCACCTCTTTACGCTGAGCGGTCTTTACCACTTTTTTGAGAGAACATCCTTCATAGCATCGACCTCAAGTAACTTCTCCGCTAGAAGCTTCTTGAGTTTATTATTTTCAGCTTCAAGCTCACGAAGGCGTTTGGCTTCGTTAACCTCAAGACCAGCATATTTACTTCGCCAGTTGTAAAAGGTTCCAGCTGATACATTTAGCCTACGGCAGATGTCATCTACCTTGGCTCCTGCCTCATGCTCTTTGATCGCCTTAATGATCTGTTCTTCGGTGTAACGCTTCTTCATATCGAGATCTCCATCCCTTTAGGTTAAATGGAAATCTCATCGAGGTCATGGTCTAGTTTTTGGGGGAGAGGTCAGGGCATTTCGAAAAGACTCTAAAGAACCGTTAAGCGAGAATTAGAGCGTAGCTTAACGGTCAAATACTATCAAAACCATCTCTCCTATGAAGTCTGAATGAGCGGTCAAAGACGACCCAAAGCTGACATTAACGCCTTGCTAGGTGGCCTGAAAAGTAGCTATAACTGCCCCTCTTAGCCAGGTATAGCAGACGCAGTACACTTGAGTAACTTATTAGATGCACTGGATTAATGTGCGCTAGTTTTTGAAAGCAAGTTGAGAACAACAACGCCACTAACGATTAACCCCATCCCAACATATCCCCAAAGGTCAAGTTTTTGACCGTGCATAAACCATGCGACTAGAGTAACTAAAACTATGCCAAGCCCTGACCAAATTGCATATGCAATACCAACAGGGATTGATTTCAGAGTAAGTGAAAGTAAATAGAAAGCTGCGCCATAACCAATAAT